>CAILDA010000136.1 GCA_903832875.1 uncultured Micrococcales bacterium | reverse complement strand
TTCAATCAGGTCTGCTAATGGTGAAAGTAGTAACAGTTAGCCCATCTCTCAAGCAAGTTATTGTTGCAATCTTGATTGCAGCTGCCGTAGCAGTTCAAACACTGCAGAAACCAGGCAGGAAATAATCATGGCTCAGAAAGTTATTTACGAAATTAGAAACGTTTCTAAAAACTACGGAGCAGTTGTTGCTCTCGATGGTGCAAGTTTCAAACTTCACGCAGGTGAAGTAGTTGGTCTTGTCGGTGACAACGGTGCAGGTAAGTCAACTCTTGTTAAGGTTCTTTCCGGCGCTCACTCACCTGACGGTGGTCAGATCATTCTTGATGGGAAAGAGAAAGTTTGGGAGAACCCTAAGCAGGCTCTTGAAGAAGGCATTGAAACTCTTTACCAAGATTCAGGTTTAGCTCCACACCTAACCGTTAGCCAGAACGTTTTTCTAGGCAGAGAAAAGTTTGTTAAAGGCATCTTCGGCAAGATGGGCTTCTTAGCTAAGAAGCAAATGGAAGAAGAAGCACAAGCAGATCTAGAAGCTGTCGGAATAGCGTTCCCTTCAGCTAACCGACCAGTCTCTCAACTATCAGGTGGCCAAAGACAAGCTGTTGCTATTGGCCGTGCTGTCTCCTGGGCCAGAAAAGTTCTAATCCTCGATGAGCCAACTAACCATCTAGGGGCAAGACAATCTGCTGAGGTTCTGGAAGTAATTAAGAGAGCCAAAAAGAAGGGTCTTGGAGTTATCTTCATCTCGCACACACTTCCGCACGTGCTTGCAGTTACGGACAGAATTGTGGTTCTACGTCTAGGACAGATTGTTAGGGATTCACCAACAAGTGAATACACCGCAGATTCATTAATCGGAACAATTACCGGTAGCTATTCAAAAGACGACAAGTAAAGAAACAAACAATGACTTATCTATATCTAAAGGCTGACATCTACCCAAATCCTTCCAAGAGAGAAGAAGCGGAAGCAGCATACTCAGAACTAATGAGAGCATCGCTAGCAGAGCCAGGCTGCTTACTCTATGACCTAGTAGCTGATCAAGAGCACCCTCAGGTTTGGCACATGTTTGAGAAGTGGGAAAGCAGAGCTGCTTGGAATGAGCACATGGAAAGCGAGCATGTTGCAAAAATCCAAAGACTTGAACCTCAGCTAATCGTTGCTCCGACGAAGCTGAACTTTTACACATCTGTGCCTAGCCCAGCTGATCGCTGATAACCAGATACAAATAGAAAAAGCCCCCGGAAAACCTGGGGGCTTTTATTCTGGCGGAGACGAGAGGATTTGAACCTCCGAAGGGCTTTTAAGACCCTTACCTCATTAGCAGTGAGGCGCACTCGACCGGGCTATGCGACGTCTCCAGAACTTGTTTAGTTTATCCCAAAAACTAACCCCTTCATATAGAGTCATTGAGCCCAGTGAGTTATTGGGGTAAACTAACTAGGTTGCCATTGGCACCCAAGCGTTTGTAGCTCAACGGATAGAGCATCTGACTACGGATCAGAAGGTTGGGGGTTCGAGTCCCTCCAAGCGCACTTTTCATTTAATGTGCACTGTCTAGCCCTTACCGAGCGCTTTTCCAGCACACCTTTGGAAACCTACTATTTGCTAACGGCTGAAGAGCTGCGCTTCTGAATGAGCTTAAATGTGTTGTTCCAATTGGTAATAGGGGCCATGCGAACTAAAACATATGTCGAATACAAAATTAGGGCAAGCCAAGAGTTGATAAGCGAAAGGCAGACGACCAGCCCGCCGTAGACAGTCGTGATGCCTAACCCGATCATTGAAAAATTCTCGAAAGTTCTGACATCGACTGGAAAGTCGGGTGTCATCTTAAGACCACCATATTTACGTCGAGCTAGATAAATAGCCAGAAGTGTTACCGGGCTTCTGGCGAAAAGTATCACGCCAAAATAGAACACGGGCCAGGTCATGTTTGGAGTGTTAACCCCTTGACCCAAAATGGAAACACCAAAAGGAATCAGAGTGACTGTGAAGAACGTGAAAATCTGCTCCCATACCCAAATTTCGTTTGTCTCTTTGAAGTACTGACCCAAGGCATGGTAGTCGAACCAAATAGAGGCAATCACTAAAAACCCAAGGGTGAAGGCAGCGAATACCGGCCATTTGCTAGCCAGGGCTTCATTGAAGTCGGGAGCTGAGGTTATTTCAGCGCCTACTGGAATTAGATCCAAAACTAACAATGTAATGGCAATCGAAAAGACTCCATCGCTGAGTGAAAAAACCTTTGATACTGGGATGTCTTTAACCATTAGCTTTCCTTCTTTTGCTCTGGCTCAGAATTCGCCCAAAGCCCTGATTTGGATTGAATGTTGAAAGTATGAACAGTCCACACAGGCCTAGCGAAACCCACGGATAGAACAGGCTGAGCATTGTTACCAGAATCCCCACGAGCGATATGACGACCGTACTAGTGATGATCCACTTGCCAACTTCGTCCTTATTTAAAGGAAAGTCCTCTGAGAACTTTGGTAGCCCGTCTACTTTGAAAATCAACCCAAGCCCACCAACGATTAGATTTGTCCAGTACTGGCCATGTAAACAAATGGAGAAAAAGAAAACTCCCCAGCTAAAGTTTGGTGTGTCCATTGTTTGGGCGAGCATGGCTATGGCGAAAGGCATGAGTGTTACCCACATCAACGTGAATCCGTGTCCCCAGACAACAACGATTGTGGTGTTGAGAACGTATTGACTTGTTGCGTGATAGCTGTACCACCAGGAAAACAGAACAACAAAGCCAAGCAAGAATGCCAAAAATGTTGGCAAATGCTCTCGCAAAGCGAGGACAACATTCTGGCTTTGACTTATTTCTGGCACCAGTGATACAACTTCTAATCCCAATAGGGTCAATGCAATAGAGAATATTCCATCACTTAGTGAATCAATCAGTTTGTGGCTGATGTCTTTTAGACGATTACTCATACTTGGTAGTTTTCCAAACTATCAAGGCAAGTGTAGATAGGTCAGGCTGCGTGTCGGGAAGCTTCTGAAAGACAAAGTCTAAGCAAATCGAAACCATCCAAACGCACTTTGTATCAGGGTCTGTGCCTGAAGTTATAACGCACTTACAGTTATTCCTTGCGCTAGCGCTTTTCAGGCTCGTTAAGGTTTACTAATCTCGTGAGCAAAGGCATAGAGCTGTTGAAAGA
Source organism: uncultured Micrococcales bacterium (assembly GCA_903832875.1). Taxonomy (GTDB): domain Bacteria; phylum Actinomycetota; class Actinomycetes; order Actinomycetales; family Microbacteriaceae; genus Rhodoluna. The sequence continues at coordinate 4 of CAILDA010000136.1, read as the reverse complement.
ACCT
>CAILDA010000135.1 GCA_903832875.1 uncultured Micrococcales bacterium | reverse complement strand
GCAACTTAGAAGAGAACTTGCCCCTAAGGGTCCTAACTCGCTAACACTGATAGTCACCCGCGTTGCTGATACTCATAGAGTCCTAGTAGTTGAACCCATAGCTTAAATGAGAAATCCCCTCACCTGTAAAGGTGAGGGGTTGTTCATAAACCAATGTGACTAGTTAGTACCAGGCATCGGCAAGAGGCTCGGGTCTGGCATTGGTTCAGGGCCGTTGTATCGATAGTCATAACACATTGGGCTATAACCACCCATATTCGTGCAGTCAAGGTAATGACCGTAACGGAATCTTAGGATTGCAGCAATAATGGTGAAAAGAATTGCACTAGCAATTCCTAGATAGCCAAGCGCAACTCCAACTAGAGCCATCCAGCGTCCCTTTTGACCAGAAGTCTTTAGCTGCTGTAAAGCAACGTGACCTGTGATCACAGCTGCTGGGGCACCAAATAGTGATACTGCGCTCGCCAGTGAGATCACGGCGAGAGTGTTTAGTTCGTTGAAATTGAATTTGTTTGTTGGTTCTGACATGTGTTCTCCTTTTGTGTCATTTGGAAGACTACGCCTAAAGCCTTGGGATAACCCCTAGATACACCTACTAAAAGGCTGTGAATGATTTGGGCTAGGACTGCACTCGAGTAACAGGCAGCGTTGATTCAGCAGAGAAACCAAGTGAACTTGGTTGCCGTCCTGCCATCACTAGCTGAGCACCGAGAGCTGCAATCATTGCACCGTTATCGGTGCAGAGAGATAGTGCTGGAATACGAAGTGCTATTCCTGCTTCAGCACATTTAGCAATAGCTACTTCTCGAAGTCTTGAGTTAGCGATAACACCGCCACCGAGAAGCAACCTTGGAACATCATGATCTTTACAGGCAGCTATTGCTTTCGTGATTAGAACATCAACTACTGCTTCTCTGAAACTGGCTGCAACATCGGCAACCGGTACCTCTTGCTTATTGAATTCTGCTAATTCAACATGTCTGGCAACTGCAGTCTTTAGTCCAGAGAAACTAAAGTCATAGCGATGCTCAGCCATATCCTTCGGAAGTGTTAGTCCTCTTGGGAATCTAATAGCCTGCCGGTTACCATCTTTCGCCACTCGATCTATTTCAGGTCCACCTGGGTAGCTAAGCCCTAGAACCCTTGCCACCTTATCGAATGCTTCACCAGCTGCATCATCGATAGTTTCACCTAGTAAAACAACATCGTCCAACAGATCTCTCACCAGAAGCAAAGAAGTATGCCCACCGCTAACTAGTAAGGCAATGGTTGGTAGTTCGATCTTGCCCTGATCCAAGATATCTGCACCTACGTGACCAACTAAATGATTCACCGCATAAATAGGAAGGCCGGTTGCTACCGCTAAAGCTTTAGCAGCGCCAACACCAACCATAAGAGCACCGGCAAGTCCTGGGCCATTGGTAACGGCAATAGCATCAATGTCGTCAAGTGTGACACCTGCTTTATCTAAAGCTTCATCGAGAACTGGAGTGAGTGCTTCAAGGTGAGCACGAGCAGCAACTTCTGGAACAACACCGCCAAAGATGGCATGCTGTTCCATGCTGGAAGAGATTACGTTAGCCAACAGCGTGTTACCTCTAACGATTCCGATTCCAGTCTCATCACAGGATGTTTCTATCCCTAGAACTACGGGTTCGGTTTTAGGGGGAACTAAAGACTCTGTTTTCATTACAAAGGCATCAACATCGTCGGGTTGGTAATACTTCTTACGAACACCAATCTGTCTAAAACCAAATACTTTATAAAGCTTCTGCGCTACCGAGTTATCTGCTCTGACTTCAAGAAATATTTCTTTAGCACCAAGGGAATTAGCCTGTGCAGTAAGTGCAAACATGAGTTGCTTGCCAATACCTAAACCTCGTTTATTTGGACTTGTTGCAATGGTTTGAATATCAGCCTGATCACTGCCGGTTAACTTACTCAAACCGCCATAGCCAACAACCACATTCTCTAAAACAGCAACAATGTAAAAAGTGTGCGGAGCTTTGAGCTCATCCCTCATCATCTCTTGAGACCAAGCATCGTTGATAAAGCATTCCTGCTCGATGAGCATGATGGCATCAAGATCTTGAACTGTTGCTTCTCTAATTACTGCAGCCATTAGCCACTAACCTTCTTAGGTTTAGTTGGAACTGCATCAGGTTCACGAAGGTAAATAGGAGAAATATCTCGATTAGGACCAAGCTCCGTCAAAGACTGATCAAAAGCAATCTGACCTAAAGAAGCAGCTCTGACTACAAGATCAGTTACCGCATGCTCTTCAAGGTTTATGAACTCACCTAGGTCTTCAGGTTTATTAACGCTAGGCCCTAGAACTCTAATTGGAATACCGTTAGCAACTCCCTGGTACGAAGCCCAGAACACTTCTTTCCTTCTGGCATCGGTTGAAACCAATAGTGCTTTAGAGCCAGGGTTTGCTTGAAAGTAATCCAAGGCAATGGCATCTAGTGAACAAACAGCAACTAGGTCTGCTTTAGCACCAAGAGCGAAGAACTGCGCTGCCGCTAAACCAACTCTGAGTCCCGTGAAAGGACCAGGGCCAACGCCTGCAACAACTCTTGCGATCTGGCTAGGTCTTACCCCAGCTTCTTCTAATACTTTTGCAATAGCTGTACCAATGCGCTCAGAATGAGTCATTGGTTCTGGGTAGTTCAGTTCAGCTAACACTGTGCCCAT
>CAILDA010000134.1 GCA_903832875.1 uncultured Micrococcales bacterium | reverse complement strand
TGGGCATCAATCACTTCAGTGTTGGGGAGCATCATCGCAGCGACTTTGCAGTTTCTGCACCAGATACCGTATTGGCAGGTATTGCAACAGTTACCTCAAAGATCATCCTTGGTACTGGGGTGACAGTGCTATCCAGCGAAGATCCGGTCAGGGTCTATCAACGCTTTGCAACTATAGATGCTCTATCCAATGGCAGAGCAGAGATCACTGCCGGTAGAGGCTCGTTTACTGAGAGCTTCCCCTTATTTGGCTTTAGCCTTTCAGACTACGAAAAACTCTTTGAAGAAAGACTTGATCTGCTAGTTGAACTTCTCAAAGAAGCACCTGTTACTTGGTCAGGAGAGACCAGAGCAGCTCTAAATAACCAAGAGGTTTATCCAAAGACTGAACGCGGAAGAATTCCTCTTCGCGTCGGAGTGGGAGGATCACCGCATTCAGTTATCAGAGCTGCCAAACATGGGGCTACTCTTGCGTTAGCAATCATTGGCGGAGACCCACAACGGTTTGCACCATTTGCTGGTCTTTACAGGGAGTCACTAAATCGTTTTGAGAAGCCTCAGCTACCTATTGGTATTCATTCACCTGGCCACATATCTGATACCGATGAAGAAGCAGCAAAGCAGATGTGGCCACACTACAACTCATCATTTGGACGTATCGGTCAAGAACGTGGTTGGGGTCCAATGACCTATGAGCACTTCGATAACGAAGTGAAGTTCGGTTCTTTATATGTTGGATCTCCAGAGACTGTCGCCAACAAGATCATCCATGCCATCACATCAACCGGAGCTAACCGTTTTGACCTGAAGTATTCCACTGGCCCGATGCCGCAATCACAGATGATGAAATCCATTGAGCTTTATGCGAACGAAGTTATCCCAAGAGTTAGAAGTGCTCTTGGTAATGAAATACCAATAACTTAATAGTTAAAACAAATGGAGCCACCTTTTCAGGTGGCTCCAAATGTTTAAGAGGTAACTAGTGACTAGTGACCTTCTGCTGAAGCGTGGCTCTTGTCTTCTTCAGCTGACTTGATACGTGCAATGCTGAAGATGATTAGGCCGAATAGACACTTAGCTAGAATGTCAGCAATTGTGTATCCAACTTCACGGTTTACAACATCGCTTGCTGAAGGAATACCGTTGGTGTTCATAGCAAGGATGAAGGTGATTGGGTAGACACCCCAAGTAGCGATAAGAAGAACGCGTAGTGTCTGGAATAGACCGCGAACCTTATCTGACTGAGATGCAAGGCTCTTCTTCAATTCGAACCATAGTACATACATGATGTATAGGAATGGAATTGTTGATAGTAGACCCCAAACAGCAGCTTCGCTAGCAAAGCCTTCGCCTGTGATGCCCAAGATGTTTAGCTTTGCGTCACCAGGGTAACCAAGAGCGATCATCAAAGCAGCAGCTGGAACTAGACGCTTTAGAAGTGATGACTGAATAGCCTTAGCTAGACCTAGAACAGCAACAAGCTCAACTAGTAGTAGTGGAACAGTTAGGAACCAGTCGATGTAACGGTAACCAACGTTGTAGTGAGCAAACGCCTCAAGTGGGGTGTGAGTGCCACCGTAAGCTGCGTTGAATGAATCAAACATTCTGAAGTAGTGGTAAGCAGCGATTGATGTAACAGTTGCTGAAACCATAACTGCCATGCGGTACTTAGGTAGAACTCTGTCACGAGCTACCCATAGGAAGATCGCGGTGAATAGCATGCTGGCGATACCTAGAGACAGCATGTTGTAAACGACAGTGAACTGTACGTCCGTGAGAACGTCAGATAGGAGATTATCCATTTCTGTAATTGCCTTTCCTTATTAGTTAATTCGGGCAAAACATTTGGATCGCCCGACTTTGGGACTGCCGTTTCAGGTTACTCTCAGGAATCCCGTTAAATATCGTCATAAATAGCCAAGTTACCTATTCGTTACAAAGCAAAATAACAACCAATTGGCAACAAAACACTGCCCTGTGGGGCTATCGGCGACTTATAATTTCAATTTTTTCATAGCCCCTGAGCACAAAGGTAGGTCTTCTAATTGGTTCCGATTTGAGCTCTAGATTAGGCATTCTTTCGAATAACAGAGGAAGCGATGCGCTCATCTCAATACGAGCAAGCGGTGCCCCTAAACAGAAGTGAATGCCAGCACCAAAACCGATATGAGGGTTCTGCTCTCTGGTGAGATCCATTTCATCTGCTTTATCAAAAACTGTTTCATCTCTATTAGCTGATCCAATTAAAGATGCAATCTTTTGCCCCTTGAGAACCGTTATCCCACCTATCTCGGTATCTGCAGTTGCAGTTCTTTCAAACAGGTGCAGCGGAGCATCAAACCGAAGGAACTCCTCAACTGCTGAGTCAGTTATGCCCCTAGGGTCATCTTGTAGAAGTTTTAGCTGGTCTTGTCGCTCAAGGGCTGCAACCATGCCATTACCAAAACCATTAACACTCGCTTCATGACCGGCATTCAAAAGAAGAACACAGGTAGCAATTAGCTCTTGAGCGTTTAGTTTCTCTCCGGCTTCTTCAACAACTGCCAGTTCACTAATTAGATCAGTGCCTGGATTTGATTTTCTATCCGTCATAAGACCACGAACATATTCCGCAAACTCATGAGCTGCTTGTTTAGCTTCGTCCTGGGCTGCTATCGAAGGATTTACTTCATACATCTTTACTATGGCCTGCGACCATGGTCTCAATAGCTGCTCATCTTTATCTGGGAAGCCAAGTAAAGCTGCGATCACTTTCACGGGAAGTGGCTCTGCATAATCAGCAATCAGATCGAAGTAACCGGTTTCATCAACTTTGAGCTGGGCATCATCCAGTAACAAACTAGCAATGCGTTCGATCTCTGGCCTTAGAGCTTCAATGCGTGACCGAGAGAAAGCTTTACCAACTAGAGATCTAAGTCTTGTATGTTTCGGAGGCTCGGAGTCAAGAATGCTGTCTGCATGCAACCAGTTGAATTCCGACCATTGAATCTCAGGTGACTTAGGTGTGAAGATTCGTCCCAGTGTTTTAGTTCTCAAAACCGCATTGGCATCAGTATGCCTAGCTGCCAACCACATCTCTAAACCTTCATGCCAGACAGGTTTCCCGAGCTGACGCAGCTCTTTTAGTTTTGGGTATGGGTCAAGAACAAAATCAGGATCTTGAAAATCAATCATGAACTAAGGCTAAGCCTCAAATAGAAATCTATTTGCGTAGTTTGGCTATGGCTCTTTGTGCAGGCAAAAGACCAAGGGATAGCACGATGAAAAATACTGAGATCGCAATAATCCAAGTAATCATCGTGCTGATTCCATACTGAGGGTCAATGAACCAGTAAGCCCACCAGCCTTGAACATAGCCTCGGGTAATTGAGAAAGCCAACCAGGTCAGCGGGTAAATCAAAACCCAGAAGGCACTCTTTAGCTTTAGTGCAACTCCAGTATTGGTAAGTAACCACTCCAAGAAAATCACGATAGGCATGTAAGTGTGGATGATCTGGTTAGGTAGTTGAGGCCAGGCATAACCTATGTCTCTAGCATCTGGAGCAGCATTTGCTAGCAAGGCGTTATAGATAACTCCAACAATCGCCATTGATACAGCCATGGTCAGTCTTGATAGCGTAAGTGCCTTAGTTTCAGGTTGATTACGCAGCACCCCGAGGCCGGCGATAACTAATACGACACCAGCAATTAGGCATGAAGTAATAGTGAAGTATGAGAAGTACTCGGTAGGCCTAAATAGGTTGTGAGCCAGACGGTCACTTACCTGCCAGTAGACGCTTCCGAACAACGCGAAAGCCATCAGAAGTCTTAGATATCCAATAAGAGGATTAGTTTTTTTCAGCATCCCGAAAGCCTAAACGGCAAAGGCTGTGCAATCCCTGCAACATTAGCCCCCGATGCGAAAGTGTTATCAACTCTATAAAGACCTGTTACCAAATACCGCTAAGGGCTAGACTGACCGCATGCTGAAGGTGCTGGTAACCGGATTTGAGCCATTCAATAATGCAAAGCTCAACCCTAGTGAGCAACTAGCGCTTGCCCTAAAACCAAATGAAGTGCCAGGGGCTCAAATTCTCACTACGGTTCTACCAGTGGTTTATGGGGAAGCGGCGGAACGACTTCTCGCCTTGGTCGAAGAACATAAGCCGGATGTTGTGATCTGCTTTGGTTTAGCCGAAGGCAGAACAGGAATCACTCCTGAACGATTTGCCGTGAACATGGACGATGCCTCAATAGCCGATAACGCAGGGCATTTACGAACTGATCAGAAGATACACCCAGATGGGCCAATTGCATTCGAGAGCACCTTGCCAATAAAAGAACTGGTTGCGGCTATCAGATCTGAAGGGATTCCCGCCTCAGTGTCACTAACGGCAGGCACATTTGTCTGCAACCACATCTTCTATGAGCTTCAACGAGCACTAGCTAAAACTGCTGTCCAAAGCGGTTTTGTTCATGTCCCGCTGATGACTGAAATGTCAGAGGGTTTCCCTAATCTTTTCACGATGGATATAGACAAAATGGTGCTTGCAGCCAAAGCGATGATTACAACTCTGGTGGCCAAACAGTAATGCTCAAATCGATGCTTAAGGCAAGCGCTTATTTGACTATTTATATTTTGGTTTTATTTCCACAAGCAATTGCATCTGCTGAAGAAACAGCCTTCTGGCCGGAGTATGGGACTACCGCGGAACATAATCAGTGGGCAATCAAAGAAATCAATGCGGATAAAACTCGTGCTGAGGGGCTTCTCGGTCAAGGCGTAAAAGTCGCAATCTTAGATAGCGGTGTTGCAGCTACTGCACCTGGATTAGTAGACAAGATTATTGCCTACAAGGATTTTGTCTCGTCCCAACCACCCCTGCAAGAACATGGCACTTTGACTGCATCTTCGGTGGCAGCTGATTTAGATTTAGCGACAGGCGTTAGTGGTTCAGCTCCAGGGGCTTCACTAATCATTGGAAGAGTTTGTTATCTAAATACTTGCGATAGCGAAGCGATAAGAAAAGCGTTTAACTGGGCGGTAGATCAAGGCGCACAAGTTATCAGCATGAGCTTCGGTGGAGGCGAAGATATTTACATGAATGCCGCGATGTTAGCGGCCACGAGAAAAGGTGTAGTTGTTGTTGCAGCATTAGGCAATCAAGGTTGTACTCCAATTGCATATTGGGGAATGAATCGAAGTTGCGTATTAGGTAAGACCACAGAGTCTTATCCTTCGGCACATTCCATAGCTGGCTTAATAAGCGCTGGTGCGAGTGATCACACCGGAGCTCGTGCGGGATTTTCAAGTTGGGGACCCAACTTAGATTTGATGGCACCTGGAGTAGACGTCGCTGCATACGATCCAGTAGCTCCAAACAATGGATTTGGCGGAACTTCTGCTGCCACTCCTTTTATTGCAGGAGTTGCAGCACTTGTTCTATCCATAAAACCAGATCTGACTCCAGCACAAGTTCAAGCGATTTTGCAAGCCACCGCTAAACCAGCGCTTGAAACTAAACCAAGAGTTTGGGACTCCTGCATTAAGTCGGAAATAGATGGCAAGTGGTCTTGCAATGCACAAGTTGAAAGCGACTTTCCGCAGCAGTATTTCACTGGTGCGGGCATTGTCGATGCTTACGCTGCAACAGAGCTAACTAAGTTGATTGCAGCCGAGAGCACCCTTGATGAACCTTCGGTGGCCACATCGCTCCAGAGCATCTCAGTTAGCTGGCCCGATGGCCCCGCTGATCTTTATATGAATTCAAAGCTGGTGGCAAAGAACGTAACCAGCTATGAGACCTCTGGAAACTACTTTCAAAGTTTCTCATTTCAAATTCGCCGTGGCGCTCAAGTATCAATGCCAGCACTGGTGCTTCTAAAAAACGAGTACTACCCGAGCACACCTACAATTACAGAGTTCAGTTCTCGAGCTGACGAAATCCTGATAAGAACCGATGATCTCAGCGCGAATATTTGGCAGAATCGGACGAACTCAACAGAGATGCCAGGGATTTTCAAATTTGATGACGGCAAAGAAATAGCCTGCTCCGGTTACTCGCCGGCAATGGAAGGGACGCCAAACCGCCCTTACTCGTTTGTTTGCCCGTCAGCGACTCTTTTAACTAATGTCTCTGGAACATTCAGATTGTTGAATAAGTATTCCCAACTCGGAGAGCCCTCCGCTCATTTGAGTACGGTGGCTTGGCCTGCAATAAAGAAGATTTTTGTTGACACTCAATATCTCTCCTCCGATTCCATTCGGTTTGGTTGGGAGAGCGTGCCAGAGGCCAAAAGCTACGAGTACCGTTACGAAGCAAATGGAACGATGCATTGCACAACGGACACGTTCCTCTCTATTTCCGGCGAGGCACCGCAGCCTTCTGTTTTCTGGGTGCGCGCGCTTGCCGAACCTGATTGCCAAGGCAACACAATGATTGACAGCGAATGGCTTGGCTACAGATTGCTTGTCGCAACCCCTCCGAAACCAACCGGCATCACTGTCAAAGAAGTCACTTACACATATACCGAGTTTGAAATTCAGAACGTCGATCCAAAGATGCATTGGCGAATTTACAGATCTGATGGTCTTCAGATGCGGATAAGCCCAAATCAAAGGTTCATAATTGGGATGCAACCAAACGAAGACGTCAACGGAAAGACTTTTTCATACCGTTTCATGCAAGTGAACATGGGTATGTGGGGTGAAGTTTGGAGTGAACTAAGCGACCCGGTAATTGTGAAGACCAAGGACTTGGAATCTCCTGATGGCTGGTGTCAGTATGGGCTTCGACGAAAATCAGTCGACTGTTCCGTGAATCCGAATCATCAGGCTGAAGCAACACTCGTTGAATACCTTGATAGTGATCTCAACGTGATAGCAACCACTACTTCACAAAACTCAGAGAACGTAATACGGACTACCAAGTCTTATGTACCTGGTGCCAGTTATGTCAGGCTTTCCTCCACTACTGGAGTTGCTCCATATTGGTATCGTCGAGGCGAGGGTCGTTTGATCAAAATTGTGAATCGCGGTTTCGCAACCGTTACCCATATCGCTCGTTAGAGCGTTGTTTAGCGATTGGTTCTAAGTAACCCAACTAGGTAAGCCAAGCTAAAGCCATAACCGATAGCCGCATAAGCATAGTCAAACCAAGTAAGAGCGGTTACTGGAATCAACAATGTCAGCGTGCCGAGTCCTGCTGCGCTTAAAGCCATGACTCTTGCAGAGAAGATAACTGAGCTTTCTGTTCCTTTGAGCGACACCGAGAGCATGTTGCCACAGAGGGCAACAAGGGTGATGGCGATCATGCGCATCGACCACTCAAGAGCAGGGTCGGTAGTTAGCCCCAATAATTCATTGAATAGACCAGGGGCAACTAGAAGCAGTATTGCGCTTAGTCCAAAGACGGTTGATCCTGCTGCTAGTACTTTACGAAGGTAAGGATAGTTAGTTTCAGTCATATCTTTCATTATTGCTTCGATTCTCAAAAACCTCTGGTTGTTAGCGCTTAGTTTCATGGATGGCTTCTAGGCTGTTTGTAGTGGTGGTCAAAAGCTCAACCATGTCAATGGCGACGAAAGACAAATGATGCGCGCACTAATAAAGACTCAGGCTGGACCTGGTTTAGAACTTGTTGAAAGAGATGAACCTGAGGTAGGCGAGAACGATGTCAAGATCCGAGTTCTAAGAACAGGTATCTGCGGGACAGATTTACATATAGACAGTTGGGATCATTGGGCATCCGAAACTATTAAGACTCCTATCATTCCTGGTCACGAGTTCTTTGGTGAAGTCGTTGCCATTGGTTCACGGGTTCATGAAGTTGAAATCGGGGCCAAAGTCTCAGGTGAGGGACATATAGTTTGTGGCATATGTCGTAACTGTCGTGCTGGTAGAAGACAGATGTGTATTAGAACTCTTGGTGTTGGAGTCAACCGCGATGGCGCTTTCGCTGAATTTGTAGTTATTCCTGAATCAAATGTTTGGGTTCATCATGATTCGATAGATCCCGATCTAGGTGCAATCTTTGATCCGTTTGGTAATGCTGTTCACACAGCTCTTGCTTTTAGCTTGGTGGGTGAAGATGTTCTTATCTCAGGTGCCGGACCTATTGGTTTGATGTCAATTGCTGTTGCGAGACATGTTGGAGCGAGATATGTTGTTGTCACTGATGTAAGTGAGCCACGTTTAGAGTTGGCTAGAAAAATGGGAGCAGATATAGCTTTGAATGTTTCTAATCAAAGAATCGTTGAAGCCCAAGTTGAACTAGGTATGCGCGAAGGTTTCGATGTTGGCTTTGAGATGTCAGGAAACAAGAATGCTCTGCCAGAAATGATTGACAACCTAACTCACGGTGGAAGAGTTGCCATGCTTGGTTTACCAAGTGAAGCTATCGACATTGATTGGTCAAAAGTAGTAACTCACATGCTCACACTAAAAGGTATTTATGGCAGGGAGATGTTTGAGACTTGGACAGCGATGAGTTCAATGCTGAAATCCAGTGAAATTCTTAGAAACCGTATTTCATCGGTTATCACTGATCGGTTACCTGCTAGTAGCTGGCGTGAAGGTTTTGAAATAGCAAGAGCAGCAACCGGAGGCAAGGTTGTTTTGGATTGGACTCAAATCTGATGTATGAATCACTAAAAGAGCAACTAGAAACAACACTTGGCGAGATACGGGCAGCAGGACTATACAAATCAGAGCGGTCAATTGACTCAGCTCAAGGAACTCATATTCAGTCAAACCAAAAAGAGCTTTTGAACTTCTGTGCCAACAACTACTTAGGTTTAGCTAACGATGCCAGAGTTATCTCTGCTGCTAAGCAGATAATTGATGAACGTGGTTTTGGGGTTGCTAGTGTTCGGTTTATTTGTGGAACACAGGATATTCATAAAGAACTTGAAGATGAGGTGTCTTCTTTTCTAGGTACTGATGACACCATTTTGTTTAGTTCTTGTTTTGATGCCAACGGAGGAGTTTTTGAATCACTCTTCGATGATCGAGATGCAATCATCTCTGATGAACTAAACCATGCCAGCATCATTGATGGTATTCGTTTATCTAAAGCGCAAAGGTTCAGATACAAGAATCGTGACATGGCAGATTTGGAAAGATGCCTAGATGAAGCAAAAGATGCAAGGCAGCGAATCATCGTCACTGATGGCATTTTCAGCATGGATGGCTATCTTGCTCCACTCAAAGAGATTTGCGACTTAGCTACAAAATATGGCGCGATAGTTATGGTTGATGACTCTCATGCGGTTGGTCTTTTAGGTGCTGGAGGTAGGGGAACACCTGAGCTTGCAGGGGTAGCGGAGCAAGTGGACATCTATACCGGCACATTCGGTAAAGCTCTAGGTGGTGCAGCCGGTGGTTATGTTTCAGGAAGAAAAGAAATAGTTGAACTGCTCAGACAAAAGGCAAGACCGTATCTTTTCTCTAACTCGTTAGCTCCAGCTATTGTGGCTGGTTCATTAGCAGCGATCAAGATTGCAGCTGACCCAATAGAAGGTGTGAAACTAAGAAATAAATTACATAGCAATGCCAAACGTTTCAGACAGGGCATGGCAGAAGCAGAGTTTGATTTATTGGATGGCGAGCATCCAATCATCCCGGTTATGTTTGGTGATGCGCTATTAGCGACCAAGGTCGCCAATGAGATGATGGCTAACGGAATTTATGTGACAGCGTTTAGCTTCCCAGTGGTCCCTAAAGATAAAGCAAGGATTCGAGTTCAGTTATCAGCAGCTCACACGGATCAAGACATAGATAACTGTGTTGCTGCTTTTGTGCGGTCAAGGGCTAAGGCTAGGCTTGTTTAATGACTGAAAAAGTAAAAGGACCTAAAAGTTACTTTCCTTCCATTGAAGCAAAATATGGAAAGCCAATTGCTTTCTGGATGAAAGAACTCAAGAAAGTTAAAGATCTAAAACACATGGAACAGGTTAAGTTCCTACAAGAGAATCACGAGATGGGGCAGGGGCATGCCAATGCCTTGGTTCATGTCTTTAGAGCGGAAAATGGTCTGTGAATATTTTTAAGAGAATTAAACCTGGCACTTGGGTAATAGTTGGCTTTGCCGCTTTCATCATCCTGGTAGGTGGCTTGATGGTCGGTAAATATGTCTCGAGCCTTCCAGTGCACAGGGATGTTGTCCTAGCTTTGTATAACGACAAATCTGACACTCGAAAAGTTGACTCTCGAGTTGAGCTAGCTGTTCGTTTGGACCTCAGCGACACAACGGGTGCAAAGTATGCGATTCAACTTGAAGGACGTCAGGCAGGAGCTTGGCAGATCATCAAAAAATACACCGCCACCAAGCCACAGAGCACCGTGGTTTTTAGGGTCCACCCTGCCAGAGTCGGAGATATCGTCTATCGTGCCGAGGTTCAGACTCCTACCGGTGTCCTAACTACCAATGAATTAGTGCTCCACGTAACTAAATAGGCACTCAAAGATAGACTTGACCAATGAAGGTTTCGGTAATTGGTCTTGGATATTTAGGTGCTACCCATGCGGTGGCCATGGCAAAAATTGGTCATCACGTAATCGGGATCGAACCTAATGTCGAAAAGATTGCAAGCTTAAAAACAGGTAAAGCAGGGTTCTTTGAACCAGGTTTAGATGAAGCTTTGGTTGAACAAATTAAATCAGGGCGACTAACTTTTCAATCTGCTCATGATGAATCTTCAAGAGAAGTTGATGTTCATTTCATTTGTGTTGGTACTCCGCAAACCAAAGGTTCCTTAGCTGCGGACACTTCTTATTTGAAATCTGCGATCAGCGACCTTGCTCCTTATCTTCGTGAAGATGCTTTGGTCGCAGGTAAGTCAACTGTGCCAGTTGGAACTGCAGCTAAGTTAACAGAACAACTTGCTAGCGAAACAGGCTTTGCTGCTCCGAACCTGGCTTGGAACCCAGAGTTCCTTCGTGAAGGGACAGCACTTGAAGATTCCCTAAGGCCAGATCGGTTAGTAGCTGGTGTTACTAATGTTCGTTCAGACGAACTTTTACGACAGGTCTATGAACCGATGATTGCCTCAGGCATTCCATTCATAGTTACCGACTTAGCAACGGCTGAACTTGTGAAGGCAGCAGCCAATGCATTCCTAGCTACCAAGATCTCTTTCATAAACGCTATGGCTGAAATAGCAGAAGTATCTGGAGCGGATGCTTCACAACTAGCTCAAGCTATTGGCTATGACGAAAGAATCGGCAATAAGTTCCTACGTAACGGTGTTGGTTTTGGTG
>CAILDA010000133.1 GCA_903832875.1 uncultured Micrococcales bacterium | reverse complement strand
TATTCCTAGTGTTCTAGTCCTAACTGGTATTTCAACACGTAAAGATGTCTTAGCTGCATCAGTAGAAGAGCGACCAACATACATTATTGACAGCCTTGATGAGCTCTCAACTCCTTACGGAGAACCTGAGCAAACCAAGCGTGGTTGGCGTTGCGGTAAGGCTAGTGTTGAGTTGCTAGGGGATAAAGTCCTAGTAACTGAAGGCGATCCAGGTTCCATTGAAGCTCTTAGAGCGGCATGTAAAGTTATTTGGAATTCAGGTAAACACATACATTTCCTAGATGTGCAGAGTGCACTTTATGAAAAGAAGGCATAGATGAGCGACAAACTTGAAGAACTAGAAGCTGAGCTAGCGAGAATTGCTCAACTTGATTTAGCAGAGCAGCCAGCAGCTTTTGCCTCGCTACGCGAGAAGCTAGAAGCCCAACTTAACTCAGCTTCTGACGAAGCATCCGAGCAATAAATTGGATGAGAATTCAACACGCTTAGACATCGCTCTAGTTGATCGCGGTTTAGCAAGGTCAAGAAATCAGGCCTCAACACTTATTGAATCTGGTCGAGTTTTTATCGATGGGCGAGAAGCAAGAAAATCATCGCAACCAGTTCCTGCAAAAGCAGAACTAGTTGTCTTAGAAGCAATTGATTATGTCTCAAGAGCAGGACACAAGCTCGCTGCTGCCTTAGAAGAATTCGTTGAAATCGAAATTGTCGGCAAGATTTGTTTGGATGTTGGAGCATCAACCGGAGGCTTTACTGATGTCTTACTCAGATTTGGTGCCAGCCAGGTTATTGCTCTCGATGTTGGACATTCTCAGTTAGCTGAGCCATTACTAGATAACCGACTTGTCATTAACATTGAAAACTTCAATGCCAGAGATCTAACACCTGAGAACCTGCAGAAAGTTGTCGGTTCAAAACTAAGTCAGAAGATCACTGAGAACACCATTTCTCTGGTTGTTGCCGATTTGAGTTTTATCTCATTGACATTGGTTCTAGCTCAAATGAAGCTAGTTGCACCTCATGCCAACTTTGTCCTTTTGATAAAACCTCAGTTTGAAGTTGGTAAGAAATCCCTTGATGCTTCAGGAATTGTGAACGACCACAGGCTTCGAGCAGGAGCTATCAGGCAGGTAATGGATGAGGCTAAGAATGTAGGTCTCAACATCCACGGACTAGTCAAATCCCCACTACCAGGCACCCATGGCAACGTTGAGTACCTAATTTGGTTGAACTCTGTGGAGACTGACCATAGCCTTGACTGGTCTGGCAGAATTGATGAACTAGCAAAAGAACGAGCGTAACTAACAGGTAAGGCGGGTGGTTCAATTGGCAGAAAAGCGTTATGTGCTTCTAGTTGCCCATACCGGTCGACTTGAGGCTGTTACCGCTGCGGTTGAGGCTGTTGAGCAACTAGTTGCAGCTGGCTTAGTTCCAGTGATGAATTCAGAACAACTCGTTGAAATTCGAGAATTCCTTCAGGCCAGAGGCACCAACACTGATTTCTTGAAATCTGTTTTAGAGCTGGGTGTTGTAATTCCAGAACAAGATCTCGAACTAGTAATGGTTTTAGGTGGCGATGGAACAATTCTCAAAGCTGCTGAGATCGTTCGCGAAAGCGCGACACCTTTGATGGGGATCAACTTAGGTCACGTCGGCTTCCTTGCTGAAAGCGAACGCGAAGGTTTATCTCACGCAGTAGCAAGAGTCGTTGCAAAGGACTATTTAGTTAAAGAACGTTTTACCTTGGATGTTCGTGTTCTTGTCGGAGGCAAAGAGGTTTATAGAACCTGGGCTTTGAATGAGGCAACCGTTGAGAAGAGCGCAGCTGAGCGAATGCTCGAGGTTGTTGTTGAAATAGATCGTCGTCCACTATCAAGTTTTGGTTGTGATGGAATCATCATGGCAACCCCAACTGGTTCAACAGCTTATGCATTTAGCGCAGGCGGACCTGTTGTCTGGCCAAGTGTTGATGCAATGCTCATGGTCCCACTTTCTGCTCATGCATTATTCTCAAGACCTATGGTGATTAGCCCGCGTTCATTACTTGCAGTTGAAGTTATGGATAGATCTGCCGGCACCGGAGTACTTTGGTGTGATGGCAGAAGAACTCATGACTTACCTGTTGGCGCAAGAGTTGAGGTTAGCAAATCAGCTAAATCAGTTCGACTTGCTCGTTTGCGTCAAGGTCCTTTCACCGATCGACTTGTTCGTAAGTTCTCGCTACCGGTTACTGGCTGGCGGGGACCCGAATCAACCGGGCAATAAATAAGTTTCTAGGCCATAAGCGTGATTGAAGATATTCGAATAACTGACTTAGGTGTCATCAGTGAAGCTGAACTTGCCTTTGATAAAGGACTAACTGTGCTAACCGGTGAAACCGGTGCTGGTAAGACTATGGTCCTTACTGCTCTTGGTTTATTACTTGGTGACAGATCAGATTCTGGAGCTATTAGATCTGGAGCTGGGCAAACTTCAGTTGAAGGTCGTTGGCGACTCGATGCAATTAACCCAACACTTACTAAGGCTTACGATGCCGGTGCTCTTATTGCAGATGGAGAACTGCTGCTAGCCCGAACAGTTGCAAGCGATGGCAGATCCAAGGCAGTCATTGGCGGCAGGTCTGTTCCGGTTGGTTTGCTGAGCGAAATTGGCGAAGAACTAGTAGTTGTGCATGGTCAAGCAGACCAAATCAGGTTGAAATCACCAGCTGCTCAGAAAATTGCTCTAGATAAATTCGCTGGAGCTAAACACTTAGCACTACTCGGCGAGTACGCCAATTACTTCAATGCTTGGAAACAAGCACAGGCAACACTGGAAGATATCCAAGCAAACATTTCGGCAAGGGCTAGGCAAGTAGAAGAGCTGACTCATTCGCTCGAAGAGTTGGACAAGTTAGCCGCCAAACCAAACGAGGATGTTGAGTTAGCGGAACTTGCTAAGAAACTTACCTTTAGCGCAGATCTTCGTGCAGCAGTTGGTTTAGCCCACGATGCGCTTTTGAATGACAACTTTGACGCTATCGATGCAACCTCGCTTATCGGTAAAGCGCGAAAAGCTCTAGAAAACGCAGCTTCACATGATGCAACGCTTGAGACACAGGCTTCGGCACTTCGTCAAATCGGAGAAGACCTCAACGATATTGCTGCAGAGCTGTCGGGTTATCTAACCTCTCTTGAGAGCGATAGCCCTATGACTTTAGATGAAATACAGGAGCGTCGCAGTGCATTGAATGCTGCATTGCGTCACTATGGCCCAACCATTGAAGACTTGCAAACTTTCCAAGAAACTGCTCAAGCCAAACTGGCAGAGCTCGATGTTTCCTCAGAACGAATTGCATCCCTTGAAGCCGAGGTTGCCACTTTACACAAACAAGCGAAAGCTTGTGCTGATCAAATTTCCAGCAATAGAACTCAAGCAGCAACTGATTTAGCAAAGCGAGTTAGTGATGAATTAGTTGCTTTAGCTATGGCTGGATCCAAGCTTCATGTTCTTGTTGAGAAAACCGAACATTTTGGACCAACTGGATTTGACTCGGTGAGCTTCTTGCTTGAATCGTATTCAGGGGCTGACCCAAGACCATTAGGTAAGGGTGCATCTGGCGGAGAGTTAAGCAGAATCATGCTTGCACTTGAAGTTGTATTGGCTGAAACTGATTCAACTCCGACTTTCATCTTTGATGAGGTGGATGCCGGTGTTGGCGGTGCTGCGGCAATTGAGGTCGGTAGACGTCTTGCCAAATTAGCCAAGAATGCCCAAGTTATTGTGGTTACCCACCTAGCCCAGGTGGCAGCCTTCGCAGATAGACATCTAACGGTTGTGAAATCTTCAGAGGCTGGTTTCACTTCGAGCGACGTTCACGTTCTAGATGAAAACGCTAGATCTGAAGAGCTAGCCAGAATGCTCTCAGGTCTATCCGATTCAGAGACAGCTAGAACGCACGCCAAAGAACTCAGAGATTTGGCTAAAAATTCCTAAGCAATAATTTCGCGCAAGACCAAATCGGCATGTCGCAAAGGTTTTGGTTGAAGGTGCAACCTGCCTACTGCTAAAGTTAAATTCCATGGCTGATGCGATGGATTCTGGAAAATCAAGACACATATTTGTAACTGGTGGTGTCGCCTCCTCACTCGGTAAAGGCCTAACGGCCGCCAGTCTAGGTAACTTACTAAGAGCCCGTGGCCTTTCTGTTGTTATGCAGAAATTAGACCCTTACCTAAATGTTGACCCTGGCACCATGAACCCTTTTCAGCATGGTGAAGTTTTTGTAACCGATGATGGTGCTGAAACAGACCTAGATATTGGTCACTACGAGCGTTTCTTGGACATCAACCTAAACCAGGCAGCAAACGTGACAACCGGTCAGATTTATAGCGAAGTAATTCGTAAGGAAAGAGCTGGTGGCTACCTAGGGGACACCGTTCAGGTCATTCCTCACATCACAGATGAGATCAAACGCAGAATGCGTTTACAGGCTCATGAAGATCCAGCTCCTGATGTGATCATCACTGAAATCGGTGGAACTGTCGGAGATATCGAATCACTGCCGTTTATTGAAGCAGCGAGACAAGTTCGACACGAATTAGGTCGAGACAAAGTCTTCTTTGTTCACGTGTCTCTTGTTCCTTACTTAGCTCCAAGTGGTGAACTCAAGACCAAGCCAACTCAGCACTCTGTTGCAACATTGCGTTCTATCGGTATTCAGCCTGATTCAATTGTTTGCCGTAGCGATAGACCTATTGGTGAGAGCATCAAGAAGAAGATTGCTCTGATGTGTGATGTTGATATCAAAGCTGTTATAAACGCAGCTGATGCGAACAGTATTTATGACATTCCAAGTGTTGTTAACGAAGAAGGCTTGGATTCATACATCATTGAACATCTAAAACTTGAAGCTAAAGAAGTTGATTGGACTCGTTGGAGCAGCGTGCTAAGAGCAGTTCACGAACCTGTAGCTGAAGTGAATGTTGCTTTGGTAGGAAAATACATTGACCTGCCGGACGCTTACCTTTCAGTAACCGAGGCACTTCGTGCCGGTGGATTCGCTGAACAGGTGAAAGTAAACATCAAGTGGGTTGCTAGCGATCTCTGTGACACAGAAGAAGGTGCTCGTGCTCATCTGAGTGATGTTGATGCCATCTGTGTGCCAGGTGGTTTCGGTGTTCGAGGAATTGAAGGAAAGCTTGGAGCACTAAAGTTTGCTCGTGAAAACGGAATCCCAACGCTAGGACTCTGCCTTGGCTTACAGTGCATGGTTATTGAATATGCAAGAAATGTTGTTGGTTTAGAAGGAGCATCTTCTACCGAGTTTGAAGCGGATACTAAGTATCCAGTTATTGCAACCATGCAGGAGCAAGTAGACATCCTTGCATCAGGGGACATGGGACACACCATGCGCTTAGGTCTGTTTGAAGCAAAGCTTGCTGAGGGTAGCGTTGTTGCTGAAGTTTATGGCAAGACCACTGTTCACGAGAGACACAGACATCGTTACGAAGTCAACAACTCGTTCAGAGACCAGATTGCAGCAGCTGGATTGCACTTCTCAGGTACATCTCCTAATGGCGATCTAGTTGAGTTCGTGGAACTTCCTAAAGAAGTTCACCCATACTATGTTTCAACTCAAGCTCACCCAGAGTTCTTATCTCGTCCAACCAAAGCGCATCCGTTGTTCCACGGACTAATTAAGGCTGCACTAGCGGGACGTCTATTCAGCGCTCAAGCAGAGTAGATTAAGGCAATGACTGAGAACGAAGATTTTCAACTCTCAGATCAGCTCGGTCTTGGTAAAGAAACTGAAATCTCTTTAGAGCGAGCATTCATTGGAAAAATCTGGAATGTTGTTCGTAAAACCTTCACATTCCAAGACGAAACTCTGGTCAGAGAATTTATAGCTCACAGGGGAGCTGTAGCGGTACTAGCTCTAAATGAAAAAGATGAAGTTCTGCTGATAAAGCAATACCGTGCTCCGGTAAATCAATACCTCTATGAAATGCCTGCTGGATTGCGAGATCATGATGGCGAAGACGACTTGGTTGCAGCTAAGCGTGAGTTAGCTGAAGAAACTGACTATCAGGCAACGAATTGGTCTCACCTACACTCTTTCTACACAACACCAGGATCTAGTAGCGAGATCATTGAAATCTTTCTTGCCAAGGACTTATCCAAAACAGAGGTTGAGTTTGAGCGAACAGGTGAAGAAAAAGGAATGGTGCCCATCTGGGTTCCTTTCCAAGAAGTCTTGGCAGCGGTCAAAGCATCCAAGTTGAAAAGCCCAACACTTGTTGTTGCAGTTTTGTCATTAGCTGCCAAGAGAAATCAAAATGGCTAACGTTCAAGCAAATATTGATAGTTATCTAAGACATCTAACTATCGAACGAGGCATGGCTAAAAACACCTTGCTTGCCTATCGCAGAGATCTAGTTCGTTACCATGATTTCTTAGTTAGCCACTCAATCGACTCCTCAAACCAGATAACTGAACTATTGGTCAGAGACTTCACCCAAAGATTAGTAACCGATAAGGGAATGGTTGCAACTTCAGTTGCGCGAATACTTGCTGCTGTCAGAGGTTTCCATAAGTTCATGCTCTTCGAGGGTATTTGTGAAAATGATGTGGCAGCTCAGGTAAAACCACCTAAAGCTCCTAGAAGACTGCCCAAGGCAATCTCCTTGGCAGAGATAGAGAAATTACTGCAAGCCTCTGGGCCCGAGCCAGATGACATTTCAGGTCTTGGTGCAGACTTGGTTCGAGTGCGAGATAGAGCAATTTTGGAATTGCTATATGCCACCGGTGCTCGTGTCTCAGAGCTTGTAAACATAGATCTAGATGACTTGATTGATCCTGAGATTATTCGGCTTTTCGGTAAAGGCTCTAAAGAGCGGATAGTTCCAGTTGGTAGCTACGCTCAGAACGCTGTTCAGGCTTATCTTGTCCGAGTTCGGCCATCGCTAGCCAGGTTAGCTAAGGGAACCCCAGCCCTGTTTTTGAATCAGCGGGGTTCAAGGCTTTCGAGGCAGAGCGTCTGGCAGATAATCTCGGATGCTGCCCTGGCAGCCAAGATAGAGCATGAAGTTTCCCCCCACACCTTTAGGCACTCGTTTGCCACCCATCTATTAGAAGGCGGGGCGGATGTTCGAGTGGTTCAGGAGCTCCTAGGCCATGCCTCGGTGTCGACCACCCAGATTTACACTTTGGTAACAGTCGATGCATTAAGGGAGATTTATGCAACGGCTCATCCCCGAGCACAGCGGTAGGCTATACAGGTAAAAGAACCCAGAACACAGCCTAAAAGCTGAAACTTACTGCTGTGAAGCCAGAGAGGAAACCATCTAATGTCAGGTAAAAACTCCGACCATAGGTTTCCCGTCCCTAAACGACTAACCAGTCACGGTCCTGCGCGAATAATTGCCCTCTGTAATCAAAAGGGTGGTGTTGGTAAAACCACCACAACAATAAACACTGCTGCGGCTTTAGCTGAATACGGTCGCAAAGTACTTCTTGTTGACTTTGACCCACAGGGTGCTCTTTCAAGAGGACTTGGTGTTGTCAACGAAGATGTAAAAACTATTTATGATCTGATGTTGGATAGAAAACTCAAAGCAACCGATGTCATCGTTCACACCGAAGTGCCAGGACTTGATCTAATTCCAGCCAACATCCAGCTATCAGCAGCTGAGATTCAACTGGTTGCTGAACCTGGCAGAGAAAAGATCCTTGCTGGAGTTTTACGTCCAGTGCTAGGTGACTACGACTTAGTAATGATCGACTGCCAACCTTCTCTTGGTTTGCTAACAGTAAACGCTCTAACTGCAGCTCATGGAGTAATGATTCCGGTTGCTTGTGATTACTTCGCACTTAGAGGTTTGCAACTACTTATCGATAACACAGTTGAACTTGTCAGAGACAGGTTGAATGAACGTTTGCAGATTGATGGAATTCTGCCAACTATGTTTGACCCTAGAACCCTGCACTCCAGAAACATGTTGAACCAGCTTTACGAAGACTACGGTGATGCTGTTTTCAAGTCGGTTATCAAACTGACAGTTAAATTCAAGGACTCTTCGCAAAAGGGTAAGCCTGTGACACAGTTTGCGCCTTCTTCTGAAGCTGCGGAACTCTACCGAGCGGTTGCTCGAGAGATGGTTGCACGTGGCAGCGCTCCATAAAGACGATGAAGATCTAACCGGCTCTGGTTTCTCGCTAAACATTGGCAACTTTGAAGGCCCGTTTGATCTATTACTTTCACTTATTTCTAAGCATCAGTTAGACGTCATCTCTATTTCCTTGAGCGAGGTAACCAAAGACTTCATCGCTTATGTGAGAACTCTTGAAGAAGCGGATCAACTTGATGAGGCCAGTGAGTTCCTAGTAGTTGCCGCTACTTTGCTGGACCTAAAGATTGCTGAACTATTGCCTAAAGGCGAAGTAGTCGATCCTGAAGATGTTGCTTTACTAGAAGCTCGTGACCTGTTGTTTGCTCGTTTGTTGCAATATCGTGCCTTCAAAGATATTTCAGCCTGGTTCCAGAATGCTATTTCTCTCGAAGCTAGAAGAGTTTTCCGCTCGGTAAGACTTGAGGAAAGATTCAGACAGCAGCAGCCAGAACTAATTTGGACCGTTAGCTTGCAAGATTTTGCCAGGCTAGCTGAAGAGACCATGGCACCTCGGGAGATTCCGATGGTTGGGTTGAGCCACTTGTATACGCCACGTATCTCGATTCGTGAACAGGCTGCTGAAGTTGTTGCAATGTTGCGATCAGCTAAAACTTTAACTTTCCGTGAACTTATTTCATCAATTGGAGATAGAGCGGTACTTGTTGCCAGATTTATTTCGATTCTTGAGCTTTACCGGCTTGGAGCAGTTAGCTTTGAGCAAAACGAATCACTTGGCCCGTTGCAGATAACTTGGCGAGCAGAAGATTTCGATGATTCATTACTATCCGCGCTAGGAGCTGATTATGACTCTTGATAATCAAGATCAAACACAACAGAGTACGCAAGACCCGAGAGAGAACTTTGCACTGGGAGAGCCGATTGACTCAACTGCATTGCAAGGAGCGATTGAAGCAATCTTGATGGTTGCTGAAGTTCCGCTATCGATAGTTCACTTGGCCACCTCTCTTGACATGCCAGTTCCAGATGTTCGAGAAGCAGTCCTTGCTGTCAAAGCAGACTTTGATGGAGCTAATGGAACGCGTCCAAGAGGATTTGAACTTCGCGAAGTAGGCGGCGGTTGGCGAGTATTTGTTAGAGAAGACTTCGAGTGGGCAGTTAGAGAATTCATCTCAAATGAAAACCCAACTAAGTTATCGCAGGCTGCGTTAGAAACCTTGGCTGTTATTGCTTATCGTCAACCAATTGCTAGGGGACAGATAGCTTCTATTCGTGGAGTGAACGTTGACACCGTAGTTAGAACTTTGCTCAGCAGAGGGCTGATTACTGAAGTATTTACTGACAGCGAGACCGGTGCCATTAACTATGGCACCACCGAAACTTTCTTAGAGACTCTTGGTATCAATGCCCTAGATGATCTGCCACTGATTAGCCCATACCTACCTGATGCAAATTCAGAATTCGGTACCGATAGTTCTGCAGGCAACTAATCATGAGTGAATCAAACGAAGGCGTTCGC
The DNA here is from genome assembly GCA_903832875.1 of uncultured Micrococcales bacterium. Lineage (GTDB taxonomy): Bacteria > Actinomycetota > Actinomycetes > Actinomycetales > Microbacteriaceae > Rhodoluna. The sequence goes on along the minus strand of CAILDA010000133.1, from coordinate 38,513 downwards.
CTTCAAAAAGTCCTTGCTAATGCAGGAGTTGCCTCGAGAAGAGCAAGCGAAGAGCTTATTACCTCAGGGGCAGTGAAAGTCAACGGCAAGCTAGTCAAAGAACTTGGCACAAAAATAGATCCAGAACATGACAAAGTGACTGTTCGTGGTACTCCAATTCAGCTTGATGCTAGCCGGGTTTACATGGCTTTGAATAAGCCAGTTGGGGTTATCTCATCCATGGCTGACGAGTTTGGGAGACCAGATCTCAGTCAATATGCTTTGCGTTCAGATCGTATTTATAACGTGGGTAGATTAGATGCCGATACCTCAGGTTTACTAATTCTTACCAATGATGGTGAGCTTGCCAACATGCTTGCTCATCCTAAGTTCGGTGTTACTAAGACATACATCGCAAAAGTTGAAGGTTTAGTCTCAGCTCAAGAAATTAACAAGTTGCTATCAGGTATTGAATTAGAAGATGGCTTGATTAAGGCAGATAAAGCTTTACTTGTCGATTCAAATGCTTTCGAATCTTTGGTTGAGATTGTTATTCACTCCGGACAGAACAGAGTAGTTCGGCGAATGTTTGAAGCACTAGGGCATCCAGTCAAAGATTTGGTTAGAAGACAGTTTGGTCCAGTGCATCTAGGCCCACTAAAGCAAGGGCAGACCCGTCTGCTTAGTAAAATTGAGGTAGGTGCGCTGCTAAAAGCAGCTGAAGGTAAACAAACCAGAGCACCAAGACCTCCAAAGTCCAAAGTCGGGCAACAGAGAAAAACTAATCCGAGAGGACGAACAAATGGCGCTTAGAGCTATCCGTGGAGCAATCCAACTAGATTCTGATGAACGTGAGCACTTACTTAAGCTAACTGCTGAACTACTAGCCAAGATGATGCACGCCAACAACATGCACACTGATCAGCTTGTCTCAATATTGTTCACTGCCACTCCTGATATCACCTCAGAATTCCCAGCCCTAGCAGCTAGAGAACTTGGCTTAGGGGATGTGCCACTGATGTGTTTCGTTGAGATGAACGTTAAAGGTGCCCTACCTCGAATTGTTCGCGTCATGATCAACGCGGAACTAGATGTTACTCGTGCAGAAGTCCAACATGTTTACCTAAGGGGTGCCACAGCACTTCGATTGGATATCGCTCAGTGAGTTCAAGAACTTCAGGTCAGGTTCACATTATTGGATCAGGATTACTAGGCACAAGTATCGGGTTGGGACTAACAAACCTAGGCGTTGACGTATCGTTGGAAGACTCTTCACCTGCAGTTCTATCATTGGCTAAAGATTTTGGTGCCGGTCGAACACTCAATGCTGCAGACGAGGTTGCTCTGGTAATTGTTTGTGTTCCACCCGATGTTGCAGCAGAAACAATTTCTTCTGCAATAAAGAGATTTCCTCAAGCAGTAGTTACAGATGTTGCCAGTGTGAAATCGAGCATTCTTAGTGAAGTAACAGCAAGTGGTGCAGAGTTATCCCACTATGTTGGTTCACATCCGATGGCAGGTCGAGAAAAAGGCGGAGCACTCTCTGGTAGACCTGATCTCTTCGTTGGTCGACCTTGGGTTATCACCGTAGAGAAAAATACTTCAGCTCAGTCAGTGAACGTCGTTGAGCAGTTGGCCCTAGATCTTGGAGCAACTCCAATACGGATGACTGCTCAAGAACATGATCATGCCGTTGCACTGATTTCCCATGCACCACAGGTAATTTCCAGCTTGCTAGCAGCGAGATTGTCGGGTGCTGATGATTCTGATTTAGCATTAGCAGGTCAAGGGGTAAGAGACACCACAAGAATTGCAGCAAGCGACCCAAAGCTTTGGTTGCAAATACTTTCAGCTAATGCCACAGAACTGTTGCCTGTTCTAAGAGATTTTGAAACAGATCTTTCATCAGTGATTCATTCGCTGGAACAAGTTGATTCAGCAGGTTCTTTAGCAAAACTTGGTAAAGCGCTTGAAGCTGGAAACTTAGGTATCTCTCGGTTGCCAGGTAAGCATGGTTCTAGGAATACGTCCTACGCTTCCATCGTCGTGATGATTGATGACAAGCCTGGTGAACTTGCTCGGTTACTAAATGAAATTGGTTCAGCTGGTTTGAACATTGAAGACCTAAAACTAGATCACGCTACCGGTGCTCAGGTTGGTTTAGTTGAGCTATCTGTATTACCTGCCATTGAAGCTAAATTGTTGGAAACCTTGAGTTCAAATGGTTGGCGTCTGGCGGGCTAAATGCAAATTATTGCAATTGACGGTCCAGCAGGTTCAGGTAAATCCAGCGTAAGCAAGGCTGTTGCCAAGGAACTAGGTTTTGGTTACCTCGATACCGGAGCTGCCTATCGAGCACTGACCTGGGCGGTACTAAACAATGGGCTAGTTGTAGCCAACTCGACAGCAGAAGAAATAGCCAAGAACTTTGGTTACTCAATCTCCCTAGACCCAGAGAATTACTGGGTCAAAGTAGGGGATTTGGACCTAACCTATGAGATTCGCTTGGCTTCAGTTGGGGAAGCAGTGAGTCAGTTTGCCAGTTTGCCGCAGGTGCGTGAGTACATGCACTTGATGACTAAGGAGCTAGTCCATGCTTCAGGCTTGGCTGGGGTAGTAGTTGAGGGGCGAGATATCACAACCGTGGTGTTCCCTGAAGCCCAAAAAAGAATTCTGCTAACTGCCAGCGAAGAAGTTAGACTTGGAAGACGTTCCGCAGAACTTCCTGAAGGCACATCGATTGCCGATCAAGTTACCAAACGCGACCAAAATGACTCGAAAGTTGTTGATTTTCTTGTGCCCGCGGCTGGTGTTCATTTAGTGGACTCAACGGAATTAGATTTTGATTCAACTGTCAAGGCGATTATCGCTTTGATTGCTAAAGATTAGGTAGAGGTAAACATGGATGAGCAGGATTTCAACGCGGAAGCAGTTGATCCAGAGTTTCTCGAACGCCTAAATTCGCTTTCTTCTGAAGAAGAAGAGGCCCGAGTTCGAGCACTTCGTGTTGGTCTTGAAGACTATGAACTAGACGAAGAAGATATTCAGGTTCTAGAGGAGATGGGCATTGCCGAAGGCAAGCCTATTCTTATGCCAGCACTGCCAGTCTTGGCTATCGTTGGTCGCCCTAACGTAGGTAAATCTGCACTGGTCAACCGAATCATCGGTAGACGTGAAGCCGTAGTTGAAGATAAGCCGGGGGTCACTCGAGACCGAGTTTCTTATAAAGCTGAATGGAATGGTCGTAAATACACTTTGGTTGATACCGGAGGCTGGGAACCAGATGCCAAAGGAATCGACAAGTCAGTTGCAATTCAAGCTGAGATAGCAGTTGAACTAGCTGATGCTGTGCTATTCGTTGTTGATGCAACTGTTGGCCCAACAGCAACTGATGAGCGCGTTGTCAAAATGCTAAGAGCAAGCAAGAAACCTGTTCTTTTACTTGCTAACAAAGTTGATGATGAAAGAGGTGAAGCAGAAGCTGCTTCACTCTGGTCACTTGGTTTAGGGGAGCCACATCCAGTATCGGCTCTGCATGGTCGCGGTGTTGCAGACGTTCTAGATAAGGTCATGAATGTACTTCCTGAAGTATCTGCTGTTGCTAAACAAGAATTCGGTGGGCCTAGAAGAATTGCAATTATTGGCCGTCCTAACGTAGGTAAGTCATCACTACTTAATAAAGCAGTTGGCTCTGAGCGTGCAGTTGTAAACGATCTAGCTGGAACAACCAGAGATCCAATCGATGAGCAGGTTGAATTAGGTGGCAAAGTTTGGCGCTTCATCGATACCGCAGGTATCAGAAGGAGAATCCATTTAGCTCAGGGTGCAGATTTCTATGCATCACTTCGAACTGCTGCTGCACTTGAAAGAGCTGAAGTTGCTGTTGTTGTTTTGGATGTAACTGAGAAAATCTCTGAAGGTGATATTCGTATTGTTGACATGGCCTTAGAGTCAGGTCGAGCAATCGTTCTAGCTTTCAATAAGTGGGACACCCTAGATGAAGATAGACGTGAATACCTTGAGCGAGAGATCGAACAGGATCTAGCTCACGTTGACTGGGCACCAAGAGTTAACATCTCAGCTAAAACCGGACGTCATTTAGAAAAGCTTGTTCCTGCATTGGAAGTTGCTCTTGATTCTTGGGACACTCGTATTCCAACTGGAAAGCTAAACGCTTTCATTCAAGAATTGGCAATGGAATTTCCTCATCCAGTTCGTGGTGGTAAGCAACCTCGCATTCTCTTTGCTACTCAGGCCAGCACCAGACCGCCTAAGTTTGTTCTATTTACAACCGGATTCTTAGATCCTGGTTACCGCAGATTCATTGTTAGACGACTTCGTGAAACCTATGGTTTTGAAGGATCTCCAGTTGAAATTGGTATGCGAGTAAGAGAAAAACGTAAGCGTTAATTTTGCCCTCAGGAACTAGGAGTGGCTTAAATTCCCGCTAGCCCTTCTGGCAAAACAAAACTAGAATCAGGTAATCATGGCAGAGAGCAATCTACAACTAAGTGACCGGGTACTTACCTGGCCCAACGCTCTTAGTGGCCTGCGTTTGTTGCTGGTGCCAGTATTCCTATGGTTGATTCTCATTGATCAAAATCTTCTTGCATTTGCCGTTCTAGCATTTTCTAGCTTCACCGATTGGCTTGATGGCTTCTTGGCTAGAAAACTCAACCAAATGTCCCGATTGGGTCAGCTTTTAGACCCTGCTGCCGACAGGTTATTCATCTTTGCCTCTTTGATTGGCCTTGCGATGACAGAGAAGGTGCCATGGTGGCTAGTTGTCGCTGTTGTTGCTAGAGATCTCCTATTGTTCTTCACCTTGCCGTTCTTGGCTCAAGTCGGGCACGGCCCGCTGCCAGTGAATTACACAGGTAAGGCAGGAACCTTTGCACTGCTGTATGCCTTCCCATTACTTCTTTTACCCGAGGTCTTGCCTGAGCAAGCTGCGGTCATCGTCTATCCAATAGCTTGGGCTTTCGCCTTCTGGGGTATCTGGCTGTACTGGTGGACCTGTGGCCTCTATTTACTTCAGGTTTATAACATCAGGAAATCAGCTAGGTCTTCCTCAGGTATTCTTTTAAGCGAAGAGGAGCGAAATTGAACGAGTTAGCTAATGGCCCAGCATCAGGTTCTGGTGACGAAACTGAGTCAACTCGTAAATTCGAAGAAGATCTCCTTGGCTCAGAACAAGACTCTCTTTCCGATGAAGAACAGACAGCTGTTGAAGCGCTACCTTCAGGCAATGCCCTTCTAATCGTGCGACGTGGACCTAATAAAGGTGCTCGTTTCTTACTAGATGCAGACCTAGTTACAGTTGGCAGACATCCGAATGCAGATATCTTCCTCGACGACGTAACAGTTTCAAGAAGACATGCCGAGATATCTAGAAGCGCTGGTGTCTTTACCGTAAAGGATCTTGCTTCACTAAACGGCACATACCTTGCTGGCGCAAGAGTGGAATCTGCTGTTCTTGTAAACAGCGGTGAGCTTCAGGTAGGTAAGTATCACTTCACTTTTTACGCTTCTAAGAAAGACAGCTAGGGATAAGTCATGGCTGTTAACGAAGCAACGAGTTTATTTGCACCTAGACCAGGTAAATTGCACACCATTGGTCGTGTAATTGAAATACTTAAGTCTGATTTTCCAGATTTGTCTCCATCGAAGATCCGCTTTTTAGAAGAACAGGGTTTAGTAAATCCGCTAAGAACAGATGCGGGTTATCGCAAATACTCTGAGGCTCACGTTGATCGAGTAAAACTCATTCTTGAATTGCAAAGAGACAAGTTCTTACCGCTAAAAGTCATTCGTTCATATCTAGATGACCTAGATTCAGGCAAGCAGCCATCGCTACCTACTGGAACAAGACGACCAAGCGTGAATAGACAGTTCTCTAAGCTTGAACTCATTGCTGAATCTGGAATCAATGAAACTCTGCTAGCTGAAGCTCAAGCAAATGCCTTGATTGGTGTCGACCCATTCGAATACAGCGACATCGAAATCGCTAGATCTTTGATGCAGCTCCAGCGCTTCGGTATTTCAGCCAGACATTTGCGTGGCATCAAGACCGCAGCAGATCGGGACCTTGGCTTGATTCAAGGTGTTGTAGCTAGCGTTAAAAAGCAACGTGATCCAGCAGCAAAGTCCCGTGCAGCAGCCTATGCAGCCGAGATTGAAGCGCAATTTGCCAATATTCGATCTGAGTTAATCCGCTCAGTTATCGACAAAATTGACTAACGCGACACGCCGAAGATGAATATTAACTGCCCTTAGTCGTAGGTAGCAGCAAGAATTAAGAAAACGTTCAAGGTCAACTTGAACTTTATGAATATTGAGAGGAGGCCAGCATGGACTCATTACAACCAGAAAACGTTGAACCGACCACTGAAACTGGCCGAATCGACCTGAGTAAAGCAAGCGATTTTGCCTACCTGCAAGATGATTTATTCGCAGTCTCGCAACCTTGGCATGATCCAAACGTTGGCTACCGAGGCACTTCTGCAGCGGGAGCGGCCGGTATTAGCTATCGCCAACTTGATTACTGGGATAGAACAGCTTTAGTGCAACCAAGCGTTAGGGGAGCATCAGGTTCGGGAACCCAGAGACTTTACTCTTTCCGCGACATTTTAGTTTTGAAGCTAGTTAAGAACTTCTTAGACGCTGGCGTATCTTTGCAGCAGATCCGAATCGCTATCAAAGAACTTCGTGCAGCTGGAATTAGCGACCTGGCTAAAATCACTCTGTTCTCTGATGGAGCAAAGGTTTACCTATTCACATCAGCTGATGAAATTATTGACTTGATGGACAAAGGTCAAGGAGTCTTTGGTATTTCAGTTGGCAAGGTACTAGATGAAGTGGAAGCAACGCTTGCTCACATCGACCCTAGCCACGTCGAAGAGATGGACGAACTAACCCTCCGCAGACTAAACAAAAAAGCTGTTTAGTTAATCATCTTCCTTATCGGTTAGCGATTTAATCTGCTTCTCAGTCATGGTCTGACGTAAAACTTCATTGAACTTATCTTGATATTCCGGTGAAACTGGAACATTTGTCACCATCTCAACCCGCTCACCTTTGGCTTTGACGTTATCTTCAGAAGCGTGTTTAGATTTTGCCCGCTTAGTCTCAGTTGAATCATGAGTTCTCTTGGAAAACCTGTTTTTGCTAGTTGATCGCCCAGATTGTTCAATTTGTCTGAGGTCTTCTGAGGCAAAAGAACTAGAAATCTGCTCTAACAATTCATCAAATTGAGCGGCTAACTTAGCAGCGCTTTGACCTGGCCATGAGTGGATAGATCTTCCAGCACCCTGAGCTTGTTGAATAGCTGATTTCTCCTCTATTGGTGTGCTGATAAGTGATTGGCCGTAGAGCTCTTCGAGTTCATTCACTCGGTATTGATGCTCAGCAACGCTCGGTCTTAGCCTGTTGATTAGGATTCCAAATAAACTCACCTGACGGTTAACTTGCCTTCTAACTTCGTGCAGGGCTTTCATCGCAGACTCAATTGCCAGAACTGAATTAATGGATGGCTCTGCTACCAATAGAACTCGATCGCTGGCCACCCAAGCCATGCGGGTTAGAGCGTTGATGTTAGGTGGAGTGTCGATGAGTACTAGGTCGTAATCTTTCTCGATTCGAGACAGCGCCTGCTCCAGGTTCCAAAGCGATCTGAAGGATGGGTTTGTGCTGTTTCTAGCGGTAAGCCTTGAGTGGCCAACCATAATGTCTAGGCGTCCAGTCTGTCCCTTAGCCCAAGATGACGCTACAATTGCTTTGAACACAGCGCCGTGTCGGGGCTTCTTGATTACTTCGGCCGCTGAATTATCAAAATCCCCAACCGCACCTAATCCATTGCTGACGTTGCACTGAGGGTCTAAATCGATCACCAGAGTACGTAAGCCTTTAGACATGGCGGCAGAGGCAAGTCCCAGGGTAACCGTGGTCTTACCAACTCCGCCCTTCAGGGCGCTAATGCTTAATACATGCACCCGATAAGGCTACCTTTTGATTGACGTGCACTTCGTTATTTGTTCGCTTGACTGCAGGAACGGAACCCATGTTCAAGAAGATTTTGGTTGCCAACCGTGGCGAAATCGCCATCCGTGCATTCCGTGCTGCCTATGAGCTAGGAGCAAAGACTGTCGCAGTATTTGCTTACGAAGACAGAAACTCGTCACATCGCCTCAAAGCCGATGAGGCATACCAAATTGGAGCTTTAGGTCACCCGGTTCGTGCCTACCTAGATGTAACAGAAATCATCAGAGTGGCCAAAGAATGTGGCGCTGATGCCATTTACCCAGGCTATGGCTTTCTAAGCGAGAACCCTGAACTAGCTGAAGCAGCTGCCGCTAATGGCATAACTTTTATTGGCCCTGGTTCTCATGTTCTGGAACTTGCTGGTAACAAGGTAAACGCAAAAGAAGCAGCTATGGCTGCTGGTGTTCCAGTTCTAAAATCATCGAGACAATCAGATGATGTTGAACTTTTGATTTCTGATTCTAAAGAGATCGGTTTTCCGCTATTTGTAAAAGCCGTTGCTGGTGGTGGCGGCAGAGGCATGCGCCGTGTTGCAAAGCTTGATGAGCTCTCGGGAGCAATTGGCGAGGCTATGAGGGAGGCTCAATCAGCTTTTGGTGACGCCAGAGTTTTCTTAGAGCAAGCAGTTCTTCGCCCTAGACACATCGAAGTTCAGATCCTTGCTGACAGCGAAGGCAATGTTGTTCACCTTTTTGAACGTGACTGCTCAGTGCAAAGAAGAAACCAAAAGGTTGTTGAAATAGCACCTGCGCCAAATATCGATGAAGCTCTTCGTCAAGCGCTATACAAAGATGCTGTTTCTTTCGCTAAAGAAATTGGCTATGTCAACGCTGGAACTGTTGAATTCCTAATTGACACTATTGGCGATAATGCTGGTAAGCATGTCTTCATCGAAATGAATCCTCGCATTCAAGTTGAGCACACCGTTACTGAAGAGATAACTGAAATTGATTTAGTTCAATCGCAGATGCGGATTGCAGCAGGGGAGTCACTAGTAGATCTTGGTCTTACTCAAGACAAGATTGAGATGCATGGCTTTGCTATTCAATGTCGTATCACCACAGAGGACCCAAGTGCAGGCTTTAGGCCAGACACCGGAAAGATAACCACCTACCGTTCTCCTGGTGGAGCTGGAATCAGATTAGATGGTGGAACTGCATCTACTGGTAGCGAAATCAGCCCGCACTTCGATTCACTTTTGGTAAAGCTAATTACTCGCGGTCGCGATTTGAAATCTGCCGTTAGCAGAGCCCAACGTGCGTTAGCGGAATTCCGCATCAGAGGAGTAGCCACCAACATTGCCTTCTTGCAAGGTGTGCTGGGGGATGCCAGTTTTGCAGCAGGGGATTTGAGCACAGCATTTATTGATGAGCGACCAGAACTCCTTAGCGCATACCCATCTCAAGACCGTGGCACCAAGATTCTGAACTGGCTAGCTGATGTCACAGTGAACCAACCACATGGAGCAAGAGGTAACTTAGTTTCTCCTGCCTTCAAATTACCAAAACTAGATCTAACGCTTGCTGCTCCTGCAGGATCTAGACAGGCTTTGCAAGAACTAGGACCGGTTGCTTTTGCTAAAGCGTTGCGAGATCAAAAGGCTGTTGCGATAACTGACACAACATTCCGCGATGCCCACCAGTCACTACTTGCAACAAGAGTGCGTTCAAGAGATTTAGTTCAGGTTGCGCCTTATCAGGCAAGAGTGCTGAGCAAACTGTTCTCCGTTGAAGCATGGGGTGGAGCAACCTACGATGTTGCACTCAGATTCCTCGGTGAAGACCCATGGGCAAGACTTGTAGCTCTTCGCGAAGCAATGCCAAACATTTGTATTCAAATGCTCTTGCGTGGGCAAAACACTGTTGGTTATACGCCATACCCGGTTGAGGTTACTGATGCATTCGTAGCTGAGGCTGCCTCTAGCGGTGTTGATATCTTTAGAATCTTTGATGCACTAAACGATGTTGACCAAATGATTCCTGCAATAAACGCTGTTCTTAAAACTAAGACAGCTGTTGCAGAAGTTGCTATTTGTTATACCGGTGATTTGCTAGATCCAAAAGAAGATCTATACACACTGGATTATTACCTTCAGTTAGCTGGACAGATAGTTGCAGCTGGTGCTCACATATTGGCTATCAAAGACATGGCTGGATTGCTTCGCCCTCAGGCTGCGGCAAAGTTAGTTACTGCTCTTCGTGAGAAGTTTGACTTGCCAGTTCATCTACACACCCACGACACTGCAGGTGGCCAGCTAGCAACACTGATGGCTGCAATTGATGCTGGTGTTGATGCAGTTGATGTTGCTTCAGCTCCGATGGCAGGCACAACTTCACAACCTTCAGCATCCGCACTAGTTGCAGCTCTTGAACACACTGAAAGAGATTCAGGAATCACTCTTGGCGAGATGACAACTCTCGAACCATATTGGGAAGCTGTTCGAAATGTTTATGCTCCATTTGAATCTGGACTTCGTGGACCAACTGGTCGTGTTTATAGGCATGAAATTCCAGGTGGTCAGCTATCAAACCTAAGACAGCAAGCAATCGCGCTAGGTCTTGGCAACCATTTCGAACGAGTTGAAGACATGTATGCCGCCGCCAATGAGATTTTAGGAAGACCTCCTAAGGTAACTCCTTCATCTAAGGTTGTTGGCGACCTAGCGCTTCACCTAGTTGCAGTGAATGCAGATCCTGCTGAATTTGCTAAGAACCCGCAGAACTATGACATTCCTGATTCAGTTGTTGGCTTTATGGCTGGTGAACTTGGTGACCTACCTGGTGGCTGGCCTGAGCCATTTAGAACTAAAGTTCTGCAGGGTAAGAACCCTAAGTTTGGTTTAACTCCGGTTTCAGATGCTGATTTAGAGAACTTGAGATCTGTTGATGAAAAGGTTAGGCGCAGCACGCTAAACAGGTTGCTCTTTGCTGGCCCAACAGCTGAGTTTGAGAAGACCAGAGCAATTTACGGCAACCTTGATCCGGTTGACACTTTGGACTACTTGTATGGTTTGGAACAAGGCCAAGAGCACGTAGTTGAAATTGCCAAGGGTGTTCGTATTTTTGTTGGCCTTGAAGCTATCGGAAGCCCCGACACTAAGGGCTTTAGGACCGTCATGGCGACTCTAAATGGCCAGCTAAGACCTATCAACGTTCGTGATCGCAAGATAGCCACAGCGGTAGTTTCTGCTGAGAAAGCAAACTTGGCTAACCCAGCTGAAGTGGCAGCTCCATTTGCTGGAGTGGTAACCCTCCAGGTTGTCGAAGGCACACCTGTTGCGCTTGGCCAGCCGGTAGCAACAATAGAGGCTATGAAGATGGAAGCCACAATAACTGCAAATACAGCGGGAATTGTAAGGCGTTTAGCCATAACCAAGACCCAATCTGTGGAGTCAGGGGACCTGATTCTCGTAGTCGAAGCGCAGTAGCGAATAGACTTACCAGAGCACAAAAGGTTCGGCTTGGCGATTATTCAAGCCTGAGAGACATAAGGATTTAGCAGTGACTGACAAAGCAGAACGTGGACTTTCACGTCGCCGCAACAAAGAAGAGCAAGTGGCGGCTGAGTTAACTGAGAGTGTTTTGGATGCAGGAACTGTTGATCTAACTCCTTCAACTTCTTCAATTAAAGTTGTAACTGAGTCAACCTCTATCGTGTCAACCGGTGGAGCTTCTGAAACTGACACTCTTGCTAATTCACAAGCTGGTTACTCTCGCAGAGATAGCCTGCGTGGCGATGCCTTTGATCAACCAGAACCTGCTGCCATGCTTACAGCTGATCGACTTATCGATGTCTCAGCAAAGAACAGACCAGCACCAGAGACTGGTTTTAGACGATTCCTTTACTTTCTATCCCTAAAGTCAATCAACCTGGGGGATAACCTTCGAGTTCGAGAACGCAAAGATACTGATGCTCGAATCAGCACAGTTCTTGAAGGTGGAGCAAAGTTTGTTCCAGTTCTTACCCGCAAAGGTGGTGTTGGTAAAACAACTGTTACCACTTTGCTAGGTATGGCTATGGCTCTGGTTAGAGAAGATCGCGTTATTGCTATCGATGCCAACCCAGACCGTGGAACACTTGCTGAGCGAGTGAGCAAGTCAACTAGATTCACTGTTCGTGATGTAGTTAACCGCGCAGCTGCCGTTGATGGTTTCTCTGATTTCTCAACAATGGTTTCAAGAGATGCAACCAGATTGCACGTCTTAGCATCCGATAGCGATCCAATGCTCTCAGAAGCCTTCGATGAAGGTGACTACAACGTAGTAGCTGACATGGCTGCTCGTTATTACACAGTTATTTTGACTGACTGTGGAACAGGTATTGTGCATTCAGTTATGCGTCCAACGCTGCAGCGAGCAAATGGTTTGGTAATTGTTTCAGGTGGTTCAGTTGATGAGGCTCGTCTTGCATCAGAGACGCTGACTTGGCTTGAAGCTAATGGTTATGGCGACCTTGTTCGTCAATCAGTTGTTGCTCTAAACACTGCAACACAGGGAACTAACCTTGTGAAGCTTGATGAAATTGAAGCTCACTTCAAATCTCGTGTTCGTGCCGTTGTGAAGATTCCTTATGACCCAGCTCTTGCTGCTGGTTCTGTTATCAAATTTGATCAATTACACAAAAACACCAGAGAAGCAGCTAGAGAACTAGCAGCACTTGTCATTGAAGGTTTGGCTAAGTCCAAGTACTAAATGGCAGTTCGTGAAATACGCCTTTACGGTGATCCCGTACTAAAAACTTCCTGCGACTTAGTCGTTGCATTCGATCATAAAACTGAGGCTATTGTTGCTGATCTCTTAGAAACAACTCAGCTACCTGGCAGAGCTGGGGTAGCGGCACCACAAATTGGAATCTCACTTCGTATCTTTAGCTATCACGTGAATGGTAATGCCGGCTATCTAATCAATCCAGAAAAACTAGAACTTAGCGGTGAACCTGAATTACTCGAAGAGGGTTGTCTGTCAGTACCTGGACTTTGGCATAAAGTTCTTCGTTATCCGTTAGCTTCACTATCTGGATATCAACTAGATGGTTCATACGCAACAATTGCTGGCGAAGGTTTACTAGCGCAAGCGCTGCAGCATGAGTATGACCATCTGGACGGCATGCTTTATCTAGACAGGCTTAGCCAAGATGAACGCAAAGAAGCAATGAAGACCCTGCGCCAAACCGATTGGTTTATGCGTTAGATCTTGTAATCACCGATGTTGTGACAGGTTGACTTAGCACTATCTGCATAGATGTCATCAATTAGGTGGGAATAGTCATCAACCACTACAGATCTCTTGATCTTGAGTGATGGAGTCAAATGCCCACTCTTCTCAGTTAGATCCTGCGGTAACAAAGCAAACTTTCTAATTGACTCTGCAGTTGAGAAATGTGAGTTAACACCTTCAATTGCTTTAGAGACTTCAGCTAGCACAATTGGGTTGGAAATAGCTTGCTCAACGCTCAGTTTGTCTTTGATGCCGCTGTTCTCTAGCCAAATAGGAAGCATTTCTTCGTCAATTGAAATAAGCACTGAAACGAAAGGCTTTGCATCACCAATGACAACAGCCTGGCTGATTAGCGGGTTGGCGCGAAGTGGATCTTCAAGAAGAGCTGGAGCAACGTTCTTGCCACCAGCAGTAATTATGAGTTCCTTCTTGCGACCAGTGATAGCTAAGAAGCCATCTTCATCAAGAGCACCGATGTCACCAGTTTTGAACCAGTCTCCATCGAAGGTTGACTTGGTTGCCTGTTTGTTATTCCAGTAGCTCTTCAGAACGTTAGTTCCGCGAAGCCAGATCTCACCGTCATCGGCAATCTTCACACCACAACCAGGTAGTGGGAAACCAACTTTGCCAATCTTGACGTTGTTAGGGCGACCAATAGTTACTGGTGCAGTTGTTTCGGTAAGGCCATAACCTTCAAGAACAATTAGACCGATAGCGCGGTAGAAGTGACCAAGTCTTGCTCCTAGTGGGCCACCACCGCTGATTGCATATTTCACTCTGCCACCCATAGCAGCACGAAGCTTCTTATAGACAAGAGCGTCGAATACTTTGTGCTTTAGGTTCAAACCAAGGCTAGGACCCTTCTTGGTATCCAGCGCCATAGACCAAGCAATAGCAGTTTCAGCAGCAGCATGGAAAATCTTTCCTTTGCCGCCGGCTTCAGCGCGTTGCTCAGCTGAGTTGTATACCTTCTCGAAGACTCGAGGAACAGCAAGCAGGAAAGTAGGGTGGAAGCTCTGCATCGCAGGAGCAACACTCTTGGCATCTGGTTGGTGACCAACTTGAACACCACCAGCAATACAAAGAACTGAAACGAATCTGGCAAACACGTGAGCCATCGGCAAGAACAAAATAGTTGAACCACCAGGGCAAACAACTTCTGGCAGAACAGCTTGCGCATTTCTAGAAAGATCAACGAAACCCTGATGCAAAAGTTCACAGCCCTTAGGTTGTCCAGTTGTTCCAGAGGTGTAAATAATTGTTGCTAAGTCTTGAAGACCAGCAGTTGTTCTTCTTGCTTCTAGAACTTCGTCAGAAATTTTAGTTCCAAGATCAACAAGGTCACTTAAGTCGCTCTTGTCAAAAGTCCAAGTCTTCTTTACATCAGGCAAAGATTTCTTGACTGTTTTGAAAAGGCTCAGTAACTCTTCGTCCTCAAAAATTCCAGCAATAGCACCTGAGTCACCAAGGATCCATTCGATTTGACTCGGAGCAGAACTTTCGTAAATTGGAACAGATACTGCACCAGCGAACCAAAGTGCAAAGTCACACAAAGCCCATTCATATCTGGTGTGGCTCATGATGCCAACGCGTTGACCAGGTTCAATGCCTGAAGCTATGAATCCCTTTGCTAGAGCTTTAACTTCTGCAAGATATTCAGCAGCAGTAACATCAACCCAGACGCCTGGTTCGACTTGCTTTGACATCAGAGGAAGTTTTGGGTCTTTTTTGACTCTGTCTATAAACAGATCAGTGATGTTCGTTTTTGGGTCAGATACAACGACTAATGGGATTTCATTGATTTTCAAGACAGCCTCCAGTTGGATACGTTCAAATGAAACTTTTGATAACTCTACCTGTCTCAAGGCCCATAATTCACCTAATCTGCCTAGTCTGGAAGCGGTTCTAGGCTATAAACTTACGAGGTTAGTCGTTGCAGAACACTTAGAAGGAAACCCATGAATACCGTCGGAATCGACATCGGAGGCACCAAGATCGCTGGTGCCTTGGTTAACCCGACCGGGGAAATCCTTAGGGAACTCAAAGTTCCCACCCCCTCACACGACTCAGAAGCTCTTTTCCAAGCCGTTGTTGAGATGGTAACTGAGCTTCGAGCTGGCCAAGAGGTTGACTCGGTTGGAGTGGCTGCTGCCGGATTTATCGATGCAGAACAGTCCAGAGTGGTTTATTCGCCTAACCTGAGATATCCAAAAGAGCCGCTGAAGGCAAAACTTGAAGAGAAACTTGGGCTACCTGTAGTCATCGACAATGATGCGAATGCTGCTGGCTGGGCTGAGTACCGCTTTGGCGCTGGACGAGGCAGCAAGCACATGCTCATGTTGACTGTTGGAACAGGCGTTGGCGGAGCAATCGTTGCCAACGGGGAGCTCTTTAGAGGCGGCTTTGGTATCGGGGCAGAGTTAGGTCACATGCGTTTCATTGCAGATGGAAAACTTTGCGGTTGCGGTCAGAAAGGCTGTTTAGAGCAATATGGTTCAGGAACAGCGCTATTGAACTCAGCAAAAGAGTTGGTAGCCACAGGCGCTGCATCTGCTTCTAGGCTCATCGAACTAGCCAATGCAGCTGGGGAATTGACTGGAACTGAGGTCTATCAGGCTATTCAAGAAGGGGATGAGGCAGCTTTAGGTCTTCTTGCTGATCTTGGAACCAACCTAGGAATAGCAATTGCTACCTTGGTAGCTGTTTTAGACCCTGAAGTTGTTGTTATTGGTGGTGGGGTAAGCGCTGCTGGGGAGTTGCTGCTAGCTCCAATTCGTAAGGCTTACCTGGAACACTTGCCTGCAAGAGGTTTTAGACCTGAATTGAAGTTGGTTGCAGCTGAGTTAGTCAACGATGCTGGGGTAGTCGGGGCAGCAGACCTTGCCAGAGTGCATACTGCAGGCAGATAAACTTATAGTTCAACTAGCTTTAGCCACGATCGGAGGTGCACCATGTGGTATTTCCTGCTGAAAAACATTGTTCTAGGGCCAATCCTTAAAGTCTTGTTCCGACCTTGGGTTAGAGGATCAGAAAAGATTCCTACCGATGGTGCAGCTATTTTGGCTAGCAATCACCTTTCGTTTTCAGATTCAATATTTCTGCCATTGATGCTTCGCCGTCCAGTGGTATTTCTTGCCAAGAGTGAATACTTCACCGGTAAAGGTATAAAGGGAACTCTGAGTCGCTGGTTCTTCAAAGGAACTGGTCAACTACCTATTGACCGCAGTGGTGGTAAAGCTTCTGAGGCTGCTCTGAACACTGGTTTAGGTGTTTTAGGCCAAGGCCAACTGCTTGGTATTTACCCAGAAGGAACGAGAAGTCCTGATGGACGTTTGTTCCGCGGTAGAACTGGTATTGCTCGTATGGTTTTGGAAGCTAAAGTTCCAGTTTTTCCAGTTGCCATGATTGATACCGAAAAAGTTCAACCTATCGGCAGAAGATTTCCACGAATTAGACGTATTGGTGTCGTGGTTGGAGAACCATTAGATTTCTCAAGATTTACTGGCATGGAAGGTGACCGCTTAGTGCTTCGAGCGGTAACCGATGAAATTCTGTATGAACTAATGAAGCTCAGCGGGCAGGAATACAACGACGTATACGCCTCAACTCTCAGAGATAAACGTCGCTAAAAACCAACCCAAGAAAAAGGACACAAAAGAATTGGCTTCATACGAAACAGTAGTTAAAGCAGATCCAGCCGTTATCAAAGGTTTGGATAATTTTCGCAACCTTGTAGCAGCACAGCAACCAACCTGGCCTGATGCTGATCAACTCGAGCAGGTTCGCCAGACCCTAGCTAAATACCCACCACTGGTTTTTGCTGGTGAGGTTGATATTTTGAAAGACCGTATTGCTCAAGCAGCTGCCGGTAAAGCTTTCTTGCTCCAAGGTGGAGACTGTGCCGAAACTTTTGCAGATGCAACTGCAGATCGGATTCGAAACAGAGTAAAGACTTTGCTGCAGATGGCAGTTGTGCTTACCTACGGCGCATCAATGCCAGTTATCAAAATGGGCCGCATGGCTGGACAATTTGCTAAGCCTCGCTCATCTGATACAGAGACAAGAGAAGAACTAACCCTTCCTGCTTACCGTGGTGATGCAGTAAACGGCTATGACTTCACAACTGAATCAAGAACACCAGATCCAAAGCGATTGTTGCAGGCATACAACACCTCAGCGTCAACTTTGAATCTGATTAGAGCTTTCACCATGGGTGGCTTCGCCGATCTTCGTTCGGTTCATGAGTGGAATAAAGGCTTTACTGATAACCCAGCTAACTCTCGCTATGAAGTGATGGCTCGTGAAATCGATAAAGCCATCAAGTTTATGGCAGCCTGTGGTGCGAACTTCAGTGAACTAAGAACAACTGAGTTTTATACCAGTCACGAAGGTTTGCTCTTCGATTACGAACGACCTATGACTCGCATCGATTCAAGAACTGGAACTCCGTATGACACCAGTGCTCACTTTATTTGGATTGGTGAACGAACACGTCAGCTAGATGGCGCACATGTTGACTTCCTATCAAGAGTAAGAAACCCACTGGGTGTCAAACTTGGTCCAAGCACATCCGTTGACGATGTCATGGCTCTAATCGAAAAGCTTGACCCAAATAGGGAACCAGGCCGATTGACTTTCATCACACGTATGGGCACGGGCATGATTCGTGAGGCACTGCCAAAGCTTGTTGAAGCAGTTAGAGATGCAGGTGCTCAACCACTTTGGATTACAGACCCGATGCACGGTAATGGCATCACTACAAAGAACGGTTACAAATCTAGAAGATTTGATGATGTCATGGATGAAGTAAAAGGCTTCTTTGAAGTTCACCGCGCTCTGGGAACTTTCCCTGGTGGAGTGCACGTTGAACTTACTGGCGATGATGTTGCAGAGTGCCTTGGTGGCAGTGAACACATTGATGAGAAAACTTTGGAATCTAGATACGAATCACTTTGTGATCCAAGACTGAACCATTCACAGTCTTTGGAGTTAGCTTTCTTAGTTGCCGAAGAGCTAGCTGCCAGGTAATCTCTAGCGAGATCTGATAGTTACACTCTGTCCAACTTTGAGAGTTGCTCCCGCAGTTTCGCTTGCACCTGTAATGCGCTTAATTCCATAATCTTTGGTGAGCCACTTGGTATCGATGATTACTTTCAAGCCCAATGATTCGAGCAGTGATTTAGCCGCCAAAATAGTTTCACCTTTGACCTGAGGCATCTTCACAGTTTCAGGGCCGAGGCTCACAACTAGTTTGATTGAAGATCCTTTGCCTATTTCAGGTTCGTCTGGAACTACAGCAATAACTTGCCCTTTAGCGACGCTACTTGAATATTTAGATGCGACTACGCGTACGTTTAGTCCAGCAGCTTCCAAGGCGGCCTTGGCAACATTCTTAGGGAAGCCTGCAACAACGGGAATTGCACCCAAGGAAACTTTTAGATCAACTCCAGATGCAACGGCAAGCTCGGTGCCATCTTCACCTGAATAGTTATAAACCGTGCCAATTGGGTGCTCAGCATTAAACCATTCAGATACCTTTCCAACGGCTAATCTGGCTCCAATTATTTTTGCTGTTGCGGTAACTAGGTCAAGTCCTTGGAGTGCTGGAACAGCAACATACTCTTTTCCTTTGGAAACCAGAATGGTGATGTTCATGCCTCGAGGAACTAAAACACCAGCACCGGGTTCAGAACCAATAACCTGTCCTTCTGTGAATGTGCTGCTGAAGACTTTTCTTATGGTTATGTTTTCAGTTAGGGGAGTTAGAAGAGCAGTGGCTTGGCTTTGATTCTTATCCGTGATGCTAGGAATAGCCAACAAAGCGCCTGGACCAGATCCGTAATACCAACCACCGAAAGATCCTGCGCTGACTGCGATAAGACTTGCTACCAGCCATCTAGTTGCTAAAAGTTTGGAAGAAAACTTAGCAAAAGGTTTTGGTTGGTCAGGGCTTTCTAGGTCAGCTAAAACTTCGGTAAAGCCCTCTTGAGGGATTTGTTCGGATAGCAAAAGTGTTTGAGCGAGATCTTCAGAATTAGTCTTTGCCTTGCCGGAGAACTTATCTAAATGGGCCAAGGCTAGGTATGCGTTATTTGGCCTGTTTTCAACAAGCGGCTCGGTGCACCAAATCATCAAATCATTCAAAGCTGTATCAGCTTGTGGATTTATGGTTTTAGCGGATGGAACACGCTCTGTTGTGTGCCGGAAAGCAATTTGCATCGCATCATCACCGGGGAACGGCTGTTTACCGGTCAGCATTTCAAAGAGCAATATTCCAAAGCTGTAAACATCACTTGCAGTTTCAGCTTTGCCTCGTTTTATTACTTCTGGGGCGAGATATGCCACTGTCCCAACGAGCGAACCAGTATCTGTACTAGCTGTTAGTTCTCGAGCTAAACCAAAGTCAGTGACCTTGATTCTGCCGTCATCGGCGAGCAGTATGTTCTCTGGTTTGAGATCTCTGTGAACAATTCCATTCTGATGTGCCTGAGCTAAGGCAGATAGCACAGCTCTCGAGACCTGCACTATTTGTTCCGAACGCAACGAGCCAAAGTTCTTCAAAGCATCTCGAAGAGTAATACCTTCAACCAATTCCAAAACAATGAAGGCATGATCTTGGTCATCACCCTGGTCAAAAATATTTACCAAATTTGAATGCGCTACCTTTGCTAGCATTCTTGCTTCTCTAAAGAACTTGTCTCTAAACACAGGATCATCTGAAAGGTGGGGATGAATAATCTTGATTGCAACTTGACGATCTAGACGGATGTCCTTACCAAGATAAACAGTTGCCATGCCACCGCGAGCGATAACCTCAGTTATTTGATAGCGATCAGCTAACGTAATGCCTTCAAGGTTAGACATTTTCGTATGCCCTTACTTCCACTAGCCAGCCCCAAGCTGAAGCTTCCCAAAGTGAAGCGCCAGCCGCTAATTCTTCAAAACCGGCTTGAGTCAAAGCTTGCTTCACGCTGAGAGTTTCAAAACCGAAGACCAAGGTTAACTTTCTAACTAATTCTTTTGCTGCAGCCAAAACTCCAAACTCAGGCACTAGACCTGAGCGCTGCATCTCTAAGCAAAAAGCATTCACTATCAAATAATCGCTGGCATCTTGTTCTTTAGCAACTTGGAAATACTTTTGAGCTGTCCCAAAGGAGTTAGGAGTCAGTTTTACTAGAGCAGGGCAGTTCAATAGACCATGTGAAATGGGCACAATTAGTTTTTGCCCTTCATAGAAAGTGGCATTCCAACTCATGTCATTGGCAGTAAGCAGTGCTTGTGTGCTAACTCCATGGAATGCAGCAACCCGGCTTGGTTGATCACCAGTTCTAACCACGTGGTATCCGTGCACCAAACAATGAGCTGGGAAAGCTCTGGCGAACTTGGCAGGATGATTTGTGGTGTCTGGAATTTTATCTTCAACAAGTTTTAGTTTTGTACCGGGGAAAAGTATTGAGCTATCGCTTAGATTGTTTAGTTTCTGTAAGAGAGTAACGCTTATCCCAAATCGAGCAGCAATTGCAAAGATGCTCTCACCTAAAGCCACCAAATGTTCAGTTGGAGCTTTAATTTCTAGTTCCTCTGAAAGGGGGATAGGAATAATGAGTTTTTGGCCTGGGAAAATTAGGGATTGCTCTGTCAGCCCATTGGCCTTAGTCAGTTCTGCAAGAGATAACCCATGCACTGCGGCAATTACAGCCAAATTCTGACCTGGGGTAACCAGATGCAGTAGTGCAGATTCTGCAGGGGAAACGCTCTTGGAGCTAGGTGCAGCGTTTCCGGGTAGGCCTGATTGGCCTAGTCGAATCGGGTTTTCAGGGCCTGTTGTCATAATTCCGTTGCTGTTTGGGCATATTTATCGTGCCATGTTGTTAGTTCAGATGGTATCAAGCGCTTAGGTGTGGCAATCTTAAGGGGTGACTGAACCCATAGATCAAGTATCGAGTTGGCTTACCGTTCCTGAGGCTGGTGAATTGCTCGGCATCGTCCCTGGCAAGGTGCGACGCCTCATCGAAGAACACACCCTAATTGCAGTAAAACGCGAAGGTGTCCTAAGGATTCCAGCTGAATTAATTATTCAAGGCGAACCTTTACATTCACTGCGTGGAACTGTCCTAGTTCTCTTGGACTCAGGCTTCTCACTGCAAGGCGCAATTGATTGGCTTTATAGTGTGGATGATTCCTTAAAGACAACACCAATAGCGGCTCTCATCTCAGGGCGTAAGGCAGAGGTAAGAAGAATAGCCCAGTCGCTAGCGCTCTAAGCGTCCCGGTTAATTACTTTCAGAGCTAGAGCTTTCAAAGCTGCTTTTGCAGTAGCTTCCAATGTTGCAGCTTCCAGAGACTCTAAAGATCTATCTGCTAACTCAACTATCATTCGCTCAGTTTTTTCGAGAGCACCTGATTCTTTAATTAGTTTTTGCATAAAAGCAATTTGCTGAGCATCAAGATCTCTGCTGGTTAAAAGTTCTTCAAAACTTGTCGCCATAGAAGGGGAGCGTTCGGCAAGGGATTCTTTGGTTAGAGCTATCAGAACAGTTCGCTTACCTTCACGTAGGTCATCGCCAGCAGGTTTACCAGTAACGCTTGGATCTCCGAACACACCGAGAATGTCATCGCGAAGCTGGAATGCAATTCCTAGCGGAATTCCGAATTGACTAAACATTCCTAAGGTCGATTGATCTGCTCCAGCAAATGCCGCTCCAATTCGAAGCGGTGCTTCAATGCTGTATTTAGCAGTTTTATAGAGAATGACTTTTTCAGCTCGACCGACGCCTTCTGTGACAGGTCTTGAAGGAGCAGCATTTTCTTCTAAGACATCAAGATATTGTCCTGCCATAACTTCAACGCGCATCAAACTGAATTCATCGCGGCATGCGCTTTCAATTTCCCGAGTTGGGGAATGCAACAAGGCGTTACCAAAAATCTCACTGGACCAACCAAGCATTAGGTCGCCAACTAAAACAGAACCAGCAACTCCAAAACGCTCCGGAGAACCAGCCCATTGCTTGTCCGTGTGTAAAGTTTCAAATCTCTTATGAATAGCAGGAGCTCCACGGCGAGTATCTGATTGATCTAATAAGTCATCATGAACTAGGGCAGCCGCATGGAACATCTCAAGCGATGCAGCAATTCCCGCGATAGCTTCTTCTGAATCATTTACTTCAGTTTCTGTTTGATGGTAGTTAGCATCCGTTAGCGAACTGCGCCAGGCCCAGTAACAAAAAAGGGCTCTGAACCTTTTCCCACCTTGTAACAAGCTGTGGGTGTAGTCGACCACAGGCACCAAATCAGAAGAAATAGCCTCAAAATCTGCTCTTTGCTTCTGGCAGAAGAGATCAAGATTCTCCTGAACCTGATTAAGTAGATTTTCGGTTGATTTCACTGGAATAGCCTAACTGGCAGTTAGGGATTAGCATTTAAGCGAAAGCATGGAGGTTTTCGTGGGATTGAGTGATAAAGAGCAGAAGGTTCTCGATGAACTGGAACGCCAACTTACTGGCAGTAAGGCTGAAAAGCCTAAAGCTGAGCAAAAACAGGCAACCAAGCAGAGTTACGCAAGGCTGCTAGTTGCAGGATCTTTGCTTGTAGTCATAGGACTAAGCATTCTCGTTTTTGCCACTACTCTCCACCAGGTCTGGCTAGGGGTAATTGCCTTCCTGATAATGCTCAGTGGGCTTTACTTAGTCAGCCAAAACTGGTCTGGCAAGGCCTATAGAGCTCCTAAATCAACCCCAAAGCAGTCCGGTGAGCAAGGTAATTTCTTCCAAAAACGCTGGGATGATCGCAACAACAGAAGCTAATTTGGCTAAATAGCCACAATTTTATGGGCTCCAACCTTAGGTTGGGCCCATTTTCCTTTAAAAATCAACCTTTTTTGCCATTTTCTTGGATATTCCCTCCACCAAACTGCCCCTTGTGTTTATAGGTCAAGACACGCCAGAATAGTAGTTTGTTCTGCTTAATTTGGTATTTGTGGATGAAAGTGGTGTAATGTGGAGCGTATTAGCGAAGTCGCACTGAGGAAGGGAGCAGCCAATGTTCATAGGCACTAGCTACCCAAAACTCGACGACAAGTTCCGTCTGATCTTGCCAGCCAAATTCCGTGACCGTCTAGCCGGTGGGGTAGTGCTAACTAAAGGTCAAGAGAACTGTTTAGTTCTTCTCACAACTGCAGAATTCGAAGCCAGGGCCGAGTCACTTGCAGGCACATCACCGCTAGGTTCTCGTGAGCGCAGAGGACTTAATCGTCATTACTTCAACCTTGCTGAGACACAAACACCTGATGGACAAGGCCGAATCCTTGTTGTCTCAGGTTTGCGCGAGTGGGCTGAACTCGGTCGCGATCTTGTTGTCGTTGGTGTTGGTAAGCACATAGAAATTTGGAATCCAGAGAAGTACGCGGCCTTTATGGATGCAACTGCAGAAGATTTTGCAAACTTCAACGAGGGGGAGGTGACGCTCAACTAATTCCTAGATTTTGATCTCCAGCTATTTGGCTTGTGGCTTTCTTCCCCGATGCCAGACGCAGCAACCAAAAGGTGCAAATGGATGGGGTTCAGAATCTAGGACTAAAAGCCAAAAAGATGAACGAAATAGCCTCTTTGCACCAACCAGTTCTTTTAGAGCGTTGCCTTGAAATTTTGGGGGAGTCACTAACAGGTGACTCAGCGATTCTTGTTGACGGAACATTAGGCCTCGGTGGACACAGCGAGGCCTTTTTACGTAAGTTCCCTCAGCTAACCCTTGTTGGCATTGATCGCGATGAGAATGCTTTGAAGTTAGCAGGCGAGCGTCTTGCTCCGTTTTCAGATCGTATTCATCTAGTTCAAGCCGTATACAGCGAGATTCCAGAAGTACTTCAAGAACTTGGTATCAATCTTGCTGATGCAGTTCTTTTGGACCTTGGCGTATCTTCAATGCAGTTGGATCAACGTGAACGTGGTTTTGCTTATTCATTCGATGCTCCATTGGACATGCGCATGGATGGCTCAGCTGATTTAACTGCAGCAGTAGTTCTAAATGAATACAGCGAAGATGAACTTTCAAGAATCTTCAAAGTTTATGGTGAAGAGCGTTACGCAAAACCTATCGCTAAGCAGATTGTCAAAGTTCGCACCCAGACCCCTTTTGTTCACAGCAAGCAGCTAACTGAGCTCATTGCCAAGGTAGTTCCATTTATCCCTGGTAAGAGCTCAGGTCATCCTGCCAAGCGAGTATTCCAAGCTCTTCGCATTGAAGTGAACAGCGAACTGGAGATTCTGGAAGAAACGATTCCTGCTGTTATCGATTCCCTAAAAGTTGGTGGCAGAGTTCTCGTTCTTTCATACCAATCTCTAGAAGACCGCATCGTTAAACAGGCTCTTGTAGCCGCAGCTAATTCTTCAGCACCGATTGATCTTCCAATCGAGCTTGCTGAGCATGCCCCAGTACTTCGACTAGTTGTTCGTGGTGCTGAAAAAGCAACACCAGAAGAAATCCAAGAAAACCCAAGGTCTGCATCAGTTCGTCTGCGTGCTGCCGAAAAGATAAGGAACGCCGCATGAGCGTATTAAGAGCAGCTCAACCTATTCGCCCGATTGCGCCAAGGAGACATCTAAGACCCGTCTCAAGTGTTCCGGCACCGCTGCGCAGACCGAGGCAAGCTGTTTCAGTAAGAAGCGCGGTTGCTGCTGGCACATCTAAATCTCTAGCCAAAAAGGTCATCTATGGCTTGGTCACGGTTGTTGTGTTGAACTTACTTATCAACTTGCTTTGTAACCAATCGATTTACAAGATCTCTGAACTGAAGCGCGAAAGCTCAGAGCTTTCAACTCAGGCACAGATCGTCGGTCAGCAGGTTGATTCTCTTAGGTCTCCCCAGAACCTGGCTAATAGTGCTCGCGCCTTGGGCATGATTGTTAGTTCTAACCAAGTATTTCTAAATGTTCGCGATGGCAAGGTTCTCGGTAATGCTGTTCCTGCTTCAGTGAGCAATGCCAATTCTGTCTCAACTAACTTGATTGCTAACGCTGCAATGATTTCTAAGAGCGACCCTACAAAGTTCGCTCAAGCTAAAAAGGCAAAGTTAGAGTTGCCAACTGTTAATTCAAATTCCACGAGTGTCATCCCTGCAAATACAGGCTCCACCAAAGTAGTTTTGCCTAGTGCTGGCATTCCTGCCTCACCAACTCACTAAAACTTAGTAGGGGCAACTCATGGACCAAGATGAGCTAGACAGACGTCAAAGACGTTTCAACGGCATCGTCTTGCTGATCCTGGTTCTATTCTTTGGGCGTTTAGCTTGGTTCCAAGTCATAGCTGCACCTGAAATCAACGCTGAATCTCTTAAGGCTCGTCTTGTTGAGCGCAACATCGAAGCTGTTCGTGGAAACATTGTTGACAGTGAAGGGCACATTCTGGCAACCACATCATTTAGTTGGGATGTGAACATTGACCCGGTTAACGTAGGTCCAGTTGTTCTAACCATTAACGATCAAAAAGTCTCTTTCACCAAAGAACAAATTGCTGAAAAAATCGCGGGGATACTGCGTATTCCAACCGAAAGCATTCTGAGCAAGATGACTGGACTTGGCCGCTATGCGAATCTAAAGAAGTCAGTGAGCGCATCTTCATACACGACACTTAAGAACCTAGACATTCCTTGGATTTACTTCGATAGAAAACAATCAAGGCATTATGCAGATGGAGCAGTTGCCGGCAACCTTATTGGTTTCGTCGGTTCCGATGGTTCTGCTCTGGCTGGCATCGAACGAATGATGAACTCTTGCTTGGCTGGAACTGATGGCCGAGAGATATATGAACAAGGTGCTGACCTTATTAAAATCCCATCCTCGGTTAGAACAATTACACCGGTAAGAGATGGCTCTGATGTGGTTCTCACAATCAACTCAGATTTGCAGTATGCCGCTCAGCAGGAGATGGCTGCAACGGTTAGAAGATTGAAAGCTGACTGGGCGAGCGCAATTGTGATTGAAGCTAAAACAGGAAGAATTCTTGCCGCTGCAGAAGCACCTTCAGTTGATCCAAATCGTCCTGGCGCAGTTGCAGAGCAGAACAGACACACCAGAATCTTTCAATCAGCTTTCGAACCTGGTTCGATTCTTAAGGCCGTTGCCGCTGCAACGGCAATCGACGATGGCAAAGCAACTCCTCTAACCAGAGTTACTGCGCCAGATAGGTTGCGTATGCCTTGGGGTCAATACATCAACGACTCAGAAATTCACGCCCCAGAAAAACTTACCCTTACTGGTGTTCTGAAAGTTTCCTCAAACACAGGTCTCGTTCAGATCGGTGGCAAGGTTGATAGCGCGACTCGTTATGAATACATGAAAAAATTCGGTATGGGCTCTCGCAGTGGAGTGAACTTTGAAGGTGAATCTTCAGGACAGCTTTCCAATTACAAAACCTGGGACAAGATGACTGACAAAGTTGTTATGTTCGGACAGGGAGTTTCACTAACCCCAATTCAAACCGCAGGAATTTACCAAGCGATTGCCAACAAGGGTGTTCGCTTGTCACCGATCCTGGTTGACGGTTGCCGCGATAAAGATGGCAACACCACCAAGACAGCTGTAGAAGCTCCAGTTAGGGTAATCAGCGAAACAAGTGCATCACTAACTATGGACATGCTAGAAAAAGTTGTTGAGCAGGGACCTATTGGAAGAACAGCCCGTATCCAGGGATATCGAGTTGGTGGTAAAACTGGCACAGCTCAGATTGCCGAAGGTAAAGGTTATGGAAGACTTCACGCGGTTTCATTCGTAGGTATTGCTCCAGCTGAAGATCCGCAATTTATTGTTGCGGTCACTGCATATAAATCAAGGACTGTTAGCAACTCACTTGGTGCTACCCCTGGGTTCGTATCTGTCATGAAACAGGTGCTCAAGACTTACGCAGTGCACCCCTCTACAACTAAATCTAAGAAGTTAGCGACAAACTGGTAATCATGGAAATCAAGCAGTCAATTCCTCCAATTCTGAGACCAGAGCATGTTGCACCTGTTTCACTTTCTGACTTAGCTGGGCACTTCGGTTTGGAATATTCTGCAACTTCAACTGTTTCAATTACTGGCATCAGCATGAACACAGGAGATCTAAGACCAGGAGATCTTTTTGTTGCAATGCCTGGAATCAAGACACATGGCGCTAACTTCATAGCCAAGGCTCAAGAACTAGGTGCTGTTGCAGTTGTTACAGACAGCGCTGGCTTGCAGTTAGCTTCTCACGCTTCTGTTCCTGTTTTAGTTCTTGAAGAACCAAGAAAACGTTTAGGGGAGCTAGCAGCTTTCGTCTATGGCAATACACCAGGAAACATGCCTATCCTTTTTGGAACTACCGGAACCAACGGGAAAACCTCAACAAGTTATTTACTTGAAGCTTTATTGCGCCAGCTAGGTCGCGTAACTGGTCTTACCTCAACAGCAGAGCGCCACATTGCTGGAGAAGTGATTGTGAGTCGTCTAACAACACCTGAGTCACCGGAGATGCAGGCACTACTTGCACGTATGCGTGAAAAAGGTGTTACGGATGTTGCCATCGAGGTTTCCGCTCAAGCATTAACTCAATTACGGGTTGATGGCATACATTTTGATGTTGCTGGCTTTACTAATCTCTCGCACGATCATTTTGATGATTACGCGGGCTTCGATGAGTATCTAAAAGCCAAGGCAAGACTTTTCACTAAAGCAAAGTCAAAGAAGGCAGTTATTTGTCTCGATAGTTCTTTTGGTAAGGATGTAGCTGCCCTTAGTGAAGTTCCGGTTGTGACAATCGCAAGTCATGCCGAAATTGAAGCTGATTGGCACGTTGCAGTAACAAACGAACTACCTGGTAAAACAGAGTTCAAACTTGTTGGACCTCAAGGTCAATACCTAGCCAGCAGTGTTCCAATTCTCGGCGCTCACATGGCGGCTAACGCAGGTCTAGCGATAGTTATGGCAGTAACTGCCGGATATAACTTTGAACTCATTGCCAAAGCGATTGCAAATGGTATTGATGCATATCTACCTGGTCGAACAGAATTAGTTTCACCAGAGGGTGCACCAAATGTTTATGTTGACTTTGGTCACAGCCCTGATGCTTTCTTGAACACTTTGGCAGCGGTTAGAAAAGTTACCTCAGGTAAAGTTTTGATGCTCTTTGGAGCCGATGGTGATCGTGATGCATCAAAGCGACCAGATATGGCTAAAGTTGCTGCAGCCGGTTGTGACATCTTGGTGATTACTGATCACCACCCTCGCTTTGAAGATCCAGCATCAATTAGAAAAGCTCTTGTCGAAGCTGCTAAGAATTTCCGTCCCGAACTTGAAATACATGAAGTATCGCCTCCTGAGGCGGCTATCAGGTTGGCTGTTTCACTTGTGAAACCGGGCGATGCGATTTTGTGGGCAGGACCAGGCCATCAGGACTATAGAGACATTGAAGGGGTCAGAACCCCATACTCTGCCCGCGCAGAAGCTAGAGCTGCTCTCAAAGAAGCTGGTTACTAATGATCAGTTTGAGCCTTCAAGAAATTGCAAAGATTATTGGTGCTGAACTTATCGGCGCTGGCGAGATACAGGTAACTAGTTCTGTTGAAACCGACTCAAGATTAGTCAAAGCAGGTTCGCTCTTTGTTGCTAAGCCTGGGGAAGTAACCGATGGGCATCTATTTATCTCTGATGCAATTGCCAATGGTGCTGTTGCAGCGATAGTCGAACACAAAGTTGATGATGCCATCAGCCAGTTAGTTGTTAAGGACTCAGTCCACGCACTTGGCTTACTAGCGGCATTCGTTGTTGCAGAAGTTAAAGCCAAAGGCAACTTGCAAGTAATTGGAGTTACCGGATCGAACGGCAAAACAACTACCAAGAACATGCTGCGTGAAGTTCTCTCAATAGCTGGCGAAACTGTAGCTCCTGAAGAATCTTTTAACAACGAAGTTGGCGCTCCTTACTCGATGTTGAAAATTACTGAGAATACAAAGTATCTGGTTGTTGAACTTGGGGCTGATGGATTAGGCAGTATTGCTTACCTAACCAAGATGTGTAAACCAGATATTGGAATTGAACTCAAGGTTGGTCTCGCTCACGCTGGTGAATTCGGTGGCATTGAGATCACCGAGAACATCAAAGCCGAACTTGTCGAAGAAATGGATAGCACTGGAACAGCACTTCTAAACATTGATGATTCCAGAGTTGCAAACATGGCTTCAAGAACTAAGGCTAAAGTTCATAGCTTTGGGACCAATGAAAAATCGCAATACAGAGCAACAAACATCACGCTATCTCTTGAGGGGACTAGTTTTCTCTTCAATCGACCAGATGGATCTTCGGATTCAGTTAGATTGCAAATCCTCGGTGAACATCACGTCTATAACGCATTAGCTGCTCTCAGTGCTGGCGATTTGCTCGGTGTTGATCGAAAGTCAAGCATCACCGCTTTAGAGAACATGGTTTTGGCAGAACGCTGGCGAATGGAAAGACATGTTCGTGAAGATGGCTTAGTTGTCATAAACGATGCTTACAACGCAAGCCCAGAATCCATGCGTGCTGCTTTGCAGACTCTGGCTCAGTTGGGCCGACTAAGCGGCAAGAGAACAGTTGCCGTGATGGGTGAGATGGCAGAGCTGGGGCAGTTCAGTGCGGTTGAACATGACGCTATCGGACGTATTGCGGTTCGTCTGAATCTAAGCCAGGTTGTCGTTGTGGGTCTTGGAGCCAAACTTATTCATATGGGTGCATCTCAAGAAGGTTCTTGGGATGGTGAATCAATGTATTTTGATGAAATCTCCGAGGCTCTGGGCTTCCTGCGTGGAATGCTTACAGGAGAGGAAATCGTTCTAGTGAAATCCTCAAAGTCAGCAAATTTACGTTACCTAGGCGATGACCTGTTGGAGGAGACCAAATGAGAGCTCTTCTACTTGCTGGCTTATTAGGTTTAGTTTTTGCGCTAGTTTTCACACCAACTCTGATTTGGTTCTTCAAGCGCTTGGGTTGGGGGCAACCAATTCGAGTCGATGGCCCAGAAACTCATCTAGTCAAACGCGGGAAACCAACCATGGGTGGAATCGCGATCATTCTCAGTTCGGTAACTGCTTACTTCGTAGCTAAGGCTTATAACGGCGAGATGCCAACTCAGTCAGCAATGCTGGTTCTTTTCATGATGGTAGGTCTTGGCCTTGTTGGTTTCTTAGATGACTTCCTAAAGGTAAGAAGCCAAAAGAGTGCAGGTCTTTCTGGAATTTTGAAAATTGTAGGTCAAGTTGTGGTTGCGACGATCTTTGCTTGGGCTTCGTTGCAAAACAAAGATGTTTTTGGTTTAACTCCAGCTTCCACTCAGGTTTCTTTATTTCGGGACACCGGTTTTGATTTAATGCAAATAGCACCTAAGAGTTGGGGAGATGTTGGAATTTGGATTGGAGTGGCAGCATTCCTGTTCTGGATTTATTTGCTAGTTGTAAGCACTTCTAATGGCGTGAACATTACTGATGGATTGGACGGTCTTGCAACTGGTTCTTTGATTATGTCCATCGGTGCTTTTGCTGTAATTGGTTTCTGGAAATTCAACCAGGCCTGTGATATCAATAATCTTGCACCAAATTGTTATGACACCAGAGATCCACTTGATTTGGCAGTAGTGGCAGCAGCTATTGTTGGCGCTCTCATCGGTTTCCTCTGGTTTAACACCAACCCTGCACAAATCATCATGGGCGATTCAGGTTCGCTTGGTATTGGTGGTGCTCTTGCAGCTCTAGCTATCTTGTCAAGAACAGAAGTCTTACTAGTTCTTGTTGGTGGAATTTTTGCAATCGAAGCTGGTTCAGTTATTTTGCAACGCGGCGTATACAAGATCACTAAGTGGACCACTGGAAAACCAAGAAGAATAATCTTGATGAGCCCCGTGCACCATCACTTCGAACTCAAAGGCTGGAACGAAGTCACAGTTGTGGTTAGATTCTGGATTATTTGTGGTCTTCTCGTTATGGCTGGGATTGGTTTGTTCTATGTCGAGTGGATTTATGGTTCGGTTGCATGAGCAAGTTGGATCAGCTAGATAGTTGGCATTCCGATTGGAGCCAGCTCAGAGCAATTGTTTATGGACTAGGGGTTACCGGTTTTTCCGTTGCAGACACGTTAGCTGAGTTAGGCGCAACTGTTTTAGTAATTGCAGACAAGGCTGACGAGAAGTCCCTGGATGTTCTCGATGTCTTAGGTGTTACTCATCTAGTAGGTGCGAGCAAACAAGCTTCCATAGAGGCAATGCAAAGCTTTGGGGCAGCGGTGATAATTACCTCACCTGGAATCAGACCAGATGATGAACTGCTTTTAACAGCAGAGCAGGGAAAGATGCCTATCTGGACCGACATAGATCTTGCCTGGCGGGTTAGAGATAAGTCAGGAACGCCATCGCAGTGGCTTTGCATTACCGGAACCAATGGAAAAACTACCGTTACCCAACTTGTCGAACAGATGCTGCACTCAGCGGGCATCAAGGCTGCTGCCTGTGGCAATATCGGTGTTCCTATTCTTGATGTTGTTCGCGATCCAGCCAACTTCGAAGTTTTAGTGGTTGAGCTAAGTAGTTTTCAACTGCACTACATAAATGAAATCAGCCCATTGGTAAGCGCTGTCCTAAACATCGCCGATGATCATCTTGATTGGCATGGATCTTTCGAAGTGTATGCAAACACCAAGGGAAAGATCTATAACAACACCAGTGTTTGCTGTGTATATAACGTTGCAGATACTTTGACCTATCAACTAATGGAGAGCTCATCCAATAGTTCAACTGCTCAAGCAGTTGGATTCACAGTCAATACACCTGCACCTAATGAGATTGGTTGGGTTGAAGATCTTCTAGTAGATAGAGCTTTCATTGATGACCCTTCGGTAGCAGAGGAGTTAGCAACACTTGAAGATTTGAAACACATTGCACTGGTCAGCCCACACTTGATCTCTAACATCGCAGCAGCTTCTGCTATCGCAAGGGCAGCCGGTGTTCAGCCTCAAGAGATTGCAAGTGCATTAAGAGAATTTCGTCTTGATGCTCATCGGATTGAACTCGTGCTTGAGAAAAGCGATGTCAGTTGGGTTGATGACTCAAAGGCAACTAATCCTCATGCAGCAGCTGCAGCCCTAGCCACCTTTGATTCAGTTATCTGGGTTGTTGGCGGCTTACTCAAAGGTGTTGATGTCTCGCCGTTGGTTGAACGTTATGCAAAGAAAATCAAAGCAGCCATAGTCATCGGTTTGGATAGAGAACCAGTTCTTACAGCTCTTGCTTTGCATGCACCAGAAACAAAAGTTTTTGAAGTGACGGTCTCAGCAGATCAAGTTATGACCGAAGTTGTGAAGATTGCTAGTTCCATGGCAGTTGCGGGGGATACGGTGCTGCTAGCACCAGCTGCAGCTTCAATGGATCAATTCAAAGACTATGCAGATAGAGGCAATGCGTTTGCCCAGGCAATAAAGAAGGAAGTGGTTTAGCTATGGCTAGAGACAAAAAGCAACAACGGCCTCAGGCTAAACAAAAGCGTCAAGCACCTTCTGGTCGCATCGCCACATTTATGAAGACTCCCGTGCAGTCAACCACGCAGTGGTTCGACGAGTATTTCTTGCATCAGTCAAAGCTCTTCTATTCGCTAGTTATGTTGATCATCTTGATGGTGAGCTTTGGTCTTGTCATGGTTTTATCTTCTTCAAATGTGAACTCCATCAAGGCTGATGGCGACCCTTTTGGTTATTTCAGAGGGCAGCTGCTCTATGCGCTTATTGGGCTAACTGCAATGCTAATAATTTCCATGCGGGACATGGAGTGGATTCAGCGCTTTGCAAACTTGTTGCTAGTTGGTGGAATTATTGGACAACTCTTAGTTCTTGTTCCAGGCATCGGTGTCGCAGTTGGTGGTAATACCAACTGGATCAGAATTTGGTTCATTCAAGTGCAGCCTTCAGAGTTCCTGAAACTTGGTCTAATTTTGTTTATTGCAAGTTTCTTGAGTCAGAGAAGTGTTGATCTTTGGGATTTCAATAAAGGTGGTAAGCAAGCGCTTGTTGCAGGCTTTGGATCTGCATTATTGGTTTTCGTAACTGGACGAGATATGGGTACTGCAATTGTCATCGTGATGATAGTTATCGTGCTCATGTATTTGGCTGGTTTACCTAGAGAGCATCTAATGAAGTTCTATGGTTTGGCAGCCATCGGTTTTGCAGCTGGTGCGGTTATTTCACCTTCTCGTGTGCTTCGTATATTGAACTTCTTTGTAAGCATGTTTGGTCAAGCTTCTGAAGTTGATGACGGTGCCAACTGGCAAGTAAAGCACGGAACCTGGGCGTTGGCTTCTGGTGGAATCTTTGGCACCGGTCTTGGACAATCCAAATTGAACTGGGGTTGGATTCCTGAAGTCGAGAATGACTTTATCTTTGCCATCATCGGTGAAGAGTGGGGAATGATTGGAGCTCTTGTTGTGCTTGGTTGTTTCTTCTTGCTCTCCAAGCACATAAGAAACATTGCTAGTGGTGCAAGATCTCAATTTGCTTCACTTGCAGCTACCGGCATCATGCTTTGGATCTTGCTACAAGCACTCATCAACATCGCGGTTGTTTTGCATTTGATGCCAGTGCTAGGAGTTCCGCTGCCACTGATTTCTAAAGGTGGTTCATCGCTGATTGCAGTTTTGATGGCGCTCGGCGTTGTCCTGGCAATCGAAAGAGAACCAAATCCGAAGCAGAGGGCCGCTAGGAGATGACGAACTATCTTCTAGCTGGTGGAGGAACTGCAGGGCATGTAAACCCGTTACTAGCTCTTGCTGACCAAATTATGCTGCAGCCTGGTAAACACAGTGTCTTTGCTTTGGGGACTGTCGAAGGTTTGGAATCAAGACTGGTACCTGAGCGAGGGTATCAACTTCTTACTGTCGCACGCCTTCCAATGCCTAGAAAACTAAACGGCTATGCGCTTAAGTTTCCATCGGCCTTTAGAAAAGCTGTTGATCAGGTCAAGCAGTACATCCGGGATAACAAAATTGATGTTGTCGTCGGCTTCGGTGGCTACGCAAGTGCACCTGCTTATAGAGCAGCAATTGCAATGGGAATACCTTATGTAATCCATGAGGCTAATGCGTTACCTGGTTACGCCAACCGGGTCGGAGCAAAACGAGCTTCAGCTATAGCGATTACTTTTCCTAACACCAAGTTGGCTAACGGAGTTCTAACTGGGATGCCACTGCGCAAAGAAATAGTAGAGATTATCGGCAGTGATACCAAGAAGGTAGCAACTAAGTTCTTCAACTTAGATACCAAGCTGACGACGCTGCTAGTTACAGGTGGTTCATTAGGTGCCAAGAAGATTAATGAGACCATCGAGGCTTCTAGGTCAGTCTTAGACGCTGCTGGTATTCAAGTGATTCATATTGTTGGCGACAAATCTGGTTTAGAACCAATTCACACTGGCAGCTACGTTCGACTAAGTTATTGCGATCGCATGGACCTAGCCATTGCAGCAGCTGATTTTGCTGTTGCCAGGGCAGGTGCTGCAACAGTTTCTGAATTCACAGCCGTTGGATTGCCTGCTGTCTTTGTTCCTTACCCGGTTGGTAATGGCGAACAGAGGCTAAATGCTGCACAAGTAGTGGCTGCAGGCGGGGCATTGATAGTTGCTGATGCCAATTTCACTCCTGAGTATGTTCGATCCGAATTGATTCCTTTGGTCAGTAACAGCAAGCTGCGCACAGCTATGAAGGAAAAGGCTTTGGCTACTGGTTTCGGTGATGGTGCGCAAAGGCTACTCAAGTTAGTTAATGGCGTGTTGTAAGGGTTCACCTTACGGACCCGAACTTAGTCTTAAAAGAAATCTTTAGGAATTTATGACCATCAAACCCGATTACAGCCAAGCGGTACCAGCAGATCTTGGCAAGGTGCACTTTATTGGCATCGGCGGCTCTGGCATGAGCGGAATAGCTCGAATGCTAATCAACGCAGGTCATAAAGTTACCGGTAGCGATGTTCGTGAATCAAGCAACATAGTTGAACTTAGAAAACTTGGCGCAGAAATCCACATTGGTCACGATGCAGGTAACTTGGGCGACTGTGACACTGTTGTGGTCACATCAGCGCTTTGGCCAACTAACCCTGAATACGTTTTGGCTCAGGAGAAGAAGTTACCTATTTTGCACAGGTCACAGGCTCTAAAGTACCTGACCGATAAGAAAACACTTGTTTCGGTAGCAGGAGCCCACGGCAAAACAACCAGCACTGGAATGATCATCACAGGTCTCAAGGCCCTTGGGGAGGACCCTAGCTTTGTGAACGGTGGAGTTATCGCTGCCTACGGAACATCTTCGGCTAGTGGTTCTTCTGATCTATTCGTTATTGAAGCTGATGAATCAGATGGCTCTTTCCTGCACTATCAAACAGCTGTTGCTTTGATTACCAATGTTGATCCAGATCATTTAGATCACTATGGGTCGTTAGAGAACTTTGAAGCAGAGTTCGCAAGATTTGCTAACGGTGCTAGCCAGTTCGTTGTCATCAGTTCAGATGACGAAGGAGCAGTTCGCGTAACACAACTGCTATCTGATAAAAAAGTGATTACTTTCGGGCAGCACCTTGCTGCTGATGTATCTCTAGTTGAAGTTGATGCAACGGCAGCACAGGTGTCCTTCACAATTAGTTATCTTGGTGAGCAGTATTCAGCTCAGTTGAAAGTGCCAGGATTACACAATGCAATTAATGCAGCTGGTGCTTTTGGAGTTCTAGTGGGCTTAGGTTTTGATGCAAAAACGTCCTTGGCTGCTATCGCAACTTTCGGTGGCACTGAAAGAAGATTTGAATTACACGGTGATCACAGGGGAGTAAAGGTTTATGACGATTTTGCTCATCACCCAACTGAAGTACTTGCAGCTCTAAGCGCAGCGCGGGCTGTTGTTGGCTCTGGAAGATTAATAACAGTTTTCCAACCTCATCTTTTTAGCCGCACCAGATTATTTGCTAAGGAATTTGCGCAGGCGCTAGCTCTAAGCGATGAGGTAGTAGTGCTGGATATTTATGCAGCAAGAGAAGATCCTGAACCTGGCGTGACCGGTGCTCTAATCGCCGATGCCTTTGAAGATCAAGCAAGAATGCACTACGTGCCTAATTGGGATGATGTCCCTAACGCTGTTGCAGCGATTGCTCAGCAAGGTGATTTTGTTATCACGATGGGTTGTGGCGATGTTTATCGTCAGGTGCCTGGAATTTTGAAAGCTTTAGAGAACTAAGTTGCAGCCACCAAAGAATCGTTATTCGCAAACACCTAGCCGGGATTCAAAAAAGCCGGCAGTTAAACCTGCCAAGACTCAGAAGGTAAAACCTAAGCGAGTTTTGAACTTAGGAGAACTAGCCCAGCGCAGACAAGCTAGCAAAGAAACACGACGATTTACTAAACAGTCGCGGGTTAGGACAGTTTTTCTAAGGACAACCGGTCTGTCCCTTATCGGCTTAGTTCTGTTAGTCCTTGCAACTATGTTTACGCCGTTGCTTTCAATAGACAAGATCACCGTTACCGGTACTTCCAAAGTTTCCAATAAACAGGTTTTATCGCTTCTGAAGAATCGAATTGGAACGCCGTTACCAATGATTAGCGAAGCATCGGTAGCTGAGGACTTATCTCAATTCAAGTTGATTGAGAGTATCTCGCTGATTAGCAAACCACCACATGCACTTGAGGTGCGAATAACTGAGCGAACACCCATCTCGCTTGTGGTGCGCGGTGGTACCAGATTTTTATACGATCCAGCTGGTGTAAACCTTGGTATTGCCTCTGGATATGAACTGTTGCCCACCATCATCGTGAGCGACGATCCGAAGAGTTCAAAAAGTTATGCGCAGGCTATTGATGTTTTGCTCGCTCTACCTGCTCAGCTACTAAAGCGAGTGGCATACA
The DNA here is from genome assembly GCA_903832875.1 of uncultured Micrococcales bacterium. GTDB lineage: Bacteria > Actinomycetota > Actinomycetes > Actinomycetales > Microbacteriaceae > Rhodoluna. Next base: position 1,375 of record CAILDA010000133.1, on the reverse strand, counting down.
TCCAAGCTAAGACCAGGGATAACGTAACCTTGCAACTCAGGGGTAATTCCGCCCAAACTATTATTTGGGGAGATTCAAGTCAATCGATTTTGAAATCTAAAGTTCTAAAGACTTTGCTAGTTAGAACATCAACGGGCAGAGCGACATTTGATGTTTCTGCCCCGCTTACGCCAAGTGTGATCCGTTAGCTAGTTTTAGACACGCCTTCAAATCTCCAGCAATATGGGTGCTTTAGCGCTTAGTTTCTTGGCGAAACAGCATTATGTGAACATACTTAACCCTCAAGTTGAGGTTTAGGGTTTGTCTAATGTGGCTTATCAGAAGGAAGAACATGTCAGATCCATTAGTTAACAACTTCTTGGCGGTTATCAAAGTTGTCGGCGTCGGCGGTGCCGGCGGTAACGCAGTCAACCAGATGATTGAGAAGAGACTAAGAGGTGTTGAGTTCATTGCAATCAACACAGATGGTCAGGACTTACTTAAATCTGAAGCACATGTGAAATTAGAAATTGGCGGATCAAGCACTCGTAGCCTTGGCGCTGGTGCTGATCCCGAAGTTGGTCGCAGAGCAGCAGAAGATCACGTAGATGAGATTGCTGAAGTTCTTCGTGGATCAGACATGGTTTTTGTTGCTGCCGGTGAAGGTGGCGGAACTGGAACTGGAGCTGCTCCGGTGGTTGCTCGTCTTGCTAAACAAGCTGGAGCGCTAACTGTCGGTGTTGTTAGTCGTCCATTTGATTTTGAAGGTAAACGTCGTGCAGAAAATGCACAAGCTGGTATTGATGCTCTTCGTGCAGAAGTTGACACTCTGATCATCGTGCCTAACCAAAGACTTATTGAACTAAACGATGAAGAGCTAAGTTTCACTGATGCATTCAGCATGGCTGATGATGTTTTACGTGCCGGTGTTCAAGGTATCTCTGACTTGATTACAGAGCCAGGACTTGTGAACCTGGACTTCGCTGACGTGAAATCAGTAATGCAAGGAGCAGGAACCGCTCTGATGGGTATTGGAACTGCTAAGGGTGAAGACCGAGCAATGCGCGCGGCTGAGCAAGCTATCAACCACCCACTGCTTGAAAACAGCATTGATAACGCACGTGGTGTTTTGATTCAATTCGCAGCCGCTTCAAACATGAAGTTGAAAGAAGTAAATGATGCTGCTCGTTTGATTCAAGAAGTTGTACATCCAGCTGCAAACATTATTTTCGGAACATCTATCGACAATGCTCTCGGCGATGAAATTCGGGTAACTGTTATTGCTGCTGGCTTCGATGAAGCAGGCCCTCGTCCAGCTGCTAGAGCAACCGGGTTCTCAGCTCCAGTTTCAGGAGCTATTCCTGTTCTTGCAGAATCAGAATCAATTCTTGAATCC
>CAILDA010000132.1 GCA_903832875.1 uncultured Micrococcales bacterium | reverse complement strand
GTCAGAACAAGTCCAGCATGTTTAGGTAACTGACGTGCTAATTCAGATGTCAGAGAATCAATTTCTTCAAGTTGATTGAGCCAGGCGGTGCTCTCAGAACCAAGCGCGTGGGCAATCTGATCTAGTTCTGGAATGTAGAGGTAGATAACTTTAGGTTCGGCATCTAGAAGCAACTTCCGTGCAACTCTGAATCGTTCAGCGACACTATTTTCCGCGTGATATGTGGCTTTACGCATGGTAGCTCCAGTGAATCCAGAAAACTCATAGCTAGATGGAGCGACAGCATAAAAAGCCACTCCTGATTCGAAGGCCATTTCGGACACAGTTGGCTGATCTTGGAAGGTTTGACCGGCGGCGAAATCCTTCCATCCAGAAAGTAGATTTTGTGGCGCTCCGACTGATCTGTCGAATACTTGATAACCGATGAATCCGATGTCGACCGGATGCTTAGCTGTTGCGAACGAGGTGATGCTCACTGATGTTGTTGCTGGAAACCAACATGATGCAGTCAAAGACTTTTGGCTGTTGAGGAACCTAGCGTGGCCAGCCGCCTTTGACAGATTATGGGTGCCCAAACCGTCAACCAGAATGATACATAAGGACCTTTTGGAGCTAAGACCTAGAGCGTTAGTTTCACCCCTAACTGCCTGCAAGGCACTTATCAACACATCGCCAAGCCTCCCCAATGATTTGGGAGGTGCGGGTAACATCGTAGGCATCCAGACAAGTCTGCCACAGCTCACTTTTAGCCACTAGAAAGACCATGACTAACAAGAAGACTGAGAACCGATTCCCAGATGAGCGAATCGTAGATATCGAAATCATCCAAGAGCTGAGCGACTCATTTCTGGAGTACTCCTACTCTGTTATCTATGCACGAGCCCTTCCAGATGCTAGAGACGGTCTAAAGCCTGTTCAACGCAGAATCATCTTCCAAATGGGAGAAATGGGCCTGAGGCCAGACAAAGGCCACGTCAAATCCGCGCGTGTTAGCGGTGAAGTTATGGGTAAATTGCACCCTCACGGCGATGGAGCGATCTATGACGCCATGGTTCGAATGGCTCAAGCCTTCACTTTGCGCGTTCCTCTAATTGACGGTCATGGAAACTTCGGTTCACTCGATGACGGACCAGCGGCGGCCAGATACACCGAAACAAGACTTGCTCCGGCTGCATTACTTATGAACGACGGCCTTGACGAGGATACCGTTGACTTCAAACCAAACTACGACGCGCAACTCTCAGAGCCAGAGGTTTTGCCAGCAGCGTTTCCAAACCTGTTAGTCAACGGAGCTTCAGGTATCGCTGTTGGTATGGCAACCAACATGGCACCACACAACATGCGTGAAGTGATTGCTGGTGCGATCCATCTGCTTCACAATCCAAAATCAAACGCTGCTGATCTCATGAAGTTCATTCCAGGCCCAGATCTACCAACCGGTGGAATCATCATGGGCACAGAAGGTATCACCGAGGCCTACGAGACTGGAAGAGGTAGCTTCAAGACAAGAGCACGAGTGTCAATCGAAAGTGTGTCGCCTAGAAAACTTGCACTGGTAGTAACAGAGCTACCTTACCTGGTAGGTCCAGAGCGCGTTATTGAAAAGATTAAAGACGGAGTTGGCAACAAGAAGCTGCAAGGCATCGCTGACGTAATCGATCTAACCGATCGCACCAACGGTTTAAAACTAGTCATTGAACTAAAAACTGGGTTTGATCCGAATGTTGTACTTGATCTTCTTTACCGATTTACACCTCTTGAGGAGTCCTTCAGCATCAACAACGTTTCTCTTGTTGAAGGAAGACCTGAGACTCTGGGTCTGAGAGATCTACTAGGCGTTTACTTGGCTCACCGTGTAGTTGTTACTAAGCGCCGTAGCGAGAACAGATTGGGCAAGAAGCTTGCTCGTCTTCATCTAGTTGAGGGACTACTGAAAGCAATTTTCAGTATCGATGAGGTAATCAAGATTATTCGTGCAGCGAACGAAGTCGATGATGCCCGCAAGAAGTTGATGCAAAAGTTCACACTCTCAGAAATTCAAGCTGAATACATACTTGAACTAAAACTTAGGAGACTAACCAAGTTCTCTAAGTTGGAACTAGAGACAGAAGGCAAGACTCTCGCTCAAGAAATAGCCGCACTCAAGAAGATTCTCTCGAGCGATAAAACTCTTAGAGATGTTGTGACAGCGGAGCTTCAAGAAGTTTCTGATAAGTACGGTGATGATCGCAGAACAACCATTACCGATGGCACAGTTGAAGTTAAACCCGTGACTGCAGCCCAAGCAGCAGCCGTTGATGCTCAGCTAGCTGACTCCCCTTGCTTTATTGTGCTTACAGCTAGCGGTCAAGTACAACGCACCTCAATTGCCCCAGCGCCGCTGGCAAAGCGAAAAAAGCACGACGCTATTGGAACTGTTATCAGCAGCACGACTAGAAGCGACATTGGCTTCTTAACCTCTGACGGTGTTATGCATCGAGTTCATGCCAGTGACATTCCAGCTGCCGAAGATTCTTTCGACGCTGCAAGTTCAATCCCTGCCTCCGAGTTCCTTGGCCTGGGAAAGCAAATCAAACTTGTGGGTGCCTTTGAATTAGGAGAAGACACAGTAATTGCTATCGGCACTAAGCAAGGTGTTGTTAAACGATTAGCTAGCGACTTCTTACCTAAAGCTGAGTTCGAAGTCATTTCCTTGAAGCCTGGTGACCAGGTGGTTGGTGCTGCAATCAGCACTGAGAAGGACGAGTTGATCTTCGTTACCGATGATGCACAGCTACTGCGTTTTGATGCAAGCCAAGTTAGACCTCAGGGTCGAGGAGCTGCGGGTATGGCCGGAATCAAACTCTCCGAAGGTTCGCAGGCTATCTATTTCACATCATTCAAGCCCTCAAAGAACACACAAGTTCTAACTGCAGCAAGTAACAGTGAATCCTTGGGAGCTGTCGATTCTGGAAGTGCCAAGCTTTCCGCGCTGAGTGAATTCCCGCCTAAGGGCAGAGCAACCGGTGGCGTTAGAGCGCAGAAGTTCATTAGAGACGAGAACCAGCTTTACTTTGCATTTGTTGGTGATGCTCCGATCTTGGCCTCTGCCTCTTCAGGTAAACCACTAGAGAGCCCAACAACGCTTGCTAAGAGAGATTCATCGGGCACACCGCTGAGTGCAACGATTATTTCAGCTGGAAGGGCTTAGGCGTCGATTCGATCTCTTTCGAATGAATCGGCTTTGTCGACAATAAAGTCTCTACGTGGAGCAACTTCATTACCCATCAGAAGTTCAAAGAAATTCTCTGCCTCAACCAAATCATCAACGGTGACTCTGCGCAATGATCTGGTCTTTCGGTCCATGGTTGTTTCCGCCAATTGATCCGCATCCATTTCACCGAGACCCTTGTATCGCTGAATGGGTTCTTGATACTTCTTGCCTGCCTTAGCCAACTTAGCTAGCAGAGCTTCTAGCTCGGCTTGTGAGTAGGTGTAAATAACTTCATTAGCTTTAGTGCCAGGATTCATCACTAACACCCGATGTAATGGCGGGACAGCGGCGAATACTCGGCCATCTTCAACCAATGGCCGCATGTATTTATAGAACAAAGTCAGCAGCAAAGTTCGAATGTGAGCGCCATCAACATCAGCATCGCTCATAAGAATGATCTTGCCGTAACGTGCTGAAGCAAGATCGAAGCTACGGCCGGAGCCGGCACCTAGCACCTGAATGATTGATGCACATTCAGTGTTATTGAGCATGTCTGTTATGGCTGCTTTTTGGACGTTAAGAATCTTGCCTCGAATCGGTAGCAGCGCTTGGAATTCTGAGTTACGAGCCAACTTGGCTGTTCCAAGTGCGGATTCACCCTCGACGATGATTAATTCAGAATCAAGCGTGTCCTGAGTCCTGCAATCAACCAGCTTGGTTGGTAGAGATGAAGATTCCAGCGCTGTCTTCCTGCGCTGGGTTTCTTTGTGTGTTCGAGCTGAGATTCTTGATTTCATCTCGTTGACAACTTTTTCAAGAACCAAAGCCGTTTGGGCTTTATCTTCGCGCTTGGAACTGTTGAAGCGATCTGTAAGAGCTTTGGTCACGATGTTAGAGACAATATTCTTTATAGCTGGTGTTCCGAGAATTTCTTTGGTTTGTCCTTCAAATTGAGGCTCTGGGAGACGAACAGTTACCACTGCTGTTAGTCCAGCAGTTACGTCTTCCTTTTCAATTTTCTCGGAACCCATTTTGAATTTTCTAGAATTGGCGTCGGCCTGCGCTCGAAACACTTTTAGTAAAGCCTGGTCAAATCCTTGAAGGTGGGTTCCACCTTTAGGTGTTGCGATGATGTTAACGAAACTCTTAACCTCAGTGTCGTAATCAGTTCCCCAACGAACCACCACATCAACTTCACAGCTTCTTTGCACTTCTTTTGATTCCATGTTGCCGGAAGCATTCAGCACTGGAACGGTCTCGGAGTAATTGCCACTACCGCTCAAACGCCACACATTGCTAAGCGGAGCATCCTTTGCTAAGAAGTCAACAAACTCAACGATGCCGCCTTGAAATAAGAACTCGTGATTGACGGCCTTGCCAACGCGCTGATCTGAAACAACTAGCTTCAGCCCTGGAACTAAAAACGCGGTCTGCCTAGCTCTAGACAAGATGTCCTCGAGTACGAAATCAGAATCCTTGACGAAGATCTGTGCGTCAGCCCAAAAGCGAATACGTGAGCCGGTTTTGTTCTTGGCAACCTTGCCAACTTCCCTAAGAACGCTCTTATCCTTGAACGGCTTGAACGGATTACCAGGCGCTAGCGCTTTCTTGTCGTCAAATATTCCAGGCTCGCCACGTTTGAATGACATTGCCCAGGTCTTGCCGTCCCTATCGACTTCAACATCTAGGCGTTCGGACAAAGCATTCACAACTGATGCACCAACTCCGTGCAAACCACCAGAGGCAGCATAGGACCCAGATCCGAATTTTCCACCAGCATGGAGCTTAGTAAACACAACTTCAACGCCACTGAGACCAGTCTTAGGCTCAATATCTACCGGGATACCTCTTGCAAGGTCAGAGATCTCAACGCTGTTGTCTTTATGCAGAACGATGTTGATTAGCTTTCCGTGACCGGCCAGTGCCTCATCAACAGAATTATCAATAATCTCCCATAGACAGTGCATCAAACCCCTGCTATCGGTTGAACCGATATACATTCCAGGGCGCTTACGAACAGCCTCTAAGCCCTCTAATACGGACAGATGGCGAGCTGAATAGTCATTGTTTGGCACGCTCCAAGCCTAAACAGCCCGCTTGAGTTCAAGGGAATCTGACACCCCACCGATGAAAAACTATTCGCAGATAGCGAAACTTGCCTAGTTACGGAACAAATCCATCCGAAGTTGTGTTGTTATAGGCATGGAGGAACAAATGGACAAGACCGAGAGCAACTTAGAAGTAACCGAAGAGACCACCGAGTTACCTGCGCTAACTGCAGCTGATCGTTGTGATATCTGTGGTGCTCAAGCATTTATCCGTGTAGTTCTAGCAACTGGTGACCTAGTCTTCTGTGGTCACCATGGCACAGCTAACAAAGACAAGCTAAAGCCAATCGCTATTTCCTGGCAAGACGAAACCAGCAAGCTTAGCTAATTCTCGAAAGCTATCTTTCGACTAGCTCTAGCTAGTTCATCAATTTCAACTGACTGTTTGTTTTGCGCTACTTCTTTTACAAATCCACTCTTGAGAATTAATTCATCTGCGAGCTCTGGGTTCTTTACTAAAACAGGTCCATGCAAAAGAGTAAACAACGAGTTCTTATGCCACAGCAACACTTCTTCATTGCTGTCAGTATTTAGATATCCAACATTTCCTTCAGATGTCTTAACGAATTCGCTGCGGTGCGAAACTGTTGCCCGCTTGCTACCCAGAACTGCTTCTACAAGACGGTCATAAGCCGAAGCAATTACTAAAGCTGATTTACCTGAATTTATGTATCTAACTACGTTATTGAAAAACTCTGGATCAATACGCTTGATGTCAGCCCAGGCTGCGTTAGAACCGTGACCAACTAAGACGAAGTCGTAATCAGCTAATTTACTGCTCTTAGTTAGAGAAACAATCTCGGCTTCCTGTCCTTGCCACTGCAAACGCTTTTGTAAAACAAGTAGATTAGCCATATCTCCATTGAGATTGAGATGATCTGGATACAGCGCTACTAGTTTCAAACTCTTAGACACGTTGCACATCCTCAGGATCAGTAAAGCCCATGTGACGGCGAAGTCTTCGCATTGAGTCAGCACTGTATATGACGGTCTTGATTCCGTTCTTAGGCTTAGGCAGTTTGAAGAACTCATCAATAGCTTTGAAATAGTCAGCTTCGACGCTGTCAACTGGAATCTCGTTATAACTAAGTAGCAAGGCCGCATCCGCGTAATTAAATCCTGTTATTACAGAGACATGTTTCAGGTTAGCTAAATCAACAGTCCACATCCAAGAAGGATCGTGAACATCTCTACCAATCGCGAAAAATACTTGGTCAAGCTTCGGTGCAAGATTATCGAGGTTCAATTGCATGCTCGGTGGGTTCTGCACGAGTATGAACTCAACCTGCTCACCATTTACTTCCCTAATCTCTCCCCTAGAGAAAACCGGAGGTAATTCATTTAGAACCTTAGAGGCTTTTACAAGATGGAACGCCTCCCCCAAGATGCTCTGCGCTGAAGCCAAAGCTGCAACCGCGTCCAATGCGAAATGCAGTCCCCTGCTAGGTAAATCGAAACTTACCGACTTGCCCGCAACCAAAGCAGTAACATTGCGTTCTTGAAGTCCAACCACTTCTGCTGATACAGCTGGCGCAGGAAGCTCTAGTAGGTACGTAGGCGCATAGTTGAGTTTGCTCTTAGCTGCCTTTGATACTTTGTTAGTTATTCCAAAGAACTTGGTTTGAGCTTGATTTAGCTCTGATCCGATTAACAAACAGTTTTGATCATCAGCGTTAAGTAAAACTGTTCCCGAGGTTGCCTTGGCAACGGCTAGAAGTTTTTCGCGCACCAGTGCTGGATCAATGAACCGATCAAGTTGATCTTCAAACACATTAAGAATTACTGAAACTTTTGGCTGTACTTTTTCAACTACTTGAGCTGCGTGGCCTTCATCCATTTCAATGATTGCTATCGAACCTGGCACCTTTCCAAACAAGCTGCCTTGCTTGATGATTGTGCTGAAGAAACCCTGTTCGATATTCGCAGTTGAAGGGTTGGTAAACACTTCTAAACCATGCGCTCTAACAATTGCTACAAGCATCTTGGTAGTTGTTGATTTACCTGCTGTGCCAGTAACGACAACTAGACCTTGTTCGAATGAACCAAGAGTTCTATAAACCAGTTTTGGGGCTAACTTACTCAGTACTAGGCCTGGTAAAGCAGATCCACCACCAGGCCTTACCAATCTGACCGCCAAGCGAACTAAGCGGCCGATAAGTAATGCTGGGAGGTAGCGCAAGACCTAGTTCTCTTTAATGAAGTCTCTGAGCCACTGAGCCCTGGAAGGGTGCTTTAGCTTAGACATGGTCTTTGCTTCGATCTGACGGATTCGCTCGCGAGTAACGCCGTGCTCTTCACCGATCTGGTCTAAAGTCTTCATCACTCCATCGCCGATTCCATAGCGAGAACGGATAACTGCGGCTTCTCTAGGGGTCAAAGTATCAAGTAAGCGCTCAATCTCACGCTGCATGATTCTGAAGGCAACCGCATCGGCTGGTTGAACGGCTTCGGTATCTTCAATCAAGTCACCGAACTCGGAATCGCCATCTTCACCAAGAGGAGTTGAAAGTGAAATCGGTTCACGTCCATATTTCTGAACTTCGACAACCTTCTCAGGTGTCATATCAAGTTCGCGAGCAAGTTCTTCAGGAGTTGGTTCGCGGCCTAGATCTTGCAAGAGCTGCCTTTGAACTCGGGAAAGTTTATTAATGACTTCAACCATGTGCACTGGAATACGAATTGTTCTAGCCTGGTCAGCCATGGCACGGGTAATCGCCTGACGAATCCACCAGGTTGCATAAGTTGAGAACTTGTATCCCTTGGTGTAATCAAATTTCTCAACAGCGCGAATCAAACCGAGGTTACCTTCTTGGATTAGATCCAGGAATTGCATTCCTCTTCCGGTGTATCGCTTTGCAAGAGAAACAACCAAACGCAAGTTTGCTTCAAGCAAGTGACTCTTAGCGCGTTGGCCATCTTTGACAACCCACTTTAGGTCGCGGCCCATGTCTCTACTAAGTTTTTTATCAGTAGCAAGTTTTTCTTCCGCGAACAAACCAGCTTCAATTCTTTTTGCCAACTCAACTTCAAGTTCCGCATTAAGAAGAGCAACCTTACCGATTTGCTTTAGGTAATCCTTTACAGGGTCAGCGGTAGCACCAGTGATGCTGGTGGTTTGAACCGGGATGTCGTCGTCTTCTTTGCTGGAAATAACTAACGCGCCTTCAGGAACAACTATGGCGTCTTCATCTTCTTCAACTTCAGGAAGTACTTCCTCGACTTCAGCAACAATTACGTCGATGTCAGCTTCAGTAGTTAATACTTCAACATCAACGTCATCATCTTCGAGATCTAATTCTGGTTCTCCTGCTTTAGATCCTTTGGTTGCAACAATCTTCTTGACAGGCTTTACAGTAGTTTTCGCTGTGGCCTTCGCATCCTTAGCAGTTGCCTTGGTTGCAATCTTAGCAACAGTCTTAGTGGTGGTCTTGGTTGTTGGCTTTGCAACTACCTTCTTTACGGCTGGTTTTGCAGCAGCCTTCACCGGCGCTTTAGAGGTCTTGGTTGCAGTTTTAGCGACTGGTTTTGCAGTTGACTTAGTTGCAGACTTGGCAACAGCTTTAGTGACAACCTTGGCAACAGCTTTCTTAGCTACAGCTTTGACCGCTGGCTTAGCCTTGGCGACAGGTTTAGCAACCTTCGCTTTGGTAGCGACTACCTTTTTAGCCGGAGCGGCTTTGGCAACTGTCTTCTTAGCTTCTTTAGATGCAGAAGTTTTTGGAGCTTTGTTAGGCATTGGACCCTTCAGTACCTCGGATTAGGAGGTTGACCGTTTACGAATTTTTGGGCATTACAAAGACCCATGTCAAATCGGGTGAAATGACTGGGTCTAGTTGTAATTATGCCACTTCTGGAACCCTTTACGGTCTAACAGAGCCAGATGTGGCATACCCAAGGGTTCTTACCAGCCAACTGGCAGTTTTATTCCCGCTTCAGCGCTGTTATTATCTCGAATTTACGTCGTTCAACAGTGAAAAACACCACACCAACAGCGACTACCAGCAGTTGGGCCGCGAAACCCCATCTAAAAGCATCTACCGTGTAACGCTCGGCAATGCCAGAGCTGGCATGGATCAAGTCGATTGCTAGGCCCGTCAAATACATCATGATGAAAGTCGCTAGAAATCCACCAACATTGGCAAACCCATTAGCCGTGCCAAGTCTTGCCTTAGGAACAATGTCTTTGGAGAAATCAAAGGCAACCATTGATGCTGGACCACCAACTGAAATTGCAAGGAAGCAAACAAACAAAAGCCAAGAAGGCGATCTACCTGGCATGCAGAGCAAGATAATCCACGCTGAAGTGGTTAACCCAACGACTGAATAAACCAATCTGGCTCGCAACTGGGGTGATCTCGCACAAATGCCGCCAATGACAGGGCCGGTTATAAAACCAAAGAGCACCATTGCAGTCAATGTCGTAGCGGCAAAGTCATGAGATTGTCCTTCAGCTGTTACTAAAAAAGGAACTGCCCAGAGCAGTTGAACTGATGTCGTTGTTGGCTGGGTGACGTAATGAGTCCAGAACGCCATTCGAATCCCAGGATTTTTGATGTTCTCAACTAACTGCTGAGTGGCCAGTTTCAGCGAAGCTGCAGTATGCGTTTCCGTTCCAGTTGATTTTGCTTCATTGGCTGTAAAGACAATCACCATCAGTGAGATGAATAAAGATGCCGCTGACATGATCGAGAAGCCAGAGGTCCAACCAAGGTTTTCTAACATCCACCAAAACGGAACAGCAGAAAAGAACTGTCCTAGTTGTCCAATGGTCGCAACATACTGTTGAACCTTTGAAGCTTTAGCACCTTGGTACCAACCATTGATAAGTCGAATCATAGAAATGAAAGTGAAGCTATCCCCCATACCAACCAGCATTCGACCCACTACTGCTGTCGAAAGATTTGGGGCAAAGGCGACAGTTAACTGCCCAGCTGCCATAACGAATGCACCAACTGCAAGCAAAGCTTTCGCACCAAACCTATCCAGCAAAATACCAACCGGTATTTGCATAGCTGTATAGACCACGAGTTGAAAAACAGCGAGCGTAGCAAGTTGTTGAGCGTTGGTGTCGAATCTTTCACTTGCAATAAGTGTTGCAACACCGAGACTTGATCGTTGCGTGACAGCTAGAAAATATGCAAGTCCCGCTACGGTAAGAACTAGCGCTGGCGAACGCTTCAGTCTCTGTCCTCATCGTTATCTAATTTATTCTTCTGGTGCGAAGCTAAATAGCCTTCAAGTTCTGCAGCGATTTGATCTGCATCTGGAATTTCTCGTTCAAGAGGTTTAACAGCTCCCATGCCATTTGCTGCTTTGTCGCTTTGAAAACTTGTCTCCAGGGATTCAACCATACGATTGAGCTCCTGATTCTCTGACATTTGTTGTGTGATCCTTCGAGTAAAGGCAACTCCCTCATCGCGAAGTTCATCTGTGGGAAAGACAAGGCCTAGATGACTTGAGATTAACTCAAGACCTGAAACCGCGGCCTGCGGATATTCAGAATCCGAAAGGTAATGCGGAACTAACAGCACGAAACCAGTGCTTGGGATATCAGCCTGAGTAAGCCTGAATTCAAGGAGGTGCATGATGTTTCCTGGTACCTGAGTTCTAGGTTTCCATTCCGAGTATTTAGCAATCACGTTCTTCTGATTGCCAGAAACTGTGACGCCAACTGGTCTGGTGTGTGGAATAGGAAAAGGAATCGCGTGCAGCCAGGTCATATCCCTTATTCCAAAGTATGAAAAGAGAACCTCAACAGAGGAAGCAAACGCTTCCCACTTAAAATCTGGCTCATACCCGTTCAGGAATAGGAACTGAGTACCAACCTCGTCTTTAACCAGATGTAATGAAAGGCTGGCTGGCTGGTAGTCCTCAATGTGATCTTGCTCGAAGAACATAACTGGTCTTCTTGATCTGTAATCAAGCAACTCATCGTTATCAAAGATGGCAATTGTCTCGTAGTCAAGATTTCCCAAGATGTGCTGAGAAACCTGCTGCATAGATGAACCTGCATCAGTAAAACCAGAGATAGCCGCTAGTAGGTGAAGGCCATCCGGGACGTCAACATCCGTATTTACCAAAGTGAAGAGCTCATTTTGCTGTGCCATGTGACCATTCTAACTTCACGTGGCTACCATGGTATTTATGACTTCTATAACTTTCAAAGTTCAAGCAAATTCCGCTAAGGCAACGGCCGACGCAATCCTGGTGTATGGCATCTCAAAGCAAGATAGCGGACCTAAGCTCCTAGGAAACGGCGCTAAAGACCCTTTCACTAAATCTCTTAACCTGAAATCGCTTCAAGTTAGCGGTGCGGCTGAGAGCTCGACAAGAGTTTCAGCTGGCGCAGGTGTCATCGGCCTTATTGGTGTCGGCGAGAGCATCTCTAACCACTCAAAAGCGCGCGAAATTGGTGGGGCAATTGGACGAGCATTTAACGATCACAAGAGCTTGATTGTAGATATTCCTCTAGCTGACAAAGAAATCGCGCTAGCTCTTCTAGAAGGTATTGCCATCGTTCAATATGAATTTGATAAATACAAATCTGGTGCGAAGAAGCCAATGGCACTTAGGCAAGTGCAGCTGGTATCGAAACTCGCTATTACAAAAGCTGATATAGATCGAATCAATACAGTTGCAGGCATCTTGCATGCAACAAGGGACTTGGTGAACACACCTGGCAATGACCTTTACCCGACAAAACTTGCTGAGATCGTAAAGAGCCAATCAAAGATTCCTGGTGTAACAGTTGAGATATGGGACGAGAAGAAACTAGCCAAAGAAAAGTGCTACGGCATTCTTGCAGTAGGTCAGGGTTCTGCTCGCCCACCTCGCTTGGTAAAAATTACCTACACACCGACTAAATCAAAAGGACATCTCGCCCTTGTTGGTAAGGGAATAACTTTCGATACGGGTGGACTTTCATTGAAAGACAAAATGGGAATTCTCGGAATGAAGTATGACATGGCAGGCGCTGCAACAGTTGCTCAAGCTGCCTTCGCTATTGCGAGATTAAAACTTCCTATCACCGTTACAGCTTTCATGTGTATTGCTGAGAACATGCCTTCAGGAACGGCGACTAGACCTACTGACGTAATTACATTCCGTAACGGCAAGTCAGTTGAAATCACCAACACTGATGCTGAGGGAAGAATCGTCTTGGCAGACGGGCTCATTCTCGCTTCAGAGTTAAAACCAGATCTCATTGTTGACGTAGCCACTCTCACCGGAGCAGCTAGGGTCGCCCTAGGTAACAGATATGCAGGACTCATGGGTGACGACAGCGCTGTTGCTCTAGTTGAGGCTGCAGCCAAGGCTTCGGGAGAGCTTGTTTGGCATATGCCTTTGCCGGAAGAACTCCTGGACCTAATCAAGTCTGATATTGCTGATTTTATGAATTCAAAGATAGGAAATCCAACTGGCGGCATGTTAGTCGGCGGTCTGTTCTTGAGGGAATTCGTTGGAACCAAGGCAAAATCTAAGGAACTCCTGAACTGGGCCCATTTAGACTTCGCTAGCTCGGCAAACAACGACCTTGCCGCCTATGGATACACAGTCAAAGGTGCCACTGGATCCATGGTTAGAACCCTTATTTCAGTTGCGGAACAGTTAGCAACTAAGAATAAGAAATAACCATCTAGTAATCTGTATTAGTTATCCCCCTATTTAGGAGCCCAATTGGCCGAGCATAATTTTGACGTCGTAATCCTTGGTGGCGGAAGCGGTGGCTATGCCGCAGCTTTGCGCAGTGCACAACTAGGACTATCAGTAGCACTTATCGAAAGAGACAAACTAGGCGGCACTTGCCTGCACAGAGGTTGTATTCCTACCAAGGCTCTCCTGCATTCTGCTGAAGTTGCGGATGTTACTCGTGACGC
>CAILDA010000131.1 GCA_903832875.1 uncultured Micrococcales bacterium | reverse complement strand
GGTTATGAACTAGGCCTGCCTAAGGAAATAGTTGGCAGACAACCATTCCCAGGCCCTGGTCTTGGTATTCGTATTGTTGGTGAAGTTACTAAAGATCGCCTTGACCTTCTTCGTAAAGCTGATGCCATTGTAAGAGCAGAGCTAACTGCAGCTGGTCTTGACGGTGAGATTTGGCAGTGTCCTGTGGTGCTTCTTGCTGATGTTAGATCTGTTGGTGTTCAAGGAGATGGCAGAAGCTATGGTCATCCAATTGTTCTTCGTCCTGTTTCAAGTGAGGATGCGATGACTGCCGACTGGTCAAGACTTCCTTATGACCTACTAGCAAAGATTTCTAACCGTATTACCAATGAGGTATCAGGGGTCAACAGAGTTGTCTTGGATGTGACCAGTAAGCCACCTGGCACCATTGAGTGGGAGTAAAATTTAAATAAGAAAGCCGCCTAAGAAGTTCTTAGGCGGCTTTACTTTTAACTACTAGCCAAGTGTGATGTATATCACTCTGGTCTGTGTCAGAATCGGCTTCTTAGTCTTAGCGTTTACTGGTAGGTAAGTGGTAGGAAACATTCTGTATCTAATGATTGTTACCTTCACGTCTAGACCAACATAGCCAGCCTTTAGAGCGCTGTATGCGGCTGTCTCAGTCTTAGCGTTACAGAATGGAGAAGCAGCCTTAAAGGTCTTCTTAGCCATAGCAAGCTTGTACTGAGCCGGAGTTTTAGATGCCATTGCCTTCAAGATACCGAAGTCAACACTGCACTTATAGGCTTTACCAGCGATAGTGAATTCGCTAACCGCATTTATCTTTCCAATGAAGATACCGTAAGTCTCCACCTTGAGTGCAGCTAGTTTCTTGTCCCAACTGAATCCAACGTCAACAAACTTAGTGAGCTTGCCACTAGCCACTGATGTTGGGTGCAGAGGATCTCCATTGTCGACAACAGGGAGCCCGGCATCAGTTGCGATATCGAATTCCATCTTCGTCGCTGCAATAGCGGCAAAGCGAGCATCACCAGGCTGAGTAATTGTTAGTTCACAGCGACCAGCCTTCAGGCCTGTGACGTGCCCATCGTCTGTTACATCACAAATCAGTGGGGTAGCGCTAACGAATGCTGGCACAAGACCTGAACTCGCTGTTACATCCAAATCAAAACCATCAGAGGAATCCGTTGGCTTTGTCGGCTGAACAATGTTTAGAGTCTGTGCAGTCTTGGTTAGAACAATCGAAACAGTTGCGCTAGTTGCAGCATTGAAAGCAGCTGTCGCGGCAGTTGTAGCGCCAACGGTACAAGTTCCAGCTGAAATAAAGGTCAACTGATTTCCTGCAACTGTACAAACAGCAGTTGTCTTAGATGAGTAAACAACAGGCATAACTACTTCACCGGAAACTCCAGTTGCAGTGATGCTTGAGGTTAGAGTTCTAGCGCTTTCACCTGCACCTCCAGTTAATTCCCCAGCATCAACAACAATTACTGGAGTTACTTTGCCTGGACCTGTGTAGGTAAATGTTCCAGCATCTATAGTTCCCTGGCCATAGACCAAGCTAACTGGCACTACTCCTGTTGTTCCGTTAGGAACCTCAAGGGTTATCAGGGTTGCAGTCTTGGTGAACTTGACTGTCTTTCCACCAATAATTGCGTTAGTAACTAGATCTAGGTTCACACCACCAACTGTGATCTTGGTTCCAGCAGGAACTGTGTTAGTCGCAAAGCCCACTGCGGGAACGGTCACGAAAGGCGCAGGAGCAATAGTTCCTGAGTAAGCCTGGCTGAATGCACCTGCTGAGTTGTAAGCACTAACTGTAAATGCATACTTACCAACACCTGTTGGAGTTCCAGTGATCGCACCGGTAGCTTCATCAAGAGTCAAACCAGCAGGTAGATCTCCAGCTGAGATTGTGTATGTCACAGCTGGGAAACCAACAGCAGTCAACTGGTCTTCAAAAACCTTTCCTGTCTGAAGTGGATTGATCGTTGTCTTGTTGAATGCGGTAGGTGCTTTGTTGACTACGAAGTTAGCATCTTCACCAGATACTTCATTGTTAGCAAGATCTGAATCAGGCGTTGCTGAACTTAGAGTTGCTGCACCGCCATCGGTGTATTCACCGCCAACTAGGGAACCTGCAAGAGCCACAGGGATTGTGAATCGAACTGAACCATCAACGTCAAGAACCTTGTTTGTTGAACAAGTCACTTCGGTGCTGCTAGTTAGAACACAACCTGCACCTAGAGGAGCAACAGCTGTTACTCCGGTTGGGAGGGTGTACTCAACAGTCGCGCCAGCAGCCTTAGCAGGTCCGCTGTTAGTGACAGTAAGGTCAATTGCACCCTTACCTCCAGCGACAGTCTTGCCAGCGCTTGAAACTGTTACAGACAGGTCTGTTTTAGCACTGCCAACTGTCAATGTGTGAGTGAGAGCCGTAGAAGCTAGGAATGCGTAGTCACTTTCTCTAGTTACTTTGAACTGACAGGTTCCAGCAGCAATTGAAGTTACGTTTACACGTTGACCAGCAAGAGCCACAGAACAAATAGTTGGAGTTAGACCAACCAAAGTCAAAGCACCGTAACCATCGCCACCGGTGATGATGATTTGGGTTGTGGACTTACCGTTCCAAAGTGGGACCTGAAGTTCACCAGGAGCAAGCTTCGCAATCAGCGCATCTTGCTCTGACTTTGCAATGGTGATGCTTACTGATGCACTAGCAGCATTGAAGTAAGGATCGCTTGCCTTGGTTGCGTTGATAGTACAAGTACCAGGGCGAAGAACTGTGACTAGGTCACCCTCCAGTGAACAAATAGCCGCACTTGCTTGAGCGACGGCATAGGTAACATCACCTAATCCCGAACCACCAACTGCGCTAACGGTCGTTGTAGCGTCTGTTTCCTTGTTATAGGTAAGGCTTGTGCTGTCTGCAGTCAATGAGAACACGGCTTGAGTGCCTTTTGCGATCCTTACAGTAACGGCTGTCGAAGCTTCAGAGTAGTTCACGTCTCCAGCTTTTGTGACAACAACCACACAGTCGCCACCAGTAATAACGGTGATGACGTTGCCTGAAATAGAACAGGTAGTTGTTGATGCCTCTGACAGTGCATATGTAACAGCGCCTGTTCCAGAGCCACCAACTGCTGTGATTGTTGATATCACAACTGCGTTAGCTGCATAAGTCAAAGCATTCGGCGATGCTGTGGCATTGAAAGCTGCTTGCTTGGTTTTCAGAATTGTGATTGTGACAGAAGTTGAGTAGTTGTTAAAGCCAGCATCTCCAGCCTTGGTGATGTTAATTAGACAGTCACCAACACGAAGTGCGGTCATGGTGATCTTGCTTCCAGCTACAGCCACAGAACAGTTACCTGCACTTGATGCATCAACTGTTGCTGTGATGACGCTATTTGCAACACCACCGGTTACTGTTATGACATCTGTTGCAGCAGGAGTTGCAAAGTAAACGGAAGGACTGGCAGGATTTACAACCACATTGTTTTGGTTACCTTTGACAATAGTCAAAATGACAATTGAGCTTGATGCAATTAGCGTTCCGTCTGGAGCCCTCGAAACATTGATTGCAAGAACTGTACAAGCACCTTGACCCAAAGTTGTGACCTGAGCCGTAGAACCATTACCTGCAACTGAACATACATTCTTGCTAGCAGAGTCAACTGAGTAGCTGATTATGTCGCCTTCTAGAGAACCTTCCACGGTTACGGTAGTTGCAACTCCAGGAGCGGCAACATAACCGACTGTTGTGTCTGGCACGCTAGCGCTAATCTGGGTGCCAGGCTGAGCAATGCGAACTGTTGCAGTTGCAGTTGCGTCGGCGAAGTTCTTATCTCCAGCCTTTGTAGCTGTTACGACACAGTAACCAAAGTAGTTAGCTGTAATTGATGCCACACCATTGGTGACATCAAGCGCACAAACGCTTGAGCTACCTGGATCAAGTGTGTAACTAACTGCCCCAGTTCCTGTTCCACCTGCAAGGTTTAGAACAGTTGTGGCTTTAGGTGACTCAACAAACTTTAGGAATGGCGACACCGGAGTCAAAGTCAACTTAGCTTGAGCCACCTTGTTAATAGTGATTGAAAGCTTTCCAGTAGCAACGTTGAACAAGGCATCTGCAGCCTTAGTTGCAGTCAGTTCACACTTTCCAGCTTGCAGGGCGGTAATCGCTCCAGTGACTGAGTTGTATGAACAAATAGCCGTTGAACCAGAGTCAACAGCCACTGTCACTGCACCGCTACCTGAACCACCAGTGACGGTAATTGTAGAAGTTGCCTTAGGGCTGGCAGCATATGTCAACACTGCAGGGGAAGCGCTCACATTGAGGTTTGATTGAGTTCCCTTTGTTATTGAGACAGTGATCTGAGCTGAAGTTACCTGAGAATATCCAGGTGATGCAGCCTTAACAACTGTGAGCAGACAGTTTCCAACACCAAGTGTCTTGACGGTAAGCAGACCATTAGCAACAGTCGCATCAGCACAAATTGCTGCCGAGGCCGCGTTAATTGAAACACTGGCTGCTCCAGTACCTGAACCACCAGTCACTGCGACGGTAAAGGTGTTTGCAGGAGCACCGAAGTAGGAAAGGGTTGACTTAGAAGCAGTTGCAGTAAGAGTTGCCTGAGCAATCTTTCCTATCCAGAATGAAACTGCAACCTCATTTGAATTGTCCCAGGCAGTTCCACCTGACTTGTAAACCTTTACCTTACATTCGCCATCACCAAGCGCTGAGACAATAATCTGGTTCGGATAGCCAGGTCGAATCTTTGCTGTTGCACAAATAGCAGCCGATGAAGGATCGATTGAGTAAACAAGGTCACTTGAACCAGCACCACCATTAGTCACTAAGTAGTTAATCTGGTCTGTGCTTGAGTTGAATGAAACAGGGTTTGCCTGGGTACCAATGCCATTGTTGGTTAGGTACCACCATGCAGCAGTAAAAGTACTCTGCGTACCCTTGGTAACAGTTAGTTTGATTGTTGCTGTAGCAGCGTTGTAGTTGCTATCAGCAGCTTTAGTAACTGTGATGTTACAGTCGCCTGCTCCGAGACCTGTGACAGTTGTTCCAGAGATTGAACAGACAGTTGAACTGTTTGCGTCGACGACATAAGTCACCGCACCAGTTCCACTTCCTCCTGTAGTAGATAACGTGGTTGTGTCTAACGCAGAGGTTGTGGCGCGCAGTGCTAACTTACCTGCTGTTACTCCAAGAGTGCTTTGGTCAATCTTTGTAAAAGTAATTGTCACTTGCTTGACTACTGATTCAACATAGTCACCGTCAGAAATGCGCTTGACGTTGATGACACAAACTCCTGCAGTGACATCTGTAACAACACCTGTTGTTGCATTGCTTGTACAGATACCAGTACTTGCGGCGTCAACTATGTAATTGAATATTCCAGTTCCAGAACCACCTGCGCCAAGAATAGTTGCTGTTGCTTTAGGTGAAGAAACAAATGGCATCGATGCTGAGCCACCTGTGATGCTTGCAGTTATATCAGCTTGAGTTGCCTTGTTTATTACAAAGCTTGCCTGATAGCTATTAGCAACGTTGAAGTTGGTGTCACCAAGTTTTGTGTAAATCAAAGTACAAGTACCGTCATCAAGTGCTGTAACAGTAATAGATGGTGTTGCTGTAGCGGTGAAGGTCGGTGGATTCAAAGTGCTGTCGCCACCACCTGTGATTGTACAAACCGCTGGGGTAAGGCTAGAAATCTTGGTGAAGTTACCAATACCCGTATATGCAAGACCAAAGGTTAGCGAGGATGTGGCCTTGTTAGCTCCAGGAGCAAACTTGAAGTCAGCATTCGGGGTGAGGGTTAGAGTCCCTTGGTTGATCTTTGCGATTGTTATGTTAAGGACGACCGAGTTAGAAGCCTGAACGTTGTCATCCCCATCCCTAGAGACAGTGACCTTACAAATACCAATATTTGGTGAAGTTACTTTTCCTGTGACCTGATCAACAGAACAGTTACTCGTGCTGGCCGCGCTGTCAACAACAAAACGTGTAAGGCCAGTTCCGGCCTGGCCAGTCACGTTGATGGTTGCGACTGCAGTTGGTGACTCTTTGAAGTATTCGTAGTTACCGTTAGTTGTACCCGCACTAATTGTTTGAGCCATCTTTGTGATGGTGAGTCCCATAAAGGCTCGTTGCTCAAAGTAGTTCACATCTGCTGCGTGAACCACAGTAATCAAACAAAGACCAGCAAGGTTTCCATTTACTAGAACTCTTGTTGCCTGGACAGTGCTGATTGAACAGTAATCCTCAGTCATTGGGTCAACATAGAAAACGAATTCTCCAGTTGATGAAGATCCACCAGATACTGTCACCCAAGTTTGGTTTTTGCTTGCAGCTGTTGTGTATGCAATAGAAGCGGGAGCTGCAGACAAAGAAATAGCTGCTGGGTTGATCTTGGTGAACTCGACAGTAACCGTGTCGGTTGCGACGTTGTAATTAGTGTCAGCTGCCTTGGTCACAGTAATTACACAAGTGCCTGCAGTGATGTCAGTAATTAGACCGTTGCTTGCATTTACTGAACATACTGTGGTGCTGCCGCTAGCGACAGCATAAGTCACGGCACCAGTGCCAGAACCACCGTTGGTAGTGATCTGGCTGGTTGCTTTCGGTGACCACGTGAAAGCTTTAGTTGAATCCGCCGGGTTAGAAACAAGTTCAGCCTGGTTTAGCTTGTTGAAGGTAACGGTGGCAGTAGTTGTTTGAACTAAGTAGTTTAAGTCTGAGGCCTTGGTGATGTTGACCACACAGGTACCGGCAGTTTTGTCTGTGATCAAACCATTGGCGTCAACGGAACAAACAGATGTGCTTCCGGCTGCTACTGCATAGGTAACTGCTCCTGTTCCAAGACCACCAGTAACACTAATTTGTGTCTTAGCTGCAGTTGCAGAATCTGTAAGAGTCGAAGGTACAAAGTCAATGCTTGTGCTACCTGGAGTAGCTACTAAGGAGTTCTGTGGGCCCTGAGGAATGTAGAACTGGAAGTTAGTTGTTTGGGCCGCATAGTTCACGTCACCGTTTTTTGTAATGGAGATTGTGCACCAGCCAACACCGTTACCCGTTGGAGCTGCAGTGATGTAAGCGATAGGGCCTGCTCCTGACACCACACAGCCTGAAGTGTTAGAGGCAACATAGGTATAAGAACCAGTACCCGCCCCACCAGTAACAGTAATAACTGCTAGCACTGCTGGATCTGCAACATACTGAACGCTTGAAGAGTTGTAGGGGATGTTTACACCAGCCTGAGTAGCACCAGTTGCACTTAGGGCTGGTTGATAAATCTGGTTAATAGTCCAAGTAACAGCAGCTGAGGTCATCGGCTTGTAGTTGATGTCACCGGCTTTAGTAGCGGTGACGATACAAGAACCCGCGCTCTTTGCGGTTAGCACGTTATTAACCAATGAACAAACAGAAGCACTAGTTGGGTCGAGGGTGTAAGTAACTGCACCAGTTCCTTGACCGCCACCTGTCGATAGCGTTCTGCTTGGTGGGGTAGTGCCATTCCAGTTGGCATCTGCTGGTTGCCCGATATAGAGTCCAGTGATTTGACCTTTATCAATCTGGATTGTGAATTGCGAAGTCTGGGGAAGGAAGTAGGCGTCTCCAGCCTTGGTTACGATGAATTTACAAGTACCAGCAGACGAGAAGGCTACGTAATAGTTGTTACCGCTAGGGGTACCAGCAGTACAGACAGAAGAGGTGCTCGGATCTACGCTGAAAGTAATTGCACCTGTTCCATTACCACCAGTAGCTCTAAGCCAAGTCGAGCTACCACCATAAATAAGTGGGCTGCTATCTGCCGTTGTTACGATTGTGGCGGTTTGCGCTGCCTTGTTTATAAAGACAGTTACTGATGCTTTTGCAGCTGCAAAGCCTCCATCAGCGGCCTTCACGCCGTTGATGACGCAGTTTCCAGCGGCTAGAACAGTCATAGTAGCTGTGGTTGCAGTCGCTGACGTCACGGAACAAATGGCACTCGATGCAGGATCGACACTGAAGCTGTAAGCGCCATTACCTGAGCCGCCAGAAGCAGTAATAGTTGCAGTAACAGTTGTGTTTTGAACGATGGTTACAGCATTCTTATCTGAAGAAAGCGCAAAGCCCGCAGGTGCTTTAGAGGCAATAGCCATGTGCACGAATTCAAGCGAACTTCCAAGCGAGTTGCTTGCCTTAATTGCAAATACATATGCACCAACTTTGGTTGGGGTTCCACTCAAGGTTGCAGTTGCGGCATTGAATGTTAAGCCATCTGGAAGTCCTAGAGTTTCAAAACTGTTCGCACAGTTGGGAGCAACACCACAGGCAGGGATAGTTGTGCTGTCTGTCTTGAGTTCAAATGTCGCTGCAGGGTAGGACGCGGCTGTGAAAACGAAGTTTGCAAGAGCAGCACCAACACGAATTGGATTGCTGAATCGCGTTACAGATTCAAGAACAGAGTCATCGCTAGTAAACACTGGTGATTTACCAACAACAAGAGTCAGTTCAACTGTTTCATCTGATCCAGCTTCGTTGGTTGCCTTTACCTTGTATGTAAAGGTGCCAGTTGCAGTTGGAGTACCAGAAAGAACACCAGTGGATGAATTCAATGTCATTCCAGCCGGAAGTGCGCCTGTGCTAACTGTGTATACATTGCGGTATCCACTTGCAACGAATGTGTAAGGAGTTGAAGCAACGTTCAGGACTGTGCTAGTTCCAGGAGTCTCAGCGGTGAATGCAGGCACATCAGTGATTTGAAGTGAAGCTGCTGAACCATAAGTAATTGTGTTACCGCTATCCGTCGCATCTTCAGCGAAGCGAACATACTTGCTAGCATCTGATGCTTTGATTGTGTAGTTCCCAGTTGCCAGTGGACTGATGTCTGTGAAGGTAATGCCATCAGTTGAGATTTGCCAACGTCTGTTTGAAATTGTGACTGCGCCAGCTGATGGAACGAAAGTTCCATCTACTGGAGTGAGTACCTGACCAACCTTTGCAGATGTGTTAGTTGTGAAGCTAGGCAAAGTAGAGGCTGAAGGACCATTAGGCCAGCTAATAGTGATAGATCCATTACCAGAGTTCACATTTGATGTGACTGTCGCGGCAGGTGCTTGTGGGAAAGATCTACCAGACACACCTCCGCCACCAGCAGGGTTCCAGCCGTCATAGGCTGCTGCGCCCCCAATACCGCCTGTGTAACCAGCACCGCCACCGCCACCGCCTGCGCCGTCGTCGCCACCGACAGTTCCACCATTTGCTCCGTTTGTGTTTGCTGATTGAGTGCCCGTGTCTGCAATCGCGTTAACTCCTGGTGCGTTGATGTTGGCACCACCACCACCAGCTCCACCTCCGGCAACTGCGATTACTCCAGATTTATCCCCACTTGAAAGAACTGATGCTCCACCACCACCAGCTCCACCACCGGAAGATCCTTTACAACCTGCGTATCCACCAGTTCCACCAGCATAAGCTGCCCAGAAGTTAGCGCCTCCAGCGCCTTGACCGTTACAAGATCCACCGCTTCCATTGCTACCTGCGTTACCAGGGTATAGATATAAAGGGGAGATTGTTGAAGCGGTGTATTGGAAAACCACTCGAGAACCGAGCAAACCGGTACCACCAGCACCACCAGCGTCACCACCACCACGACCACCAGAACCACCATTGAGAGTAATGGTTAGGTTCACACCAGCACTAGGAGGTGTGAAGGTCTGTGTCGAGGCACTATAGGTAAATGTCTGACTACAGGTAGCACCTGAACAACTTGCAGCAGCTTCAGCTGATGCAGTTGGGATGAACGAGATCAACCCAACAGTTAGTAGTAGCGAGCTCAGGATTGACAGACGGCGTGACTGCTTCATTAAAGTAATTTTCCTTATTAGTTGCTAGCGTAGATACGCATAGGTCTTGGATATTTTATAAAAATCATCTGTGTCCATAGGTCAATGTTTCGTATAAACGAATATTTAGGTGCTGAAAAGAAATAATCAAAAGGAATATCTTCGGAAAGGCGAATAAATGAGCAAGCCATTAGTCATTGCTCATCGTGGCGCTTGCGGATATCGACCTGAAAATACTTTGGAGTCTTTCGAACTCGGCATTCAGCAGGGAGCTGACGGCATTGAGTTTGATTTGGTTACCACTTCTGATCAACAGTTGATTATTAGACATGAGAACACCCTCGGTGAGACCACAGACATCGCAAGTAAATCAGAATTTAGGGAATTCAAGCGTGCTGGGTTAGTCGAAGGCATTGAAGTTAGTGATTGGTTCACTGAGGATTTGGATTTGGGGCAGATGAAGACTCTTCGCGCCGTTGAGCGATTAGGGGAGCTTAGACCAGGCAGCGCTAAGTTCAATGGTCAGTTTGAGATTCCAACCTTCAACGAGATATTGAATGCTTCATTTATTGAAGGGAAAATGCTTGTTTGCGAGATCAAACAAGGAACACACATAAATGTCTTGTCAAACCAAATTGGAAAACTTGTTGCAGATGAAATATTCAAGAGCCCGGTTCAACAAAGAAACGTAAAACTCGTAATTGAATCTTTTAGTTTTGAACTCTTACTTGAAGCTAAAGATGAACTTCAGAAACTCAAAGTTCCAGCCAAATACTTCTTTGCCGTTGATGAGGCGGAACCAGACACTGCTTGGTTAGAGGAACTTTCAACTCAAGTGGATGGACTTTCTATCTCTACTCATTTACTGTTCTCCGAATCGAACTGGGTTGAGGCAGCACATTCAGTGGGTCTTGCCATCTGGGTTTATACGGCTAGGGCCGAAAAGGCAGAAACATCGATAGATGAGTACTACGAGCAGTTCATAACTTCAGGTGTTGATGGTATCTTTGCTGACCAACCAGACCTGCTTCGGCGAGTATTAGCCGACCGAGGCTGAACTGTCGCTAGTGCGACTTAGGATTACTTGGTTATGAACACCTTTTTAGAGCCAATCGGTTCCCCAGACCTGCTTGAAGGATTGAATCCTCAGCAGCGGGAGGCTGTTCTATATAGAGGCCCAGCATTGCTAATTGTTGCTGGTGCTGGTTCTGGTAAGACCAGAGTTTTGACTCATCGCATAGCTCACCTGTTAGGGAATAAAGAGGCCTGGCCATCGCAGATATTGGCTATCACATTTACTAATAAGGCTGCTAATGAAATGCGTGAACGTATCAGGCATTTGGTTGGCGATCCTGAGGGAATGTGGATTAGAACTTTCCACTCTGCCTGTTTACAAATCTTGAGAAGAGAAGCAGAGAAGCTAGGACATAACTCCAACTTCACTGTTTATGACACCGGGGATACCAGGGCTCTACTGAAGCGGCTAATCAAATCCGGCGGCTACGACATCGATAGCTTGAAGGCTCAATCTGTTGCAGCTGTTATCAGTAAGGCTAAGAACGAACTACAAACTGCAGAAGATTTTGCAGGCAACATCGATACTAAGAATCCAAAGTCTTCAGCCATGGCTGAGATCTTTATTGCCTATGAAGCAGAGAAGCGCCGTAACAATGCTTTTGATTTTGATGACCTTATCGGTGAAACAGTTTATTTACTTAGAGCTTTCCCTGAGGTGGCTGCTAATTACCAACGCAAGTTTAGACACGTTCTAGTTGATGAGTATCAAGACACTAACCATGCTCAATACGCTTTGATTCGGGAACTAACTAAAGGCATAGATCCTAAGTTTGCTCAGCCTGATCCGCGAACAGGTGAACTTTTAGGACCTGCTTCCTTGACTGTTGTTGGTGACAGCGATCAATCTATTTATGCATTCCGTGGAGCAGATATTAGGAACATCTCAGAATTCTCCAAAGACTTCAGAGGTGCACACACCATCCTGTTGGAGCAGAACTATCGTTCAACTCAAAACATCCTCTCTGCAGCTAATGCTGTTATCTCTAAAAACTTCGATAGACCAGAGAAGAACCTTTGGACTGATGCAGGTGAAGGCGAGAAGATAGTTCAGTTCACCGCTGTTGATGAAAGACATGAAGCTGGGTTCATTGTTGATCAGATTCAAGAACACCACGGTGAAGGTGTTGCTTATTCGCAGATGGCAATTCTTTATAGAACTAACGCACTGACACCAAGTATTGAAGCTGAACTCAAATCACAACGAGTGCCATATGCAGTTATCGGTGGTTTGAAGTTCTATGAGCGTAAAGAAATCAAAGATGCGCTGGCTTATCTAACTGCCGTTTCTAACGGTAGAAATGATGAAGCAGTTAGAAGAGTTCTAAATGAACCAGGTCGTGGCATTGGTGATAAGACTGAACTCAAGATTGCTGAATTTGCTAGAAGAAATGATCTGAGTTTCAGAGATGCTTTAGGGCATGCAGTTGAATTAGGTCTTGGGCCAAAAATTACTGAAGCAATCTTGAAGTTTGCTAACTTGCTTGATGCGCTGGAGGCAATGTCTCAGACAATGAAGATCAGCGATGTTTTGACTGATGCTCTGGTTCGCTCAGGTTATCGATACAACCTTGAGATGAGCCGAGACCCGCAGGATGAAGCAAGAGTTGAAAACCTTGATGCTTTGGTAGGTCAAGTAGTGGAGTATCAGCTACGTAATCAGGAAGCTACGCTTGCTGACTATCTAGCTGAGATTACTTTGTCTGCTGCTGCCGATGAGATTGATGATGGCTCAGGTCAGGTTTCGTTGATGACTCTCCATACTGCTAAAGGTCTTGAGTATCCGGTGGTCTTTATTGCAGGTCTTGAGCAGGGCACACTTCCTCACATGCGTTCATTTGAAGAAGTTGGCGGTTTAGCTGAAGAACGAAGACTGTTCTATGTTGGTATTACCCGTGCCATGAAGCAGCTGTATTTGACGCTGGCTTTGCAGCGAACCTTGTTTGGTCAGATGAACTCAACCATGCCATCTAATTTCTTGCTGGATATTCCAGTTGAGCTGGTTGATCAGCGCGGTGCTGAACGTGAGGCAAGGTATCAACCAAGAGCCGTTGGTTCTGAGAGTTATGACAGAGCCCCTAAGGAGAAGAAGGTTTGGAATAACGCCATCACTCAGGTGCGAAACAACGAGGGTTTGGTGTTGGCAGTTGGGGACAAGGTCAAGCATGATGACTTCGGCAATGGCACGGTTGTGGCAACAACAGGTGAAGGTGCTCGTCAGACGGCTGAGATCAGGTTCGAACAGGTTGGCACTAAGCGCCTCATGGTGCGAGTTGCACCTATCGAGAGGCTCTAAACTTATCTCTGGTGCACGTTCTGAGTGCCCTTTTTGTTGAATGGAATCATAAGTGGATTTATTTGAATATCAAGCTCGCGACATGTTTGAGAGCTATGGCGTACCAGTACTTCAAGGCCTAATCGCTGACACCCCTGAGGAAGCAGCTGCAGCTGCTGCCAAGATCGGTGGAACTGTTGTGGTCAAGGCTCAGGTCAAAGCCGGCGGTCGTGGTAAAGCAGGTGGAGTAAAGCTTGCTCACACTCCTGAAGAAGCAGCAACTGCTGCTGAAGCTATCTTGAAACTTACTATCAAGGGCCTGCCGGTCAATCGCGTGATGATTGCCCAGGGTGCCGCTATTGATAAGGAGTATTACTTCTCTGTTTTGCTAGATAGAAGTAACAGAACCTTCCTATCTCTTTGCAGCGTTGAAGGTGGAATGGAAATTGAGCAGCTTGCTGTTGAGCGTCCTCAAGCTCTTGCCAAGATTGCTGTTGATGCCATTACTGGTATTGATCTAGCCAAGGCAACTGAGATTGCCCTTGCTGGTGGTTTTGATGCAGAGATCGCAGCTAAGGTTGCTCCTGTATTTGTGAAACTTTATGAAGTCTTTGTAAAAGAAGATGCCACTCTGGTTGAAGTGAACCCACTTATTCTTTCTAAGTCAGG
>CAILDA010000130.1 GCA_903832875.1 uncultured Micrococcales bacterium | reverse complement strand
CCTTGACCATCTAGCTAAAGCACTAGAAGTAAAAGCTAAGGACTGGGCAACAGTAGTTAAAGCTGGTCGAACACATCTAATGGATGCAACACCGGTAACCCTTGGTCAAGAGTTCGGTGGCTATGCAGCTCAGATTAGATATGGCATTGAAAGAGTTAACGCTGCACTACCTCGCGTTGCTGAAGTTCCACTTGGTGGCACTGCAGTTGGCACAGGCATCAACACTCCAAAAGGTTTCCCTCAGGAAGTTATTCGTTTACTTGCAACAGAAACCAAACTTCCTATAACTGAAGCTAGAGATCACTTCGAAGCCCAAGGAGCTAGAGATTCACTAGTTGAAGCATCAGGTGCTCTAAGAACTCTTGTTGTTGGTGTTACCAAGATTGCTAATGATCTTCGTTGGATGGGTTCAGGACCTAACGCAGGTATTGGTGAAATCTCTATCCCTGATCTGCAGCCAGGTTCATCAATCATGCCTGGCAAGGTCAACCCAGTCATTCCAGAAGCAGTGATGATGGTTGTTGCCAGAGTTATCGGTAACGATGCAACAGTTGCTTGGGCAGGAGCCTCAGGTAACTTTGAACTAAACGTAGCTATTCCAGTTATGGGTAATGCCCTTTTGGAATCAATTAGATTGCTCTCTAACTCGCTAAGACTGCTTGCCGATAAGACTGTTACAGGTCTAGAAGCAAACGTTGAAAGAGCTAGAGCACTAGCTGAATCTTCTCCTTCAATCGTTACTCCACTCAATAAATACATTGGCTACGAAGCAGCAGCAAAGATCGCTAAACATGCTGTTGCTAAAGCCATCACTATTCGTGAAGCAACCATTGAACTTGGTTACGTTGATGGCGAGAAGCTAACCATGGAACAGCTAGATAAAGCTCTTGATGTCTTGTCAATGACTAGACCCAGTTCATAAAAACATCAAAGCCT
Organism: uncultured Micrococcales bacterium; assembly: GCA_903832875.1. GTDB lineage: Bacteria > Actinomycetota > Actinomycetes > Actinomycetales > Microbacteriaceae > Rhodoluna. Next base: position 2,744 of record CAILDA010000130.1, on the reverse strand, counting down.
AAAGAACCAATAAAGCTAAGCAACAGGTAAGGCCCTAGCGGGATACTTGAACCTAGCTTTGCTTTACCTCTGAATAACAAAACCAGGACAACAGCAAAGGCTAAGACGAATGCTGTTCCGATTGCGATTACTGGTAAGTAGAGATTGAAGTAAGCAACTATTAGAGAAATGGCTGAAGCTAACTTCACATCTCCCATGCCTAGAACATCAAAGTAATTAGCTGCTATTCCTATTGCCATGACTATTACTGCTGTGAGGATTGCAAAGAGTTGGCGTGCCCAGTCTCCTGAAACCAAGGTGGCACACAACTGAGATACAAGAGCTATCGGAAATACAGGCAGGACTAACCTGTTGGGCAAGCGATGCTCTCTGAGATCAATTGCTGTGAGTGGCCATGCCACCGCTAGCAAATACAGAGCGGGTATTAGAGCTAAGGTTTCAGGAAAACTGGGCACAGCCCAAAGTTAGTTAGAAACTGATTTTAGTGCTCAAGTTATACACAGCTCTAAGTGTCTAGAAGAGAGGTAACCATATCTGCAATTGGTGAACGTTCACTTCTGGTTAGTGTCAGGTGAGCGAATAGTGACTGTCCTTTGAGCGCTTCAATCACAGATGCAACTCCATCGTGTCTACCAACTCGCAAGTTATCTCTTTGAGCAACATCGTGAGTCAATATAACTCTTGAGTTCTGACCGATGCGTGAGAGCACTGTTAGTAAAACGTTTCGCTCCAGTGATTGGGCTTCATCAACAATCACGAAGGTGTCATGAAGTGATCTTCCTCTGATGTGTGTCAGTGGCAGAACTTCTAGGATTCCTCGATCTGTGACATGCTCTAAGACTTCTTTAGAAACCAGTGGACCTAGAGTGTCAAAGACTGCTTGAGCCCAAGGGTTCATCTTCTCAGCCTCTGAGCCAGGTAGGTAACCAAGTTCTTGACCACCAACTGCGTAGAGCGGTCTAAAGACCATGATCTTCTTGTGTGCTCTGCGCTCGAGTACTGCTTCTAAACCAGCACACAAAGCTAAAGCTGATTTACCAGTACCAGCTCTACCACCAAGGGACACAATTCCGATTTCAGGATCTAATAGAACATCGATAGCAAGTCTTTGCTCAGCAGATCTACCATGAACGCCGAAGACATCTCTGTCTCCTCTTACTAGCTTGATCTTCTTGTCTGAGGTAACTCGTCCTAGCGCAGAGCCTCTTTCACTGGTGATAACCAGACCACAGTTCACCGGCAGGTTCTTTACCTCTGAATGCTCAAATGTTTCAGCATCATAGAAATCACTCATCTGGTCTGCACTCATGGCTATTTCATGAATACCGGTATAGCCAGAATCAACTGCCATCTCTGCACGGTATTCATCAGCGGTTAGTCCAAGTGCTGATGCTTTTACTCTAAGTGGCAGGTCTTTAGAGACCACTGTTACTTCAAAGCCTTCGTTGGCCAGGTTTGCCGCCACTGCCAAGATTCTTGAGTCGTTATCACCTAGCTGAAAACCAACCGGCAAGATGTTTGGGTCGATGTGGTTGAGTTCAACTCGTAGAGTTCCACCATCGCCAACTTCAACTGGGAAATCTAATCTCTCGTGTTGCATGCGTAAGTCATCTAGATGACGAAGAGCTTGTCTAGCGAAGTATCCAATTTCAGGATCGTTACGCTTTTTCTCAAGTTCATTGATAACAATGATTGGAATTACAACCTCGTGCTCTTTGAACCTAAATATTGCTTTAGGGTCAGCTAGTAAAACTGAGGTGTCTATGACGAAGGTTTTTATCTTCGTATCGGGCTTGACGGGTTTGGCCTTAGCAGTTGACTTTGATGATTTAGTTGTTGCGCTGCTATTAGTGGCCATTAATACTCCTGGGTAGCCTTGTGTTGTTTCGAGATTACGCCAAGTGTCAATAAGAACTAAGTTTCAACACGCCCGAGAGCGTGGGGCGTAATCTGAAGTTAACCTTAAGCGCCAAATCTGCGGTTACGTTTACCAAAAGCTCTGAGGGCTCGGAGGAAATCAACCCTGCGGAAATCAGGCCACAGTGCTTCTTCGAAGTAAAGTTCAGAGTTACTAGATTGCCAAAGTAAGAAACCGCTGAGTCTTTGTTCACCTGAGGTTCTGATAATCAGATCAGGATCTGGTTGACCACCAGTATATAAATGCTCAGTAATAAGTTCTGGTGATAGCAGCTCTGCAAGATCTTCGATCTTGGTTCCTGCTTCAGAATGTTTTCTAAGAATGTTCTTCATGGCTTCAGCAATCTCATTGCGGCCTCCGTAAGCGACAGCCAGGTTCACATGTAAACCATCAAGATCTGCTGTTGCTTTCTCTGCTATTTCAATTCGTTCTCTAAGTTGCACAGGTAATGAGTCTCTATCCCCCACTAGCCTCACTCGCCATTTCTTAGCTTCGGCTAATTCGGTTGCAACATCGCCAATGATTCGAAGCAAGTCATCTAACTCATCGTTTGATCTTTTAGTTAGATTCTCGATGGAGAGCATATACAAAGTAACAACTGGGATCTCGAGGTCATCACACCAACCTAGGAACTCGTGGATCTTCTTGCCGCCTGCAGTGTGACCAACTTGAGCTTTAGCTCCAAAGTTTCGCTCAGCCCAACGTCTATTGCCATCGAGCATGACGGCAACATGCTTAGGCAGGTCAGCATTGCTGAGATCTCCCAGAATCTGACGCTCATAGAGCGAATAAATCAACTTGCGCACCTATTAAGGTTACCTTTTGG
>CAILDA010000129.1 GCA_903832875.1 uncultured Micrococcales bacterium | reverse complement strand
TGTATCTAATGGCAAAGCTGATCTGATTGTCAGAGCAGAAACTGAAGTTGACTTACTTTCAAGAGATGTAAAGGTTTCAAAATGATTGATTATCGCCCGCTAAGAATTGCCCTATTGGGAGCTGGTTCTGTTGGCTCCCAGGTGGCAAGACTAATCCTAGAAAACAAGGATGAGCTTGCAGCTCGTGTTGGTGCTGAATTGCAGCTAGCTGGTGTTCTGGTTAGAGATAAGCGTGCTGCTCGTGCAACCAACATCCCTCAAGAGCTAATCACTACTGAAGCCGATGCTCTAATTCTTGGTGCAGATATTGTCATTGAAGTTATGGGTGGCATTGAGCCAGCTCGAACACTCATCTTGCAGGCCTTGAACTCAGGTAGTGATGTTATTACTGCTAACAAAGCACTATTAGCTACCCACGGTGCAGAGTTATTTGATGCTGCTGAACAAGTAGGTGCGCAGTTGTATTTTGAAGCTGCTGTTGCCGGTGCTATTCCTATCATTCGTCCGCTAAGAGAATCTCTTGCGGGGGATAAGGTCAAGCGCATCATGGGGATCGTCAATGGTTCAACCAACTACATCCTTGATCGTATGGACACTACTGGTATTAGCTTGGAGCAAGCTATGGCCGAGGCAACCAAGCTTGGTTACCTTGAAGCAGATCCATCTTTAGATGTTGAAGGATATGACGCTGCACAGAAAGCAGCTATTTTGGCATCCCTTGCTTTTCATACTGAAGTTCCACTGGACAAGGTTTATCGCGAAGGTATTACCAAAGTAACTTCAGAACAAATGGCTGCAGCCAAACGTGATGGCTATGTAATCAAGTTGTTGGCTATCTGTGAATCAATTGCAGCAGATGAAGAGCATGCCGAAGGTGGAATCTCAGTTCGTGTATATCCAGCAATGGTTCCAATTGAGCATCCTCTGGCTTCTGTTCATGGTGCATACAACGCGGTATTCGTTGAAGCTGAAGCTGCTGGTTCTTTGATGTTCTATGGTGCAGGTGCCGGTGGTATTCAAACAGCATCAGCAGTTATGGGTGATTTAGTTTCTGCTGCCAAGCGTCACGTTGCAGGAGGACCTGGACTTGCTGATTCAGTGCATGCTGATTTAGAGGTATTGCCAATTAGCAGAATCCAAACTCGTTATCAGATCACTTTGGAAGTAACTGACCAACCTGGTGTCTTGGCTCAGGTGGCAAACATCTTTGCGGATCACAATGTTTCAATCGAAACAGTTGAACAATCAGCCAAAATGATTGAAGCTGAATCAACTGCTTGGTTGGAGATCGGAACACATCAAGCTAGCGATAAATCACTGGCTGCTGTTGTTGCGGCCCTGCGTGAAAGCGCTGCTGTCGAACAAATCACATCTGTAATCAGAGTTGAGGGAGTCTAACTAATGGCACAGCAATGGCGTGGAGTTATCAACGAATACTTTGATCGATTAGATATTGAAAAAGGCACCAAGGTTATTACCTTGGGTGAAGGTGGAACTCCGCTAGTTCATGCTCCAGCATTAGCAAAGCTAGTAGGAGCTGCTGATGTCTGGCTCAAGGTTGAAGGAATGAACCCAACCGGTTCATTCAAAGACCGTGGTATGACAATGGCTGTTACTAAAGCAGTGGCTCATGGAGCTCAGGCGGTTATCTGTGCTTCAACTGGTAACACCTCGGCTAGTGCTGCAGCATATGCCGCAGCTGCTGGCATCAAATCAGTTGTGCTTATTCCTGAAGGAAAGATCACGTTAGGAAAGCTAGGTCAAGCTATTGCCCACAAGGCAGCAATCTTGCAGGTCAAAGGTAACTTTGATGACTGCTTGGTGCTTGCTCGTGATTTGAGTGAAAACTATGCGGTTCACTTGGTGAACTCGGTAAACCCAGATCGTATTGAAGGCCAGAAGACCGCTTCTTTTGAAGTTGTTGAGTCTTTAGGGTTTGCTCCTGATTTTCATGTGATGCCAGTTGGTAACGCTGGAAACTACTCTGCTTACTTCAAGGGTTACCTCGAAGAGTTCAACGAAGGAATCATCAAAGAGGTCCCTAAGCTTTGGGGTTTCCAAGCTGAAGGTGCAGCTCCTTTTGTTTTAGGTCACCCAGTTGCTAACCCAGAAACTATTGCAACTGCTATTCGTATCGGTAACCCAGCGTCATGGGATCTAGCTCTAAGTGCTCAGGAATGTTCCCAAGGTGAATTCGGTGCGGTTAGCGATGCTGAGATTCTTTGGATGCACAGATACCTCTCCAACGAAGTTGGTGTTTTCGTTGAGCCATCTTCGGCTACCGGTGCTGCTGGTCTCTTCAAGAATTCAAAACTTGGCAAGGTTCCAACAGGAGCGAAGATTGTCGTCACTGTTACTGGTCATGGTCTAAAGGATGTTGGCTGGGCTCTAAAGGATGAGCAAGGAAATGATGTCTCACCAACTACATGCTCGAACAATGCTGCTGAAGTAGCGGAGCTACTTGGCTTGGAGAAAAACTAATGCGTTTAGATCAAGCCAACGAAATGATTGGACGTAGAGTCCTTGTCAAAGTTCCTGCGACCTCAGCAAACCTAGGTCCTGGTTTTGACACTCTAGGTATGGCGCTATCTTTTTATGATGAATTAGAAGTAGAAGCAACAGATTCAACTCATGCTGTTGTTGAAGTTATTGGTGAAGGTGAGGGAGAAGTCCCAACCGGTGATGACAACTTAGTTGTGAAAGCAATTGCATACACTTTTGCTTACTTCAGACAGCCACTACCGGGACTTCGACTAAAAGCTAATAACTATATTCCACACGGTAGGGGAATGGGTTCATCAGGTGCTGCAGTTGTTGCTGGAATTATGGCAGCCAAGGGTTTACTTGAAGGCTTTGTTGAGATGACTGCAACTGATTTGCTAGTTATTGCAACTGAGCTAGAAGGTCATCCTGATAACGTAGCTCCTGCTCTGTTCGGTGGGCTAACTATTGCTTGGCAAGATGAAACTGGACCTAAGCACAAGAAACTATTTGTGCACAGAGGTGTCTCTCCACTTGTTCTTGTGCCAAAGAACAAGATGTCTACTGAACTAGCCAGATCGTTACAGCCAGAATCAGTGCCTCATGATGACGCTGTATTCAACGTTTCTAGATCAGCGCTTTTGATTGCTGCCCTTACCCAGAGCCCTGAGCTGTTATTGGCTGCTACCGAGGACCGGTTACACCAGAATTACAGGGCTAAGGCCATTCCTGAGACTGATGCTCTTATCACTGCTCTTAGGGCTGCTGGCCATGCCGCTGTTGTTTCAGGGGCTGGCCCATCCGTCCTGGTTTTGGCCAGTGACCCAGCAGAACGCTTGGCTGCAGCCAAGTTGGCAGCTAAAGCGTTCCCACTATGGGTCCCTTTAATGTTGGCTGTTGATTTCAAAGGTGCTACAGTAACTATGTACCGAAATAAAGACGCTAATTCATAGCAGTCTGGTACCAAATCCCGTAAAAACATTACGGATAGAGCATGACAAGAGTCGTGCATCAAGACAATCCACCTCACAAGAAACTGATTGTCAAACAAGAAAGAGCTAAACCAAATGGGTGAAAACCAAAATGAAGACTTACCAAAGAAGTCACGTCGCGTAAGCGCAGTGCCTTCAACGGATGCTCCAGCTGAAGCTAAAAAGCCAGCCAGAGCTAAGAAGACTGAAGACGCACCGGCAGCTGAAGTGAAGACTGATGCTCCAGAGCGAAACAACCGCAACCGTAATCGTTCAGCTGCTCCTGCAACTGATGCACCTGCTGCTGCAGCAACAGAAGCACCAGCAGAGCGTCCACAGCGTGATCGTGAATACGACAGCGAAAGACCTGAGCGCAGTAATGACCGCCAGGGAAACAACCGCAACCGTAACCGCAACCGTAGCCGTAACAGCAACGATCGTTTCCAGAACCGTGGCCCTCGTCGTGGACCGAACAACGACAGAGAAGAAATTGAACCAGAGATCTCTCCGGATGATGTCTTAGTACCAGTAGCTGGAATCCTAGACATTTTGGATAACTACGCATTCGTTCGCACCACAGGTTACCTTGCTGGTCCTAACGATGTTTATGTTTCCCTAGGTCAGGTAAAGAAGTATTCCCTTCGTAAGGGTGACGCTGTTGTTGGTGCAATTCGTCAACCACGCGAAAACGACAGCCAAGGCCGTCAGAAGTTCAACGCGTTAGTACGCATTGATTCAATCAACGGGCAGACTTCAGAAGAAGCAGCTAACCGTGTTGAATTCGGTAAGTTGACTCCGCTTTATCCGCAGACTCGTTTGCGTTTAGAGACTGAGCCAAACAAGCTTTCAACTCGAATCATTGACCTAGTTGCTCCAATTGGTAAGGGTCAACGTGGTCTTATCGTTTCTCCTCCAAAAGCTGGTAAGACTTTGGTCCTTCAGGCAATTGCTAACTCAATTGCAGTGAATAACCCAGAGGTTCATCTAATGGTTGTGCTAGTTGATGAGCGTCCTGAAGAAGTTACCGACATGCAGAGAACTGTTAAGGGTGAAGTTATTGCTTCTACTTTTGACCGTCCAGCAGAAGATCACACCACTGTTGCAGAGCTTGCAATCGAAAGAGCTAAGCGTCTAGTTGAGCTAGGTCACGACGTTGTTGTTCTGCTTGACTCGATTACTCGTCTAGGTCGTGCTTACAACCTTTCAGCTCCAGCATCAGGTCGTATTCTTTCCGGTGGTGTTGATTCATCAGCACTTTACCCACCTAAGCGTTTCTTTGGTGCAGCTCGTAACATCGAAGATGGTGGCTCACTAACGATTCTTGCAACAGCTCTTGTTGAGACTGGTTCAAAGATGGATGAAGTTATCTTCGAAGAGTTCAAGGGAACTGGAAACATGGAACTTCGTCTTTCACGTTCACTAGCAGATAAGAGAATCTTCCCTGCAGTTGATGTGAATGCATCAGGTACTCGTCGTGAAGAAATGTTAATGAGCCCAGATGAGACCAAGATTGTTTGGAAGCTTCGTCGTGCTCTTGCAGGTCTTGAACAGCAGCAGGCTCTTGAACTTGTCTTGAACCGCTTGAAGGAAACTAAGAGCAACGTTGAGTTCCTAATGATGGTTCAAAAGTCAATGCCAGTTCCTTCAGGGTCAGACGGCGAATAATGCTCTCTTCAGTCCAGGCATTACTGGCTGAACACCAAGAGCTACAGAACCAGCTCTCTGAAGCCTCAGTTCACGCCAATCCAACACTTGCTAAGAAGTTAAATCGCAGATACGCGGAACTTAACGCAATCGTTGTCGCCTACCATGGCGTAAACGAAATGCAAGGCGATCTTGATGCGGCCAAAGATATGGCTAAAGAAGACGAGAGTTTTGCAGCTGAAGTCCCGGCCATGGAAGAAAAGCTTCACGAGGCAACTGAAAAACTTAGACGCCTACTAATTCCAAGGGATCCTGACGATGGTCGCGATGTCATTATGGAAATCAAAGCTGGTGAAGGTGGTGCTGAATCAGCGCTATTCGCAGCAGACCTATTGAGAATGTATATCCAGTATGCAAACAGCAAGAACTGGAAGACAGAAATTCTCGATAAGAACGAATCTGACCTTGGTGGATACAAAGATGTTCAGTTGGCTATCAAAGGCAACTCAGCAGATCCTGCCGAAGGCGTTTGGGCTCACCTGAAGTATGAAGGTGGAGTGCACCGAGTTCAGCGAGTTCCAATCACTGAAACTCAGGGTCGTATTCATACCTCTGCTGCTGGTGTTCTAGTCTTCCCAGAAGTTGATGCTCCAGAAGAAGTTGAAATCAGCCAAAACGAAATTCGTGTTGATGTATTCCGTTCATCTGGTCCTGGTGGTCAGTCGGTTAACACCACAGACTCAGCTGTTCGAATTACACACCTGCCAACTGGAATCGTTGTTTCGATGCAGAACGAAAAGTCTCAGCTACAAAACCGAGAAGCAGCGATGCGTGTTCTTAGAGCACGTATCCTTGCAGCACAGCAAGAAGCTCTCGAAGCTGAATTATCTGCTGCGCGTAAATCACAGGTCAAGAGCGTTGACCGTTCAGAGCGCATTAGAACCTATAACTTCCCAGAGAACCGTATTGCCGATCACCGCACTGGATACAAGGCATACAACCTTGATCAGGTTATGGATGGTGCTCTAGAACCTGTTGTTCAATCTGCTATTCAAACCGATGAAGAGGCCAGACTGGCTGCTCTTGGTGAGTCTTCGTAATGAAGCTCTCGGTTGCTATTGAATCTGCAACTAAAAGATTTGAAGAAGCAGGTATCGAATCAGCTCAGGCTGACGCTGAAATACTTGCCAGTTTCGTGCTTGGAATCAACCGAGGCGAATTACTATCGAAAGCAATCACCGATGAATCTTTTAGTGAAGAAGACTCTGTTAAGTTCAACGAACTAGTAGCTATACGCGCTGAACGATTCCCACTGCAACATCTAACTGGTTTTGCATACTTTAGACAATTAGAGCTAAAGGTAGGTCCTGGTGTCTTTGTTCCAAGATTTGAAACTGAAGTTGTAACCCAGTTGGCAGTTGATGCTTTGAAAGCTATTCCGTCACAAGAACCAATAGCAGTTGATCTTGCTACCGGATCTGGTGCTATTGCTTTATCACTTGCTACCGAGGTTCCAAATGCAAAGGTTTATGCCGTTGAACTTAGCCTTGATGCTTTGGAATACACCAGAGCAAACTTTGCTAGGTATGCACCTAGTGCAGATCTTCGTCAAGGTGATCTAGCTGATGCATTCCAAGATCTAAATGGGCAAGTTGATGTCTTGATCTCTAATCCGCCATACATTCCAGATGAGATGATTCCTATTTATCCTGAAGTCCACCTCCATGACCCAAGCCTTGCTCTGTATGGGGGCTCTGATGGACTAGACCTAATTAGAAAAGTAGATGCATCGGCTAGAAGACTGCTAAGACCAGGTGGATCTTTGATTATTGAGCATGCCGACATGCAAGGTAAGGCTGTTCAAGAACTACTATTGGCATCAGGGTGGCGCCATGTTGCAACCCATAAAGATTTGGCTGGCCGAGATCGCGCCACCACCGGTATCAGGTAAGTTCAGGAGGAATCGTGCAGAAGAGTTTTGACTGCTCAGTTGATACTGAACTTTTAACCGGAATGAGACTCGCGAAAGTATCTCTTGGAAGAACCGAACTTGTTGTTATTCCAACCGATACCGTTTATGGAATTGCCGCCAACGCTTTCTCTGCAGAAGCTGTTCAAGGTTTGCTAGATGCCAAGGGTAGAGGTAGACAATCACCACCACCTGTTTTGATTGCAAATATGAATATGGCTCGAGCATTGGTGGAGTCTTTTCCTGATGCAGCTGTGAAACTAGCGCAAACTTTTTGGCCAGGTGCACTAACCATGATTTTGAAAGCACAGGCTTCGTTGGATTGGGATCTAGGGGAGACCAAGGGAACCGTTGCGCTTAGAGTTCCCGATCACAAAATAGCGTTAGCTCTAATCGAAGAGACTGGCCCGCTAGCTGTTTCTAGTGCAAACCAAACCGGTGAACCAGCTGCAACAACCTGCCAGCAAGCATTTGATTACCTGGAGAAATCAGTTTCAGTTTTTCTCGATGGTGGACCAAGCCCTAAGGGTGAAGCGTCAACCATTCTTGATCTAACAGGCATTACAGATAGTTACGACGAGGCTGGAACGCTCTCAAGCACCGGCTTGATAAAGATTGTTCGACTAGGTGCGCTTAGCGAAGCCAAGATTCGTTCTGTTGTCGGTGACCTTCTTGAGGTGACCAGTAACTAATGCGCGCGTATCTGCTTTTGATGGCGATTGCTGCTGTTGTTACATACTTAGCAACTTTTGTAGTGCGGAAACTTGCTGACAAATACGAGATCTATCCAAAAGCAATTCGTTCAAGAGACATGCACACCAAGCCAACCGCTCGTATCGGTGGCGTTGCGATGTTCATT
>CAILDA010000128.1 GCA_903832875.1 uncultured Micrococcales bacterium | reverse complement strand
CTTGATGCAGCACTACCTGATGCAATCAAGTTCAAAGGTGACTCGAAACTTCCAGAGGCATTAAGCGAAGCTGAGGCTATTGCTGAACTGAGATCTATCGCTAAAAAGAACAGAATCACTACCTCTCTTATTGGACAGGGTTACTACGGCACACATACTCCAGCGGTTATCAAAAGAAATGTTCTGGAGAACCCTTCTTGGTATACGGCATACACTCCTTACCAGCCTGAAATCTCTCAGGGCAGATTAGAAGCACTAATCAACTTCCAGACCATGGTTACAGATCTCACTGGAATGAAGACCGCTAACGCTTCGATGCTTGATGAAGGAACCGCAGCTGTTGAAGCGATGCTTATTGCAAGACGTTCATCGAATGTTGAAGCGAATGTTTACTACGCATCAAGCGACATCTTCCCGCAAACTAAAGCTCTGCTAGATCACAGAGCAGAACCATTAGGCATTCAGGTTAAATATTTTGACCTTAGCGTTGCTGAAAGTAATCCTGCAGTTCTAGAAGGTGAGTTCTTTGGAGTATTTGCACAGTATCCAGGTTCATCTGGTCAGATCTATGACCTAACCAAGATCTTTGAGCATGCTCATGCCCAAAATGCGATTGCAGTTGCAGCAGCTGATTTACTTGCCCTAACTCTTTTCAAAGCACCAGGTGAGATGGGTGCCGATGTTGTTGTTGGAACAACCCAACGCTTTGGTGTTCCTATGGGCTTTGGTGGGCCACACGCAGGTTACCTAGCAGTTAGAGAAGATCTTGAAAGGTCGATGCCAGGAAGACTTGTTGGAGTTTCAATTACTTCAGATGGCTCACCTGCATACAGATTGACTTTGCAAACTCGTGAACAACACATTAGACGTGAACGTGCAACATCTAACATCTGCACTGCTCAAGTACTACTTGCTGTTATGGCTGGCATGTATGCCGTCTATCACGGCCCAGCAAGACTAAAAGCTATTGCAACTGATGTGCTAACTAAGGCACACTCACTAGCGAACACGCTAGCTTCAGCTGGACTTGATGTAACACTTGGAAACTTCTTTGACACCTTCACTGTTTCTAATGTTGATGCAAAGAAGATCTTCACTAGTGCTAGAACTAAAAACATCACCATGCTGCTTCTTGATGAGAAGACTCTTGGTATCTCTATCGATGAGACCACCTCAAGAGAAACACTGAATGAAGTTCTTGAAGCTTTTGGTGTTAGCCATCCGCTTACCGATTCAAACCCAGACCTAAAACTTGCTAGAACTTCAAGTTACCTAACTCACGAAGTCTTTAACTCGTATCACTCTGAAACAGCGATGCTTCGATACCTAAAGCGTTTAGCTGATTATGACTTTGCTCTAGATCGCGGAATGATTCCACTTGGTTCTTGCACCATGAAGTTGAATTCAACTACCGAGATGGAAGCAGTTACCTGGCCTGAGTTTGCCGGCATGCACCCTTTCGCCCCTAAAGAAGATGTTCAAGGTTATCTAGAACTAATTGAGCAACTAACCTCATGGCTTTCTGATGTCACTGGATACTCAGATGTCTCATTGCAGCCAAATGCCGGTAGCCAAGGCGAACTAGCAGGTCTTCTAGCTATTCGTGGTTATCACCTTTCAAGAGGAGATCACCAGAGGACTATCTGTTTGATCCCTTCCAGTGCTCACGGCACTAACGCTGCATCTGCTGTTCTTGCGGGTATGCAGGTAGTGGTTGTTGCCTGTGATGAAAATGGAAACGTTGACGTTGCAGACCTAAAGGCGAAGATCGCTGAAGCTGGTAACCAACTCTCTGCTTTGATGGTTACTTACCCGTCAACCCATGGTGTTTACGAAGAAGCCATTGTTGATATCTGTGATCAGGTTCACGCAGCCGGTGGTCAGGTATACATCGATGGTGCTAACACCAACGCAGTTGTTGGTTATGCCAAGTTTGGTGAATTCGGTGGCGATGTT
>CAILDA010000127.1 GCA_903832875.1 uncultured Micrococcales bacterium | reverse complement strand
CCTTTACGAAGACGGTCAAAGGTTCTTGTAATAGCACCAACAATGAAACCGGTAACGCTACCGCCAAGAGCAACTGTGCAGGCCCAGGTTAGGAAACCAAGAATACGTTCAGCCCAGGTCGCTTCTCCACCTTTACCAAACAGGGTGGCAAAAGAGCCCCAGAAGGTTTCAAAGTTGAACTCAATAGCAGTATCAGGGCGAGTAATGAATGGAAGAGCAAAGAGAATTGACTTGATCAGAACCAAAAGAATGGAGAAAATCACCATCAGCACCAGCATCCAGGTAACAAACATCCCGCTCTTAGCAATGGAGTTATCGAAACTGTATCTAAGTTTTGCCCCCAGTGAAGGCTTAGCTGGAGTTGAAATAGTTGGTTCGCCTTGGGCACCCTGGCCGTAGCTACGTTCTTCTTTAGTGGACATAGTTGTTCATTTTACCGAACGCGACCTAATCCCTATAAGAGATGTTCACCCTTGCGAACCCTTACTTATCGCGCCAGACCTCAACAGCGTTGGATTTCTTAGGTCGCTTACCTGTTGGTAGGGATATGGTTCCTGAATCCCCAACCGCAAAGACCCTAGCCCCTGGTTGAGTTGAGGCTAGGCGTTCAACTAGGTTCTCTAGTTCTGTGACCCTGCTCTTGAGTTCAACAGCTTGGTTCTCTAGATCCATGATTCTCTTTATGGCAACTAGAGAAACACCTTCATTAGATAACTTGGCAACTTCAACCAGTTGAGTGACATTGCGAAGGGTATACCTTCTACTCTGACCCAAAGTCCTTGAAGGTTTTACTAATCCCATGCGGTCATACTGTCTAAGAGTTTGCGGATGCATGCGAGCTAGTTCAGCTGCAGCAGCAATAGTCAGTATGGGTGCATCTGGATCGATGTTATTCATTAGAGCAACCCCGCTTTATTAAGAAGGTCTTGTCTTGGATCTTCTTTAGGGAGCAAGTCATCAAATTCTTGTAATGCTTTAGCAGCTTTATCTGAAACATGAGCAGGAACAAGAATCTCAACCTTAGCTAAGAGATCACCATCACCTTTAGCAGATGAAACACCTTTGCCTTTGACTTTAAGAACTCTGCCGTTAGGAGTGTTAGGTGAAACTTTTAGTTTCACTGGATCGCCGCCAAGAGTTGGCACTGAAATAGTTGCACCTAAAACAGCTTCAGCGAAAGTAATAGGAACAGTAACCCTCAGGTTATTTCCATCACGACTAAATACTGGATGAGGTTTCACTGTGACAGTGATGATGAGGTCACCGTTAGGCCCGCCATTAGGTGAAGGTTGTCCTTTACCTCTTAGTTTTATTTTCTGACCATCTAAAACACCAGCGGGTATTTTTGCGTTGATAGGTGCCATACCTTGGTATTCCAATTTGATTGTTGTTCCATTTACAGAATCAATAAATGCAATCGAAGTGCTAGCAGAAAGATCAGATCCTGGCACTGGCCCTCCGAAACCACCAAAGCCACCACGACCACCAAACAGGTTTGCAAAGACGTCTTCGAAACCTTGAGAAGATTGTCCCTGACCACCAGGAGCTGTGAATCTAGCTCCACCACCCATAGCTCT
>CAILDA010000126.1 GCA_903832875.1 uncultured Micrococcales bacterium | reverse complement strand
TCTGGAGTTTCACCAGATCAACCGCCAAACCAAATACCTAGGTATTCGTTGCCATTGAAGGCAGCTTGTCGGGTCGCGGACTATAACCGCCGGTTCAGATTTACACTGACCCCGAAGAACTTCAGTTTCAGTCTATCAAGGAGCTTAGATAAAGAAAGGCTAGTTACTTTCGCTGGAAGAGTAAGGAATTGGATCGGTGAACACCTTTTGCCCATCATCAGCTCTATACCAAGTCTGAGTAAAGAGGCTGTTGGTTACCGGGTTGAAACAGCTGAAAGTGAAGTCACGGTTGATGCAATAACTGTCTCCATTTTCGAAGATTGAACTGTATCGGCCCAGTGGATCCGACGTAGTTTTCTGCAACTCGTTGATTACGCTTTGAGGGCCTTCGAATTTGGCAACGTAATCAATATCCTCAACAAGCGAAGTCCCATTTTCAAAGTAACAGGTGCGCTGTTCAACTAGCCCATCAGCATTGTTAGTAACAACACAGTAAGCGAAGTTTTCCGGCTGTGGCTGAATTGGGCTGACCTTAGAGGATGAAGGTTCCTTAGAGCTTGAAGGAAGGGGAGTGGTGAGCGCGCTAGGCATTGTTTGTTGTTTTTTGAAGGCGCCAACTGGAGAAACAGTCGTTGAAGTCTCAGTTGAAGCGTTTCCCAAACTCGCATAACAAAGTGCACTTGTAAGAATAAAAAGTGTGCCAGCTAAAAAAGCGACGTTTACTGTTTTGATGCTCATCTACTTCCCCTTAGTTTGAACTTCTTGTTCCCATTCTAACGAAGGGGGGGATTACACAACTATTTAGCCTTGATAAAACCAATTTTTTCATAAACATCAGCAAGCGTGTCTTCAGCAACTGCTCTAGCCTTTTCTGCTCCGGAGGCTAGTAATCTGTCTAGTTCGCTTTGATCGCTCATCAGATCATTGGCTCTGTCTCTGATAGGACCTAAAGCGCTTATGACAACATCGGCGACTTCGGATTTTAGAACACCATAGCCAGCACCAGCAAAGCGTTCTTCCAGAGATAGCAGTGATTCACCGCTAATCGAAGAGTGAATTGATAGCAGGTTAGAAACCCCTGGCTTGTTCTCCCAATCAACTCTGATAGAAGTGTCAGTGTCTGTGACAGCACTCTTGATCTTCTTCATGATGGTTGAATCATCATCCATCAGGTTTACTAGACCTTTAGGGTCAGCTGCTGATTTAGACATCTTTGCTGTTGGGTTCTGAAGATCATAAATCTTTGCAGTTTCTTTGAGGATGTGAGCTTCAGGGATTGTGAAGGTTTGACCGAATCTTGAATTGAATCTTTCTGCAAGATCTCTAGTTAGTTCTAGGTGTTGTCTCTGGTCTTCACCAACTGGAACTGCTTTTGGTTGATAGAGAAGGATGTCTGCTGCCTGCAGAATTGGGTAAGTAAATAATCCCACTGAAGCAGATTCACTACCTGCTTTTTGTGACTTGTCTTTGAACTGGGTCATACGACTGGCTTCACCAAAACCAGTGATGCAGTTCAAGACCCAAGCTAGTTCAGCATGAGCTGGAACATGGCTTTGAACAAACAGAGCAGAGTCCTGAGGGTTGATACCAGCAGCGATGTATTGAGCTGCTGTTCTACGAGTATTGGTTCTAAGTTCGTTAGGGTCTTGAGGAACTGTGATGGCATGAAGATCAACGATTACATAGAAAGCGTTGAAGTCTCTTTGCATGTTGACCCAGTTCACAAGGGCTCCTAGGTAGTTACCAAGGTGCAATGAAGATGCACTTGGCTGCATGCCGCTTAGAAGATTCGCTTTGCCACTCATGTTAGATAGCGTACTCAACAACAACAGGGGAATGGTCC
>CAILDA010000125.1 GCA_903832875.1 uncultured Micrococcales bacterium | reverse complement strand
CCTCTACATTCCAGAACTAGATCAGATTGCCCACGCGCTTGGTTCTGAGAGCACCGCCTGGCTCAATCAACTTGAAGAAATTGATTCTCTGACATCTGAATTAGCACGTCAGTTACCTAAACATGCTGGACTTGTTCTGACCGCAGATCATGGTGTTATCGACATCAAACCCGAGGCACACATTTACCTTGATGAACTCTTACCTCTCGACCAAGTTGAGTTTGTTGGCGGAGACACTCGAGCCCCCTTCATCTACTTGAAGCGTTCTGCAGATGTTATTGAAGTTAGAAAAATACTAGAGGACGCCTATGGCAGCCTCGCATTTGTCGTTAGTCCTGAAGATCTAATTACAGCAGGGTATTGGGTTCATGCTGAGAAATCTGTAGGAACATATCCAGACTTAGTTCTCATCGCTCGAAAGGAAGTGGCGTTCTACCACAAGGCATTTGCAAAAAAGAAATCTTTAGAAATGGTTGGACATCACGGTGCGCTGACTTCTCAGGAGATGTCAATTCCAATAATAACCTTTGGCTTTTAGTCTTCGTCTTCGTCTTTCGTGCCAAACAGAACTTCCGCCCAACGACTAGTGGTTTGCGGCTTAGCAGCTGATTCTGCTGCTTCTTGTTTAGGTTCTTCAATCACCAAAGCAATTTCTTCAGTTAACTGAACTTCTTCTTGAACTTCTACATGAGCTTCAAAAAGCTCTTCGCCTAATGGCTCATCAAAATATTCGTTTTCTGCTTCGTCGTTGATATCTTCAACAACATGGAAAACATTTCGAGTAACCACTTCGACTTCTTCTTCATAAATAGATTGCTCTTCTTCGATAATCTCTGGCACCACTGTCAGACCAGAGGTTTGAGTCATCTCTTCAACAACTTGTTCTACTTCGATAACCGGAGCAACAAAGCTTGTTACTAATTCTGGTTCCAAATTGCGTACTTTATTTGAAGAACTCGTGATCGGTAGTCCATTGGATAACTGCAAGGCAGTTTCATTTTCAGGAACCAAGAAAAGTTGCTTTGGATCAAAGGACCAGGTTGCAATACCGCTACCGTCAGAAACTTCGAAGCTAACGCTGATCAACCAATCGCCTTCGACTGATTTCTTTGATGACCACGTTGTCGAGCTTGCACCGTTTTGCGCTAGACGCTCGTCCATGACCACACCAAATTCAACTTGAGTCGGGTCGGTGAATCTATCTCCAGCAAGAGACAGACGAACATTGCGAGCGAGGTTTACGACGTGATTTAGTTCAGCAATGATCGGCGCTGCGAACTTCGCTATGAGATCTTCATCTGCGCCGCTTGATTTGATGATGTCAGCGACAGTCGCGCCGAGTCTGATTTCTTGCTGAATCTCTCTTGGGCTAATGGTTACTGGAAGAGTGCTTTGCCTAGTCTTGAGAGCTTTCAAGAGGTCGTCTGAGATTTCGAGGTAGTGTCGAGAGCCATCAGGAGCTTGGAGCTCGAGTTGGTTATTAGACACACCCGTTATACGTAAATCAGCCATATCAATCCTTCTGCCGATAGTTTGGCACTGAATATCTATGAAAGTGCGCTGATTTTCAGTGTGCCGCGACACGCCCAAACTGAGAGATGCCTGAGAAAAGCAAGTTAATGGCGGTTAATGTAGTTGCTTTTATGTCAAACATGGATGATACTCTCAGCGCTTAGTTGAATTCTTCGAAAGGAAAGTAATTGGCCACCGATTACGATGCTCCACGCAAAAACGATGACGATACAGAGTCACTTGATGCGATTAAAGAGCGCAATCCCGAGGGCACTTCAGCCTCTTCAGACGTTGATGCTGAAGATCACTCTGACTCGTTCTCCATACCTGAGGTAACCAACGAGGAACATGATGTTGTCGTTGTGCCTAAGCAAGAAGACGAATTTACTTGCAGCGAGTGCTTCATAGTCAAGCACCACTCTCAGAAGGCCCGCAAAGACGGACAATACGGCCCAGTTTGTGTGGACTGCTAGAACTAACTCTTAGCGTTTAGATAGCCCGCAAGCACTTCAGGGTGCTTGGTCGCTACTAGCCAATAGGGAGTTGGGTCGTTCTCGTCTTGAAGCTCAACCTTCACAAGACCTTTTACACCTATCTGAAATCTTGTGTAGGCCAGGGTGCTGAGTTTGTGACCACGTTCTAGGAACTGATCTTTAGGTTCAATCACACTGGCTTCTCCTAGATGAATAACTGGGATAACGGCACTATTTACCCGTAGCACGCCATCTTGCAACAGAATCTTTGGAGCAAGAAGGTAACTTATCCCTAACAGTGCAAGATACGACCCAATCGCCACTGTTAGCGCTATTTCTATAGAAAATGGCAGTGAAACCAGGAAAAGGGCTGTAGGCAAAAAGAGCCCAGCAACGAAGAAACTTACGCTCGGTAGAACTCGTTCCACATAGCTAACTTGCTTTGGCGGTTTGGTCATGCATTTAGAATACGCTCATGACAACTTTTGAGGTTCTAATCATTTGCGAGCCAGAACTGATGCCAACAAAAGGCAATCCAGGTGATGCCGGATATGACCTAAAGGCTGCCGGAGCTTTTGTAATCGAGCCAGGCGCAAGGGCGTTGGTGCCCACTGGGGTCAAACTAGCGATGCCAGCCGGGTACGTTGCATTAGTGCACCCGAGAAGTGGGTTGGCAGCCAAGAGCGGGATAACTGTTTTAAACTCTCCTGGAACTGTTGATGCTGGTTACCGTGGCGAGATTGCTGTGACACTGATCAATCATTCACCTGATTCCTTTTCTATCGCTAAGGGTGACCGCATCGCTCAAATTCTTTTCCAAAGATTTGAGAGTCCCGATTTCGTTGCAGTAACAGAACTGCCTGGATCACAACGTGGAACAGCTGGTTTCGGTTCAACGGGAGTGAAGTAAATGTCAGATGCAATCTTCGGTAATTCGCGCCAAGCCAATCAAGGTCCTTACGACAAATCAGACTTAAACGCTCCACAAGAGCTCGTTGACTTCGGGGCTTTAGCATTCTCTCCCAATTCCTTGGTAAGCGTCAGGGCAGAAGTTGAAGAAGGAACTCAACGCATAGTCGCTATTTCGTTCGATCATCAGGAGAGCACCCTGCAAGTTCAGGCATTTGCAATGCCTAAGGGTAAAAGCATGTGGGAAGAAGTTCTTAAAGACATATCAGAGAGCTTGATGAACCAGGGAGTTGAGATTGAGAAGCACTCAGGTCCATTTGGTATCGAGTTGCTTGCTGAAATTCCCGCTCCAGAGCAAGGAACAAAGACAGTGCGAATGTTTGGTGTTGATGGCGATCGATGGCTGCTACGCGGAACAGTTTCAGGTTTAGCAATCAAGGACTTGGCTGCTAAATCTCAGCTTGAGGATATCTTTCGAGGAATAGTTGTCAATCGTGGGGAAGTACCTCTTCCTCCCAGAGAGTTGCTTCCACTAACTCTTCCTGCAGGTGCAATCGTACCCAAGGCAAAATAGTGACCGAATCTAAACCGAAAGTAAATATCCAGAAATACGGATTGCAACAGTCCGAAGATGGCTATCAACTCGACTTCAAATCTCTGCTAGCAAGCGTCGGTGGTTTTCAAGGTCTTATCGAATCAACGCTGCCGGGTTTTCTCTATGTTCTAACTTTTGCAATCTGGAGCAATCTCACCGTAAGCATCTCAGTGGTTGTGGTAGCTGTCTGTCTACTAACAATTCGGCACGTTGTAATGAAACGTCCGTTCTCTCAACTAGTCGGCTCACTAATCGGTATAGCTTTGGCTATTTATCTAACGCTAAGACCAGGTGGACAGGCAGGGGATTTCTACTTGAAGGATTTCTGGACCAACGGTATTTACGGTTCAGTCCTGCTTTTGAGTGTGATTATTCGTTTCCCAATAATTGGGGTTATGGTCGGGCTCTTTACTAATCAAGGGCTAACTTGGCGTAAAGATCGCCGCAAAGTAAGGTTCTTTGACCTTGTGACGCTGCTATGGGTTGGCTTATTCTCCACTCGCTTAGCCGTTGAGCTACCCTTGTATTTTGCTGGAAACATCGTGACACTGGGCTTTGTCAAGCTTGTTTTAGGGCTCCCGTTCTATTTGACAATGATTTGGGTCTCATGGCTTCTGCTCAGGAAAGTGATTAGCCCTGTCCAAGATGGTATTTTGGACAAGTAGTTTTCGTAAATTTCGCTAGGAGTGGGCTTTTGTCCAAAGTTAACAGTTTCAATGCAAGTTCAGTCTTAGAAGTTGGTGGCAAGCAGTACCGCATCTTCCGCTTAGACAGCGTGGTGAAGGCACAGTTGCCTTACAGCCTAAAGATTCTTCTTGAGAACCTCCTACGCACCGAAGATGGCGCAAACATCACATCTGATCACATCAATGCCATTGCCAACTGGAACCCAAACTCTGAACCAGATACCGAGATTCAGTTCAGCCCTGCTCGCGTAATCATGCAGGACTTCACCGGTGTTCCATGCATCGTTGACCTCGCGACAATGCGCGAAGCTGTATCGGCGCTCGGAGGCGATCCAAAGAAGGTTAACCCATTAGCTCCAGCAGAGTTGGTTATCGATCACTCAGTAGTCATTGACGTCGCTGGAAGCCCAGATGCATTTGAGCGTAACGTTGCATTTGAATACGAGCGAAACGGTGAACGTTATCAGTTCCTTCGTTGGGGTCAAGGTGCTTTTAATGATTTCAAAGTAGTTCCACCTGGTACCGGTATCGTCCACCAGGTAAACATCGAATATCTTGCGAGAACAGTTATGACTCGAGAAGTCGCCGGCGAAATACTTGCATACCCTGACTCATGTGTTGGCACTGACTCACACACAACGATGGTGAACGGTCTTGGAGTTTTAGGTTGGGGTGTTGGCGGTATTGAAGCAGAAGCTGCAATGCTAGGTCAACCTGTTTCTATGTTGATACCTAAGGTTGTTGGTTTCAAACTCACCGGGGCAATACCAACTGGAGCAACAGCAACTGATGTTGTACTCACAATCACTGAGATGCTTCGTAAGCATGGTGTTGTTGGAAAGTTCGTTGAGTTCTATGGCGCAGGTGTTGCATCTGTTCCACTAGCTAATAGAGCGACCATTGGAAACATGAGCCCAGAGTTCGGTTCAACAGTTGCCATCTTCCCAATCGATCAAGTAACTATTGATTACCTTCGCGCAACGGGCCGATCAGAAGAACAAATTGCTCTAGTCGAGGCATACAGCAAGACACAGGGTCTGTGGCACGATGCGAATAACGAAGCAGAGTATTCCGAGTACATCGAACTAGATCTTTCAACAGTTGTGCCATCTATTGCAGGTCCTAAGCGTCCGCAAGACAGAATCATCTTGGCTAATGCCAAAGAGAACTTTGCCAAGGACATCAAGACATACAGTGCTGAAGCTTCAAAGGTGAGCACAGTTGCTGGCGAGCAGTACACAATCGACAACGGTTATGTAGCAATCGCTTCAATCACTTCTTGCACTAACACTTCCAATCCTTCAGTGATGATGGCTGCTGGTCTATTGGCTCGTAAAGCTGTCGCTAAGGGACTCAAGAGTAAGCCTTGGGTTAAGACATCCCTTGCTCCAGGTTCAAAAGTTGTTACCGAATACTTTGACAAAGCAGGACTGACCGAAGATCTCAATGGTCTTGGCTTTGATCTAGTTGGTTACGGTTGCACAACCTGCATTGGAAACTCAGGTCCGCTTGATCCAGCCATCTCACAGAGCATCAATGAGAACGATCTAGCCGTTACCGCAGTGCTCTCTGGTAACAGAAACTTTGAAGGTCGCATCAATCCAGACGTCAAGATGAATTATTTGGCGTCCCCTCCGCTTGTTGTGGCTTACGCATTAGCTGGAACTATGGACTTCGATTTTGCAACCGATTCACTTGGAAATGACTCGTCAGGTAACCCCGTTTTCTTGAAGGACATCTGGCCTACTCCTGAAGAAGTGCAGAGCACCATAGATGCGACCATCAATTCAGATATGTTTAACCGCCAGTACGCAGGAGTATTCGAAGGCGACGAACGTTGGAAGTCTCTGCCAACTCCAACTGGGGATACCTTCAGCTGGGACCCTAAGAGTACTTACGTGCGTAAGCCACCTTACTTCGATGGCATGAGCATGGAACCTGCGAAGGTAACAGACTTCTCAGGAGCGCGCGTTTTAGCAAAACTAGGTGATTCTGTGACAACAGATCACATCAGTCCAGCCGGTTCAATCAAAGCTGATTCACCAGCTGGGAAATACCTATCCGAGCACGGAGTATCGAGAGTTGACTTCAACTCATATGGCTCTCGTCGCGGAAATCACGAAGTTATGATTCGTGGAACCTTTGCAAACATTCGTCTTCGTAACGAGCTGCTTGATGGAATCGAAGGTGGATACACCAGAGATTTCACTTCAGTTGATGGTGCGCAATCGTTTATTTACGATGCTTCAATCAACTATCAGAACAACTCAACTGCGTTAGTTATCCTCGCTGGTAAAGAGTACGGTTCTGGATCTTCTAGAGACTGGGCGGCAAAGGGAACTGCACTTCTCGGAGTTAAGGCTGTTATCGCCGAGAGCTTTGAAAGAATTCACCGCAGCAATCTAATTGGGATGGGAGTTTTGCCGCTGCAATACTTACCTGGTCAAACTGCTGCAAGCTTAGGTTTAGATGGCACGGAGTCATTCTCTATTGCAGGCGTTACCGAACTGAATTCTGGAGTCACACCAAAGACTCTAAAGATTTTTGCTTCGCCAACTGCACACAGCGCACAAGGCAAGGCTGAAATCGCTTTTGAAGCTGCTCTAAGAATCGACACACCAGGTGAAGCAGATTACTATCGTCACGGTGGAATCTTGCAGTACGTTCTGAGAAGTTTGGTTGGCTAACTAATGTCTTTGTTGAGCTCGATAAAGTCCCCTGAGGATCTAAAGGCGCTGACCCTATCGCAAATGCAAGAGCTTGCTCAAGAAATACGCGAGTACTTGATTGAAACTATTGCTGCTACCGGTGGTCACTTAGGTCCAAACCTCGGTGTTGTGGAACTTACGCTAGCTATTCATAGAGTCTTTGATTCACCGACAGACAGTGTGATTTTCGATACCGGTCATCAAAGTTATGTTCACAAGCTTGTCACTGGAAGATCAGATCTTTCTTCCATCAGAACTAAAGATGGCATCGCTGGTTATCCTCAGCGTTCTGAATCGATTCACGATGTTGTTGAGTCATCGCACGCGTCTTCATCATTGTCATGGGCCGATGGAATCTCAAGAGCATACAAACTAACCGGTCAGTCATCTCGTGCAGTTGTTGCAGTCATCGGTGACGGAGCGCTCACTGGGGGCATGGCTTGGGAAGCGCTTAATAACATCACCGATGACAACGATAGAAAACTAATCATCGTTGTCAATGACAATGGGCGCTCATATGCGCCAACTATTGGTGGGTTAGCTCGCTATTTGAACAACGTTCGCACAGAACCGTTCTATAAGCGCATGTATAGGGCCTCTAGGAGGTTCTTCTCGCACTTCGGTCCAGTGGGTCGATTAGCTTACGCAACTCTTCGTGGCGCTGGCAAGGGGTTGCTTGGATCTTTCACGCCAAAGAGCATGTTTCCTAATCTGGACCTGAAATACATCGGTCCTATTGATGGTCACGACCAAGAAGCAATGGAGCAAGCTCTGCGACAAGCCGAGAACTATGGTGCTCCAGTTATAGTTCACGCGATAACTCAAAAGGGTAGAGGTTTCCCATTAGCTGAAGGCGATGTTGATGATCAATTCCATGCGGTCGGTCAAATCGATCCGAAGACAGGCAAGTCCTTAGAGTCATCAACAGCACCGTCATGGACCTCCATCTTTAGCGATGAGATTCTCTCAATTGCAAGAAGCAATGAAAAGGTTGTTGGCCTTACTGGAGCGATGCTCATTCCTGTTGGTTTGCATAAGTTTGCAGCTGAATTCCCAGCACGCGTTTTCGATGTTGGCATTGCTGAGCAGCATGCGGTTGCATCAAGTGCTGGTCTAGCGTTTGGAGGGTTGCATCCAATTGTTGCTGTGTACGCAACGTTTATGAATAGAGCTTTTGATCAGGTGCTAATGGATGTCGCCTTGCATAAAGCAGGTGTAACTTTTGTCCTTGATCGAGCTGGTGTTACCGGACCAGATGGAGCAAGTCATCATGGAATGTGGGACTTAGCGCTACTTCAAATTGTGCCAGGAATTGAGATTGCTGCTCCTAGAGACGCTATTCGTCTCAAGGAAGAATTGGCAGAAGCCATCGCTATCAATGATCGTCCGACGGTTATTCGTTTTCCTAAAGGCGCAGCTCCGTTGGATATCCCCGCTCTAAAAAGACTCTCAGATGGCGTAGAGGTTTTGGCAGAAGCTCCTAGCAAAGACGTTTTGCTCGTTGCAGTTGGAGCTATGGCAACAGTTGCACTCAAGATTGCTGAACTGCTAAAAGCTCATGGCATCGGTGCTACCGTAATTGACCCTCGTTGGGTGGTGCCAGTTAGACAAAGCGTCATCGATCTTGCTAAAGATCACAGACTTGTTGTGACATTGGAAGACGGAGTTCGTGTTGGTGGCATCGGTACTCGTATTCGTCAAGACTTACGCGCAGCACAAGTTGACACAGCTCTAAACGAATTAGGTTTACCGGATGAGTTCCTGGAGCACGCTTCTAGAGCAGAAATCCTTGAGAGAGTCGGGCTCACAGCTCAGAACATAACTCAAGAGATTGTTGCTCAGGTTTTAGGTGCGAGAGTTCCGCACGCTAAACCTTTAGAAGAAGCACAGAACTCTAAAGAGTCTCAGCTTTAGTTTCTTCTACTATTTCTGGAGGGGTAGTAGCTGCCAGGCCAACAAGTAAAACTTCGAGAATTCGATCGATTTGCCAAGCACGAACCCTTTTCTCGAGCAGCCTTGCAGTTAGGTTCTCCAGCGTCAGTGGCGTTGGCGGCTCAAAACATAGTGATCTAACAACCTCAGGGCTAACGATATTTTCAGCGGGTATTGCTAACTCCTCTGCTAGTTTGCCGAGCAAAAGCTTGCAAGTAAGTAAGCGAGCGTGAGCCTCAGGAAACTTCTGTGACCAATTCCTATGATTTGGAATACCGATGGTCTTAGCTCTCAGTTCAACAAGGTTTTTGGTTGTTGTACCTTCGCTAAGAGCCTTCCACCAGACATCAATAAAAGTTCTGCTTGCTTTTCCTGAGAACGTTCGAAGGGAGGCTAGTTCGGATTTTGATCTTGGCGCTGCTTTTACCGCGGCTATTATCGCTGAGTCAGGAATCAATCTTCCAGGTGCAATGTCCCTGTTAAGAGCTAACGCTTCACGAGCTTCCCATAAGTGTTTTGCAACAGTTAGTGCTCTTGCATCTTTTATCTCATGCAAACCTGTAGTTGATCTCCAGCGATCAACTTTAGGTTCTTTGACACTTGGCGTAAGTAAGAATTCGAATTCTTGCATTGCAATTCCCATGCGATCTCTTTTTACCAGATCGGCCTCAACAGCGACCCATAGATCGAAAAGAACATCAACATCTAGAGCTGCATAGTCAAGCCAAGACTTCGGCATCGGACGCACACTCCAGTCAACGGCCGAATGTTCTTTAGCAAGCTTTAGCCCAAGGTAGTGTTCGGTAATTGTCCCAAGGGCAACTTTTGGTAAGCCGAGGATTCTCGATGCTAGCTCGGTATCGAGAATTTGTGTTGGTAGCAAACCAAGTTCAGCCAAACAAATTAGATCTTGAGAGGCGGCATGAATGATCCATGTCTTTCGGTTTGTTTCCTTTGCGAAGGTAATCCAGAGTTCCTCACTGTATTGAGGTGTTGGATCGATTAGATATATAGCTTTATAAGGAATAGCTATTTGAATTAGGTAAGCCTTTTGACCGTATCTAAAGCCGCTTGCTCTTTCAGCATCGATACAAATAGGTCCGTCATAGTCAAGAAGTGCTTCAATGACGGTAGTTAGGTCTGAGTCTGTTTCAACAAGTAGAGCGTGAAGTCTTGGTTCGTTTAGGGGAGTGCTGTCTACTTTTTGTCCTTCTTCACTCATTGTGCTCTTGCTATGCGTGCGACGCCTTCGCCGCCAATTGGGTAACCGGCCATGCCTGAAATCAGATCCTGCCAAGCACCTAGGTGTGAACCCAGGTCGTCTTCTGTTGGGGACCAGGAAGCTCTAATTTCTATTTCGGTGTTCTCTCTATCAGTTGCAAGAGCTCCCATCCCGGTTGAAGTCATCCTTGTTATGGTGCCTGCTTCATGACTGTATTTGGCTCCTCGATAGTCCAGAGCACGCATAAGCCATTCCCACCAGTAGTTAGCGGCGTCCTCCTGCATTGCAACATCGCTTTCCAAAGGGGACTTACCATAGGCAATAATGCGCATGTTAGATCCCCAGGTATCAAACTCTTCTGGATTATGCAGGAAAACTAAGCGTCCAACTCCGCGGTTCATCGGCGTATCAGCTGGGTTAGGCACCTGAGCTGAGAAAGCTAGCGCATATGGAGCTATCTCCTTAGGAGCGGGTATTTGCACGGTCTCCAACTCATTGCGGAGCATAAGCTCAGTTAGCCCCATTGCTGCAGCTTTGAACTGGGCAGGGGCCTTCGGGTCTAACTTATACAAACTCATCTGTTCTAGGCTAAATGGCAAGCCATCCGCTTTTACCCTGCCACGCCGCAAAGGACTTTCAAGATGAACTACCTAGTAGCCCTCGTATCCGCGATACGTGTGCTCTGGCTCGGTAGCAAAATTCAAGGAGACTTCACAATATCCCGTATTAGCGAGCTAGAAGGTAAAACATTTGTTCACCTTCCAATCAACCCAGATACGGAAAGTTATGCCAAACAAAGTCTGTTCTGGAACTCTCGGCAGGGCCATGCAGTGGTGCAAAGATCTGACGATTCCAGCACTACTGATCGAAGATTCATCGTCCTAGAAAACTTTGGCGAAGAGATCAATGTAACTAATGGAGCATGGCTCTCCGGTTGGCTAGGAGATAAGCCAGAGCATTTTGGATATTCTCCCGATGACTTAGTTACTCTCAGTAATGGAACTAGAGCCATTCAGGTGCTCGCTGAAACGGATCGTTGGGTTATTCACATTCACGGACGCAAAGCTGGCTATGCAGAAACTCTTCGCAATTTCAAGCAATTCACCGATCTTGGTTTCAGCCAACTCGCAATCTCTCACGAGACTGACCCGAGACCTGATGGTTTAGGAAAGACTAAATCTCAATTAGGCGCTCAAGAGTGGACTCAAGTAGAGCAAGCTGTTGAGCATGCCATCGCAAGTGGGGCTGCACGAATAGTCCTTTTCGGTTGGTCGTTAGGCGGAATGCTAGTTAACCATTTTCTCGATAGGTCGGACAACACCTCTGTAATTGCAGGTGCTATTTATGACTCACCGTTGCTTGATTACCGTGGAACACTCCAGTTGCAGGCAGGGAGAGCTGGTATTGATAGATCGATCGTAACTAGGAGCATGAAACTCATAACCTCAAGTTTGATGATTAGGCTTCTTGGCTTTAAGAATGTAGATATTTTCAATCTCTCTGCACTAGATAGGCCTCTAAGCACGCAAGTACCATCGTTGCTTTTTCACTCTTCGAATGATGGCTACATTTCCATGACCGGTGTCTATCGATATAGAGAACTGAATACATTAACTAGATTGGTTGAGATTCAAGGAGCACGCCATTGCAGATTGTTCAACGAAGATCAAGAGAAGTATCAGAAATCTATAGCTGAGTTCGTTTCCGCAAATCGAATCTAAAGAGAAAAGTCTGGTCCGCTTCAAGTAACTGCGTCAGCTCAGGCTTCACTCCTAATTCATCAAAGAATTTATCTGCACTTGATATAGCTGTTACAGAATCCTCAGCATTGGTGACCGTAAGGCAGAACTCGGCAGCTAGCTCCATGTTGATGATCTCTCTAGTTACTGTCAGCCCTGACTCAACGACGATGCAGTCGTAATCCTTACCAGTTACAAATTCCGTTAGCCAGCAACTCAGAGGCGTAGTTGTTGCACCTAATGCGAATGCGTTGGAATTCAGAAAGCTCTGCTCTGGAACGGAAACAAACACAGGTTGCACACTCTCAAGTTGTGTAGCTGGGCAGTCAAGATGATTCTGTTCAGTTAGTAGTAGTGATGGAGCATACTTGGATGCTTTCAAGGACTCAGTTCTTGCGGTTGCCCCTGTGCTCACAATCAGATCCGACTGTGCACGAATGACTTTCAGAAAGAAGCGATCTGATTCGGATGAAAGGAGGTCGCTGTTCCTTTCCGTGCTACCAATTCGGATTACATAGTTGAAACGAAATCCCTTGGTCCTTGGATAAAATTCTCTTGCTTGGTCAAGGCTCAAGAGTTCTAGTTCTCGTTGGATAGGGAAATGCTGAGTTACTTTCAAGACGATTTCTCGCGAACCTGTCTTTTGATTCGGTTAAGCATTCCATGCATGCCACGAATACGTAATGGTGAAACCAAACTCGTAAGGCCAAGACTTGATACAAACGCGTCATCGAAGTTGAGCACATCCTCAGGAGTTTGCTGGTCGAGTGCTAGTTGCAAAACGCTAGCGAAGCCTCGAGTGGTGGGAGCTTCCAATGGCGCAGTTAGGAAAATTGACACGACATTCCCATGTATTTCGACAAAGAGGTAAACGGGAGATTGGCACTCTTCAACCCGTTCAAGCAGATCAGGGTGTTCAGAGTAGGTTGCTGGCAAATCAGGCAAAGCGTTTGCATATTCCAGCAGTAGTTCAAGTTTCTGAGATTCCGGAACATCATTGAAAGAATCAATAACTTCCTGTGCCTGTTTTGTGAGGTTTGCCAAATTACAGTCCTGCAGGCACTAATCCGGGTTCAGTTCCCTTTGCGATTGGCACTCTAACTGCAGATCCCCATTCGGTCCAAGAACCGTCATAGTTACGAACAGAAGCAATCCCAAGCAAATACTTCAGAACGAACCAAGTGTGACTGGATCGTTCTCCGATGCGACAGTATGCAATGACATCGCTCGCATCTGAAATGCCAGCGTCAACCCGATAAATCTGAGTCAATTCTTCCAAGGTGCGGAAAGTTTGATCCTCGTTCACCGCTTTGCTCCAAGGAACAGATGCAGCAGTTGGAATGTGTCCACCACGAAGAGCTCCTTCATCTGGATAGTCCGGCATATGTGTTCTCTCACCTGAATACTCTTGAGGCGATCGAACATCAATCAAAGGCTTACCAAAGTGAGCTAGTACATCTTCTTTGAAAGCTCTGATAGTTACGTCATCTCTAACCACAACTGGATAGTTAGTTTGAGTTCTCTCTGACTTGTCTGTTGTTAGCAGGCGTGCTTCGCTAATCCACTTTGCTCGTCCGCCATCCATGATCGCGATTTTCTCGTGACCAAAAAGTTTCAGCACCCAGAATGCGTAGGTAGCCCACCAGTTGCTCTTATCGCCATAGATGACAATCAGGTCATCTCTTGAGATCCCTTTTTCCGAAAGCAGCTTAGCCATGTCGTGCCCATCGAGGTAATCGCGAGTTACCGGGTGATTGAGTTCTGTGTGCCAGTCGAGCTTCACTGCTCCTGGAATGTGTCCAGTTTCAAACAAAAGGATATCTTCATCGCATTCAATAAGAACGAGACCTTCTGCACCTAAGTTCGCTTCAACCCATTCAGTTGAAACCAGCACTTCAGGATGTGCGAAGGAAGCGAATCTATCGCTTTGTTCAGGGATGAAAGACATGGGATACCCTCGTTTGGTTTTACAATTGGTGTTCGGTGCTTCTATTCTTACAAAAAGAACCCGCAAATAGAACGGCTAATCTCGAATGCTTCTGAATGTTTCAGACATAAACTCCCAGGTGTCGGTGCCTGAGTTGCTTGCCGAGCTTGTTCCGCCAACAGAATTCAGCCGTGTTTCCTTTAGTTCATACATCCCTGACAGCAATTTCCCATCTCAATCAGCGGCCGCAACCAAGGCTGAAGCCTTTGCTTTGGGAATTTCGAAGAAGGGCCAAGCAGAGCTAGGAATCTATCTTGATGGCGGTTTCGGTGTTGGTAAGACTCATTTACTTGCTTCTGTGTTCCATGCCAGTAAGGGGAAAAGGATCTTTGGGTCATTTATCGCGTTTACGAGCATTATCGGGTACTTAGGTTTCGCTGAGGCCGTTCAGGTGTTTTCCAAATACGACTTACTTTGCATAGATGAGTTTGAACTGGACGACCCAGGAGACACCATGATTATGTCTCGCTTCCTGAAAGAACTTGCTAGCAAAGGTGTTCGCTTCGCAGCAACATCAAATACTCCGCCTACTGCTCTTGGGGCTGGCCGTTTTGCAGCCGATAGTTTCCAGCGAGAGATACAGTCGGTGGCTGACAAGTTTGAAATGATTCGAATTGATGGTGAGGACTACCGTCATCGCGATTCAAGCTTCAGGTTCGAGCCTTCAGGACTGGATGCCATCGAGCAAGCGCGATTAGGTAGTCGCGTGTTGGAAACCACTCAATCTGAGTTGCTATCTTTCCTAGGGTCTATTCACCAATCTCGCTACGCCAAGGTTGCCGAGCAATTCCAGCTTCTTTTGCTACTTGATGCCGTGCAGATAACAGATCAATTTGAGGGCATGCGCTTCGTGTCTTTCATCGATAGGTGCTACGAGGCAGGTATAGCTCTGAGATTCACTGGAGCGGATTTAGGCACGCTTTTTAGGGCTGACCACGTCGCTGGTGCTTATCAAAAGAAATACCTTCGTTGTCTCTCCAGACTCTCAGCAATGGTTCAACGAGAAGTGTCCTAGAACTTTTTACATTCACGAAACATTTCAAGGTGTTTCCCGAAACATGTTTGAACCATCCTTAGATGCATACCCAGAGAGGGTTCTCGCGTTGGAGGTAAACATGGATCAAGGTAATACCGCTTTTGTTTTAATTTCGGCAGCTCTAGTTCTGCTAATGACTCCCGGCTTAGCTTTCTTTTATGGAGGTATGGTCAAGGCCAAATCTGTAGTTAGCATGATGATGCTCTCTTGGGGATCTCTCGGTCTAGTTGGAGTGCTCTGGGTGCTCTATGGCTATGCAGTTAGCTTCGCAAGCTCTGACAGCGACACATACATGGGAATTCCTGGTTGGTTTGGAATTGATAGTGCTTCGCTGGGTCTAACGGCTCAAACTAATGCAGCGCTAGGAGAGCAAACAGCTGCTCACCCTGAGATGGCTTTCGTTGCTTTTCAGGCAACCTTCGCGATCATCACAGTGGCACTTATCTCTGGAGCAATTGCCGACCGAGCAAAGTTCGGGGCATGGATGATCTTCGCTGGTATTTGGGCAACAGTTGTTTACTTCCCAGTGGCCAACTGGGTCTTTAACTTTGGCGCAGCAGCTGATCACCATGATGGTGGTTGGTTAGTTCAACTCGGTGTTATCGACTTCGCTGGCGGAACTGCTGTTCACATAAACGCTGGAGCTGCTGGCCTTGCTCTTGCTCTAGTTCTTGGTAAGCGCTTTGGCTTTAGTAAGGGAATAACTCAGCCACACAACGTTCCACTAACTCTGCTTGGTGTTGCATTGTTGTGGTTCGGCTGGTTTGGTTTCAACGCAGGTAGCGAACTAGGCGCGGATGGTGTTGCCTCGATCGCGTTCATCAACACGATGGCTGCTCCTGCTGCTGCCATGGTTGGATGGATCATTGTTGAGAAATTCCGTCACGGAAAAGCAACATCAATCGGAGCTGGCTCTGGTGCAGTAGCTGGTCTTGTCGCAATCACTCCAGCTTGTGCTGCTCTTGATCCAGTTTGGGGAATGGTTCTAGGACTAGTTGCCGGAGCGCTTTGTGCTTTAGCAATCGATCTAAAGTTTGCACTAGGTTTCGATGACTCACTAGACGTTGTTGGTATTCACCTGGTTGGTGGAATCGTTGGAACTTTGTTCATCGGTATCTTTGGTCGCGGCGTTGGTTTCGCTTTTGGAAATGACTTCAGTCAGCTCCTAAAGCAAGCCATTGGTGCTGGCGCGGTTTTGGCTTATTCATTCATCTTGGCCTTCGTTATCGGTTGGGTAATTGAGAAGACAATAGGTTTCAGAGTCAAAGCAGAAGATGAGATTGCCGGAATAGACACTGTTGTTCACGGTGAAGAGGCTTATGCCTTTGGCAATGATCGCGTCTAATTAGGCTAAAAGTTCTGCCCCTGCGGAGGTTTCACTCCACCGCAGGGGCTTACCTTTTGACGAATATTGCCTAAATCGGTTAGAGTTCTATTTGTCTTGAATAAAGACATGCGGATGTGGCTCAGTTGGTAGAGCACAACCTTGCCAAGGTTGGGGTCGCGAGTTCGA
The DNA here is from genome assembly GCA_903832875.1 of uncultured Micrococcales bacterium. Taxonomy (GTDB): domain Bacteria; phylum Actinomycetota; class Actinomycetes; order Actinomycetales; family Microbacteriaceae; genus Rhodoluna. Next base: position 1,822 of record CAILDA010000125.1, on the reverse strand, counting down.
ATCTCGTCATCCGCTCGAAAGGGTCTAAACCAAGACTCGTGAAGCATGGTGGAGTGGCTGAGCGGCCCAAAGCAACAGCCTGCAAAGCTGTCAACCCACGGGTTCAAATCCCGTCTCCACCTCCAAGAAACACCTACGGACGATTGGCGCAGTGGTAGCGCACTTCCTTGACATGGAAGGGGTCACTGGTTCGAACCCAGTATCGTCCACCAATAGCTTTTGTTATCCTGTGAACATGCGAAAAGCGAACCTAATCAAACTTGCAACAGTTTCTGCACTCTTTATTTCGCAACTAGTTTTTACTCAAACTCCGGCTCAAGCTTTACTTGCCGCAGCCATCGAACCTATTGCTGTGGGGGAGAGTTCTTCTTGTGCGATTAGGGCTGCTGACGATCTGTACTGCGTCGGTTCAAATACTTACGGGCAATTAGGAAACGGCAACACGATATCGACCACCGACCCTCAAACCATACTTGGAATTTCAAACGTTGCGAGTGTCAGTGTCGGTTCAACTAGTGCATGCGCCGTTACGTACACAGGTTCTCTTTACTGCTGGGGTTCTAACTCTTCTGGACAGCTAGGTTTAGGTAATAACGAGAACAAGACAGCGGCAACACTGGTAAGCGCTCTCTCAAATATTTCCCAGGTAAGCGTTGGCACTAACTTTGCTTGCGCTTTATCGAAAGCCAGTGTTCTCTATTGTTGGGGCTCAAATGAATTCGGGCAGCTTGGTCAAGATCAACTTCAAGGAAGTTCCTCGCCAATTGCTGTTGCAGGGTTACCTTCTTCCATCAACGTGATGGCAGTTCGTGGTAATCGTGTTTGCATTCTTAGTAGCGATATTTATTGTTGGGGAGAGTTTGCTGACAACCTGTTTACAAGTGGTGCGAAACAATTCAACCCAACTAAAGTTATCGACTCTTCTGGTGCTCTTGGCGTGAATCTAGGAAGCGACTTCGGATGTCTAAAGTTTCAAACTTCCGTTTCCTGTTGGGGAGCAAACGATCACGGACAACTAGGTGTTGGCAACAAGACTAGTTCCAACACTTTAGTTGCAGTTACAGGAATCAACTCAGCCAAGCAGGTTGTGACTGGAAGTCATTTCGCTTGCGTTCTAGATGCTAGCGGTGACACTTTCTGTTGGGGTGAGAATCAGTCAGGTCAACTTGGTATTCAGGCAGGTAGCGACCAGACAACAAGAATTCCAACGGGAGCTGCTAAATCTACATATCTGGCTGCCTATAGTTCCACCTCCTGTTCGCTTAAGCTTGACGGCAATGTCTCCTGCATTGGTGATGTTAGTTCAGGCCAGTCAGGAGTACTTGCTTCTACTGCGATTGTTCAAAATAATTCAAAAGTTTCAGGCGTCGTCAGAGTTTCTGCTGGTACCAGCACAACCTGTGCTCTAACAACGGTTCTCAATTGTTGGGGACCTCTAGCTCCTGACGACACTGATCTTCCAGTCGACGAGGTCTCAGTTGGAAACTCGAGCGCATGTGTTGTTTCGACTGCAAAGAATCTTTACTGCTGGGGCTCTAACAGTTCAGGGCAGCTTGGAGATAGCTCCGTGAAGTCCGCTACTTTGAAAATCAACAAAGTTGCTATTGACGCCAATTTCTCTAAAGTTGCTGTCGGCTATCGACATGCCTGTGGTGTAACTGATGTCGGCCTGGTTTACTGTTGGGGTGACAACTCGAGGCTACAACTAGGTTCAGCAGGGGCTGATAGCAAGACGCCTAAAGCAGTGCCTGGAATTGGAACCGCGGTATCTGTAGCAGTGGGCGACTACCACAGTTGTGTCCAGCTGCAAGATGGAGCTATG
>CAILDA010000124.1 GCA_903832875.1 uncultured Micrococcales bacterium | reverse complement strand
TCAATGGTGTTCAGGCCTCTTTCCCCAGCAGCCTTCACAACTGCAGGTGAGACGCCATGGGCTGAAAAGACCAGGATGCTGCCTTCTGGAACCTCATCAACCTCATCCACGAAAATAGCCCCACGGCGCTCAAGAGAGGACACCACGTGCTTGTTGTGAACAATCTCCTTGCGGACATAAACAGGTGTTCCATGCAGATCTAAGGCCTTTTCAACGGCTATAACAGCCCTGTCTACGCCAGCGCAGTAACCTCTAGGGGCTGCAAGCAGCACTCGCTTAGAGGTCTGGGTTTGTCCTAAGACGGAAGTATTCTGGAAGTCGGCCACTTCGCAATTCTAAGCGAAGTCAGATGGGTATAGGCAATGAACGAAGTAGTGGACACGGGTAAAGACCCAGACCACCCGTTCACCGTTCAACAACTAAGTGAACGGGTAGCCAATGCTGTCAAAGGCTGGGGTAATGCCTGGGTTGAAGGTGAACTTATCAAGTTCCAAGCTAAAGCTGGAGGGCACGCCTATCCCCAACTTAGAGACCTAACTACCGGAGCTCAGCTCTCTTTAGTGATTTTCAATAATGTGCTGGTTTCAGCTGGTGAAGAATTCCAAGATGGTGACCGTGTTCTAGTTTCAGGAAACATGGACTTCTATGTTGCTAGAGGAACACTTTCACTTCGAGTGACCACCATTAGAAAAGTTGGTATCGGTGTTCTGATGGCTGAGATTGAAGCCAGAAGAGCAAAGATCATTGCCGAAGGTTTAGCAGATCCGGCTAAGAAACAGAAACTACCTTTCTTACCCGGTGTTATTGGTCTTATCACTGCTGAGAACTCTGATGCAGAAAAAGATGTCAAACAGAATGTTCTATTACGTTGGCCAGAAGCAGTAATTAGAACAGCTAACGTATCTGTTCAAGGTTCTGAGTGTGCTCCGAGTGTTATTGCAGCTCTGAAGAAGATGGATGAAGATCCTGAGGTTGAAGTAATCATCATCACTAGAGGTGGTGGTGGTTTCCTAGATTTAGTTGGTTTTAGCGATGAAGCATTGGTTAGGGCTGTCGCTGCTTGTAAGACTCCGGTTATCTCAGCTATTGGTCACGAGAACGATAGGCCAATCATTGATGATGTTGCAGACCTAAGAGCATCAACTCCAACTGATGCTGCTAAACGAGTTGTACCTGATGTTGTGGATGAAAGAAGAAGGATTTCTGAATCTCTAGAGAGAATGAAATCCATCATCGGTAACTATGTTTCAACGCAAGCAACTCTTATCAACCAGATAAGACAGCATCCATTACTAAAAGACCCACACGCTTATCTTGACCAAAGAGCAGATGACTTACTCAGAGCTCTTGGTGAACTAAGAGATGAGATGGATTCAAAGCTTGAAAGACAAGCAACAGATCTAACCAACAAGAGATCCCTTCTTAGGTCGCTATCTCCGCAGAGCACACTGGACCGTGGCTATGCGGTGGTTAGAGACGAATCTGGGCAGGTTATTACCGATCCTGCCAAGGTAAAGACCGGACAAGCCCTAAAACTAAGGGTTGCCAAGGGCGAGATAGAAGCAACCGCTAACTAACGATTAAACTGGAGAGAAGATGACTGAGAAGAACCCTAACGCCGATGTG
>CAILDA010000123.1 GCA_903832875.1 uncultured Micrococcales bacterium | reverse complement strand
GACAACCGTTCGGTGGTTTCAAGAGATCATCGGTTGGTTACGGTCTAAAAGCAGGTGGAAGAAACTACCTTTTACAGTTCGGTCACTTTGAAGACTCTGCTGATGTTCAGCTAGACACTAAGTTGAACGTTGATGGCTGGGAGCAAATGTTAGCTCTAGTTGAGCCAGAGAAACTCGACTGGTTACACCAAGCCATTCGTAGTGATAGTTACTGGAGAGAAAAACTTTATCGACCTAAGACTCTTGATGCTGGAACTGTCGAAGTTGAAGGGAACTATCACCGCTATCTTCCAAGTGCTGATAAGAACATCATTATTCGTGTGAGTAGACATGCTACAAAAGCAGAGCTAGTCAGAGTCCTTGTTGCAGTTGCTCAAGTGGGCTTTACTCTTTCTATTCACCCTGGCTTCCAACTGGGTCACCAATTAAGTGATGATCAACTCTCTGAACTAAAAGGAACAGACTGGGGCCGCTTTGCCATTCAGACTGAAGACGAGTTTGTGGCTGCAATTCAAAAGGTTCAGCCGGGCACCAAATTATTTGTAATTGGCGCAAATGAGCCTCAGCTAGATGGTCTTCAGGCAAACCCAGACCTGTTTGTTATTGATACCCCGATAACTAAATCTGGTAGAGCCATGCAGTTAGCCTTCTACCGCGAGCAGTCTATTTCAATCACACAACATCGCTTCGGTGCTATCTCAAGTGAACTGGTAAACATATTTAAACCGCTAGTGTAAAGCCATGACTGACCTACCTATTACTAGAACCTATAACGACTCTTTTGGAGTCGAAATCACTTTTTATGTTTGGCCTATTGAGAAACCTAAGGCCATTGTTCAAATAGCTCACGGACTTGGCGATCACGCTAGAAGATATGACCATTTAGCAAGTGAGCTAAACAAAGCCGGATACACCGTCTATGCCGATGATCACAGAGGTCACGGAGTAACTGGTAAGAAGCAAGTAGCTAGTGGTGCGACTAAGACCATGGGTAATTTGGGTAAGGGTGGAATCAAAGCAGCTTTTGAGCAAGTGCATGAGATGACCAACATCATCAAAAAAGAAAACCCAGGCGTCAAGTTAGTTCTCTTTGGACATTCATATGGTTCGTTTATTTCTCAAAAACTTGTCAACCAGTATTCAACTGAATACGACGCAGTAATTCTCTCTGGTTCTTCACTACTTGTTCCTGGTGTTCTAGGTGCAGGTGGCTTTAACAAGAAGTGGGATAAAGAACCAGATAAAACAGGATACGAATGGTTATCAAGAGATAAAGCAGTTGGTAAGGTATTTGAAGCTGACCCACTCACTTTCTTTGCAGCAGCAGCAAAAGTATTTGGTGTCCCAAATGCTATCCAGTTGTTCTTCACACCTAAGCGTGGAATAAGAACAGATCTGCCACTGTTACTTCAAGCCGGTAGCGATGACCCTATTGGTGCCGAGCGCGGTAACCAGATGCTAGCTAATACTTATAGAAATAAGTGCGGTCTTGAAAATGTAACTGCAATCATTTACCACGATGGCAGACATGAGATGTATAACGAGCTAAACAAAGAAGATGTCATACGCGATCTTCTAGGTTTCATCAAAGCAAACGTCGCTTAGTTAAGTTCCCTAGACAATAGGTCATGAGTTTCAGGATGACCTTTCATGTATTTCACAACGTATGGGCATACTGGCCATACTTTACCTAGGTTCTTCTCCCTAACATCAGCAAAAGCATCACGCATTAATATGGCTGCATAGTTCTTACCCTGGTGGGCGGGATCAACCTCTGTGTGTGGGAACTGCATCTCTTCAGCTACGAATACGTAGTCTGCGTGACCAATCTTTTCCTCACCTAGCCATAATTCATAACGGCTTAGCTCTGGATTGTGTAAAACATGTGGGTCCATGATGTTAATCTCTTTC
>CAILDA010000122.1 GCA_903832875.1 uncultured Micrococcales bacterium | reverse complement strand
GGGTCTTAGATTTTCAACAGTTATCTGTGAAGACATTTGGCAATCGGGTGGCCCGGTTGCAAAACTTGGTGAAGCTAAGACAGATGTTGCACTTATTCTCAACGGTTCTCCTTTTGAGATCGATAAAGATGACAGAAGACTAGGGCTAGTCACTGAGTTAGCAAAGCGACACAACTGCGCAGCAGCTTACGTCAACCTTGTCGGTGGGCAAGACGATCTAGTCTTCGATGGTGACAGCATCATCGTTGATAGCAAAGCTCGCATGATTGCAAGACTTAAACAGTTCAAAACAGATTTAGTAATGATTGAGATCACCGCTAAAGATGAAATGAACGTGGTTGGAGAACATCACCTGACCAAGCCGAATGATAACTGGCAAGCCTGGAACGCTCTGGTGCTAGGTCTTCGTGATTACGTTCAGAAGAATGGTTTCAAATCTATTGTTTTAGGTTTAAGCGGTGGAATAGATTCAGCGGTCTGTGCAACCATTGCAGCTGATGCGGTTGGAGCAGAGAATGTCTTCGGTGTCTCAATGCCAAGTAGATATTCCTCAGATGGCTCTAAAGATGATGCGCTTGATCTTGCCTCTCGAAGAGGAATCAACTACCAAGTTCAAGCCATCGAAGCTTTAGTCAAGCCCTTTGAAACGCAGCTTTCTCTTGAAGGATTACCTGCTGAAAACCTTCAAGCTAGAGTGCGTGGAGTAATCCTTATGGCTCTTAGCAACAAGGATGGCCACCTGACCCTGACTACCGGCAACAAAACAGAACTAGCAGTTGGATACTCAACGATCTACGGTGACACCGTTGGCGGTTACGCACCGCTAAAAGATGTTGAGAAGAGCTTGGTTTGGGAATTAGCCAGATGGCGAAATGCTTATGCAGCTTCCAGAGGTGAAGTTGAACCAATACCGGTTAGCTCAATCGAAAAGCCACCTTCAGCTGAATTACGTCCAGATCAAGTAGATCAAGACAGTTTGCCTCCATACGACGTGCTTGATTCAATTCTCGATGCATACATAAACCGCAGAAAATCTAGGGCTGAGATTGTTGCTTTTGGTTTCGATGAGGAAATGGTGCACAAAGTTCTTACTCTCGTAGACAGAGCCGAATGGAAGCGACGCCAAGGCGCAATTGGACCAAAGATCACCGGGATGGCTTTCGGTAGAGACCGCAGATTACCTATTACCAATAAATACAAGGGCTAAGAGATGACTGAACTAACACCGAGAGTAATCCGAACAGCAACGCTGCAGGAGTTCAAAAACAAGGGACAAAAGTTCTCCTGTCTTACCTCCTATGACTCTCTAACTGCCGGCATCTTCGATGAAGCAGGCATCGAAGTTCTTCTCGTGGGTGATTCAGCTGCCGATAACGCACTTGGCTATGAAACCACTCTCCCGATAACACTCGATGAGATGATTCCTTTCGGTCGTGCAGTTGCAAGAGCTGCAAAGCGTGCTCTTGTTGTCGTTGATATGCCATTCGGCAGTTATGAAGCTTCCCCTGCTCAAGCACTCGAGAATGCCATCAAGATTATGAAGCTAAGCGGAGCGGGAGCCGTGAAGCTTGAAGGTGGCAATAGAAGCGTTGAACAGATTAAAGCTCTGGTTACCGCTGGAATCCCAGTGATGGCTCATATTGGTTTCACACCGCAAAGCGTCCACTCTCTAGGTGGAGCTAAGGTGCAAGGCAGAGGTGATAGCGCTGAAGAACTTTTGGAAGATGCCCGTGCTGTTCAAGCTGCCGGAGCTTTCGCAGTAGTTCTCGAACTAGTTCCTGCAACTCTGGCAACCCAGGTAACTAAAGAATTATCGATTCCAACTGTTGGCATCGGAGCTGGCTCAGGTACAGATTCACAAATACTTGTTTGGACTGATTTCGCTGGGCTCTACCCAGGCAAGCCTCGAAAGTTTGTTAAGCAGTATGCAAACCTTCGTTCGATTCTGTTTGAAGCTGCATCAAGTTATCGCGCAGAGGTAGCCGAAGGTAAATTCCCAACAGCTGATAACTCGCACGAATAACTAATCTTCTTGGTCTTCTTTAGACCACTGTTCTGATCTTGCTCTGAGAGTTTCTAAAGCATGCTCTGCTTGCGCACGAGTGGCGAAAGGTCCAACACGATAAAGCGCTAGGGCCTGTTTACCAACTTCAACTTGGAGTGTCTTGGTGTTAAACCAAAACTCTGTTTCCTGATTATCAGTAATTTGAATAGCCTTCCATGCGTTTCATTTCTGAGCATACCTACACCCTCTGCCTAGTATGGAGACATGCCAAAAGATATTCAGACTGGAAAGTTAGTACCCGGTCGAATATCCCCTCAGTTGAGTGTTCCAAACTCCATTACAAGACCCGAGTACGTCGGTAAACCAGCTCCAGCTAAATTTCTGGGCAGCAACGTAAAGACTCCTGACCAAATAGAGAAGATAAGAACTTCAGGTACCTTAGCTGCTCGTGCAATTGAACTCGTTGGCTCACAGGCAAAACCAGGGGTTACGACAGATGAATTAGACAAGATAGCTCACAAGTTCTTGATAGAAAACGGTGCCTACCCGTCAACACTTGGCTATCGAGGCTATCCGAAATCTATTTGCTCATCTGTCAATGAAGTGATCTGTCATGGCATTCCTGATGACACAGTGCTTGAAGATGGTGACATCGTAAACATCGACATCACTGCTTACCTTGATGGCTTCCACGGCGATAGCAACCAAACCTTTCTAGTTGGAAAAGTGAGCGAGGAAGTTTCATTACTGGTTGAAAGAACTCGAGAAGCTCTAAATCGAGGCATAGCGGTCGTTTCGGCAGGACGAGAGGTTAACCTAATCGGTCGAGCCATCGAGTCTTATGCCAAAAGATTCAACTACGGAGTTATCAGAGATTTCACCGGTCATGGCATTGGTGAGAGTTTTCATTCGGGCTTGATCATCCCCCATTACGACTCGGCACCGATGTATTCAGATGTAATGGAAGTCGGAATGGTATTCACTATCGAACCAATGCTTACCCTTGGCACACATAACTGGACCATGTGGGCTGATGGTTGGACTGTTGTAACGAAGGATCAAAGCATTACAGCTCAGTTCGAACACACGCTTGTTGTCACTGAAACAGGCGCTGAAATACTATCCTTGTCGTAAGGACGGACATGAGTAAAAAAGCAATAGGTATAGACATCGGCGGCACCGGCATCAAAGGTGCAGTTGTTGATGTCAAGAGCGGGAGACTGCTTAGTGAGCGATTCCGTTATCAGACACCTGTTGGTGGCACGCCTAAGGCCATTGCTAATACCCTCAAAGAACTAATTAGCAACCTTCCCAATCCTCAAGGGTTGCCAGTGGGCATTTGTTTTCCTGCTGTTGTAATCAACGGTGTAACCATGTCAGCTGCCAATGTCTCACATGATTGGATCGGGTTGGATGCAGACCGATTATTTGAGAAGGAACTCAAGACAACAGTTCACGTACTCAATGATGCCGATGCTGCCGGTTTAGCTGAAGCGAAATATGGTGCTGCGGCAAAACAAAAGGGTTTGGTTGTTGTGACAACTCTTGGCACTGGAATTGGAACCGCACTTATTTACAACGGCAAACTAATTCCCAACTCTGAACTAGGTCATCTGCAGATTGATGGATTTGATTATGAATCTCAGGCTGCTTACTCTGCGAAAGAGCGAGAAAATTTGACCTGGGCTCAATGGGCTAAGAGATTGCAAAAGTATTACTCAACTCTAGAGGCGTTACTGACACCTGATCTATTTATAGTCGGAGGTGGAGTTTCCAAAGAACATGAACAGTTCCTACCGTTACTGAAACTGAAAACTCCGATTGTTCCAGCAGAGAACAGAAATAGCGCTGGAATTATGGGTGCAGCCTACTGGGCTAAAAAACACACCACAGATTAGTTGGAGGGGTCGGCCGATACGCCGGGTTCTGTACCTTTCGGTGACGGCCATCTATCTAGCGACAGTGTTACCACTGCCATCAAGCGGTCTACCCGAAGACTTGGGCGAGCAGCCCTCAAACGCCTTCTGTATGACCTTGCTCCGAGCGAGGTTTACCTAGCCGCCCTAGTTGCCTAGAACGCTGGTGGTCTCTTACACCACCGTTTCAGCCTTACCACTTGCGTGGCGGTTTACTCTCTGTTGCACTTTCTTGCGGTTTGCACCGAGTGGGTGTTACCCACCACTCTGCTCTATGGAGCCCGGACGTTCCTCGTTAGCTTTCGCTACCGCGACCGTCTAGCCGACCCTTCCAAGAACTAGGGTATCGCAGGCTATTTGGAACTAAAAGCCCTATAAATGAGAAGTGTGGTTAATCATTGATACTTCAGCTGCTTCATCGCCCCAGAAACGGAGAATAGTTATCGAGCACGGGGCAATGCTGGTTCGCCAGTAAGCAGGCCAGTTGGCATCGATGGCAGCTTTGATGAATCCTCTGATGGACATTACATGGCCAACGACAACTACAGTCTGGCCTTCGAATTGATCAATGATTGCTCTTCTACCCCGCTGCACTCGCTCATCAAATTGCTCTAAGGATTCGCCACCACCAGGCGGAGCAATTAATACATCGCCTCGCCATTGGTTATATAGTTCTGGCCAATTGGCGGCTACCTCTTGATTGGTATGGCCATCCCAATCGCCAAAAGAAATCTCAGCGATGTCATCGTTATTAGAAACCTTTAGACCTAAACGATCACCTATGATTTGCGCCGTTTCTCTTGTTCTAGCAAGCGGCGAACTAACTATTGCAGTTGGTTTTAGGATTTTAGAGAAAATGCCAGTTTGGCTAACCTTAACCAATTCACCGGCGACAAGAGTTGCATCTTCTCGACCGAGAGCAGAAAGCTGTGGATCTTCTCCACCACGACCGGAAATCTTGTGTGTCTCAGTTAGAAGTGTTCTACCGTGTCTTACCAAAATTACTGTTGTCAACTTTTTTGTTACATCCCTTGGTGCGCGCACTGATGAAGGTAACTCAGGGTTGTATTCAAGATCAGCAGCTGTTGGCTTAGTTGCCTGAGTAATTATGTTTATCGTTGCAGTGCCAGGTTCGCCGATGTATTTTCTAGTCACGCTTGCCTCAGCATCCATGGCCTCATTGGCTAGAGCGTCTGCTTTAGTGTTCTGTTCTCTCGGAATCCACTCAAAAGTAATCTTTCTAGCACCAATAGCGGAAGCCATCTGCGTCGATAAATCCTGCATGCCTTCGTTCTTGATTTTCCAACGACCAGACATCTGTTCAACTACTAATTTGCTATCCATGCGTACCAACAGTTCTGCTTCAGGAACTATTTCATTAGCCAGTTCAACTGCTGCTAGCACTGCACGGTATTCGGCAACATTGTTAGTTGCTACTCCGATAAAAAGGGCAACTTCCGCCAGAATGCTTCCAGTAGCCTGATCGATTAGCACTGCACCAGAACCAGCTGGTCCCGGGTTCCCCCTAGAACCACCGTCCGCTTCAATGATTACGCGCTCAGTCATCGAACCATCATTGCTTGACACTCAGGGCAGTAGCCGATTTGATCATCTGGTAGCTCAGCAAGTAGATCGATGGCACTCGCCGTTAGGCCCATTCGGCAAGCCGAGCAAGAACGGTTAACAACTTGACCTACTGCTATCTGTCTTTTAGCAAGTAACTCATAGGCTGCTAAAACATCTGCTGTGATTTTGCCAACTACTATCTCTTTATCTGCAGTTAGTTTTCTTCCCCTTGATTTCAAGTCATCAACTTTGGACTGAATTTCAGCTTGCAAAGTGTTCATTGAGTCATTGATTTGATCTCTGCGCTCTGAGATTTCTTTGTGGACCTTCTGCGCTTGCTCGAGCTCTGCCAAAACACCTAACTCGGTATCTTCAAGTTCATTCTTGCGACGGGTAAGCGAAGCAATTTCGCTTTGGATTCCCTGCGCATCTTTGGAAGAAGAGGTTTGGTTCAAACGCTCGTTATCTCTAGCAATTCTTGATTCAACAAGGTGAAGATCATCATCAGCTCGTTTTTGGCTTTCTTCTAGATTTTCAACATCAGACCTCGCTGCGATTAGTTCACCTGCAACGATTGCTAGCTGAAAGCGCAGACCTTCAAGTTCCTTAGAATCAATTGCCGATGAGATCTCATGTTTGATCTGAGTAATCTCTAAATCAATTTCGGCTAAGCGAAGTAGGGCCGATTGGCCAACTTTATCTAGTTTCATGCACTTAATCCTTATTGGTTTATTGGGTTATTCATTAGAAATTCAAATACATCAGTCCTGATGTCGCAGATTTCCAATTCGAGGCCGGGTAGATCTTTTGCTAATTGGTCTTTAGCTGTTGCAAGCCAAAGAAATTCAGCCGCCCAGTGTGAAATATCAACGAGTGAGAATTGAACATCTCGAGCAATTGCTAGTTCAAGTATCTCCTGTGCTGGGTGATGACGTAGGTCAGAAGTTATATAAACATCTGCACCAGAATCTAGGGCCAGAGTTAAATATGAATCTCCTGCTCCAGCACAGAGAGCAACAGTTGATACTTCGCGAGAGAAATCTCCGGCAACTCGAACACCTGTTGCCGTCTGTGGCAAGAAAGAGTTGAGCTTCGCGGCAAGATCACCGAGAGTTGTCCTCTGAGGCAGAGAACCAATGATTCCTATCCCCTGAACACCATCTGCTAATGGAGCTAGTGGACGAGAACCTGATAGCCCCAAGTGCTTGGCTAAAACTGCTGAAGTACCAGTAGCAACGACATCTGCATTTGTGTGTGCCGAAAACAGGGCGATACCGGCCTTGATCAACTTAGAGACAAGGTACCCCTTGGCGTTATCTTCAACTAGGTTGGTTACACTCTTTAGCAGCAAAGGATGATGAGCAAAGATTAGATTTGCTCCAGAATCTATCGCTTGATTGATAACTTCGTCTGTGACATCAACTGTCAAAAGAACTTTAGTTACTTCTTGGTTTTTAGAACCAAGCACAAGGCCAACTACATCCCATTCTTCTTTGTTAGCTAGTGGCCAAAGCGACTGTGCAACGGAAGCAAATTTGTGTACCGTAATACTCATTATTCTTGGCCAACAAAGATATCGTTCAATTGCTCACGTCTAGATTCAACAGCTAAAACTTCGTTTTCCTGCTTGCGAATTTGAGGAATACGAGCAGCTACTGTCAAAAGAACACCAGTCAGAACGGTTATTCCAAAACCAATTGCTGCTGTTCCTAGGTTTGCCTCTAAGCCGATTGTTGGTAAAGCAAATCCGAAGAAACTTAGTCCCAAAAGGTTTACAGGTATGAGCGCAACTGCAATTGCCAATGTGCTGAACCAAATACCTATCGATAACCAATTGAACTTGTTATAGAAACCGTAAGATCTGGTCAGTGAGAGTTCGTGATATGCGATTCTTCTCAGCGATACATCAGCAACAAACATTCCAATCCAACCTGCCAGCAGAGCTGATACCAGAACGAAAACGTT
>CAILDA010000121.1 GCA_903832875.1 uncultured Micrococcales bacterium | reverse complement strand
CTCTAGGCCTCTCATCTGGCCTTCAAGGATCTTTACTCTGTGTAGAGCACGTTTTTTGATATCTGCACGCATAACTTCATAATACCCCCTAGGGGTATTAAGTCAAGGGATACGAAGCTCTAGCCTCAGGAAAAACGTCGCCAAACAAAATCTCGATCGCGTCGAAAATTAGCCAAGAGACGGTAGCAAGAACAAAAATTCCAAGCAAAAAGAATAGAAATTGAGCGGGAGGTTTGAGACCTTGAACGAACCTGTGTAGACGTGTTTCACGATCTCCCAAAGAATTCAAGTACAGGAGGATCAAACCCAGAATCACAAGGCCAATGAGTTTGGCTATTGTTTTCGGGTACATATAGTCAAAAATCCAAAAATCCACAGTCCCTCCAGTTCCCGATTGGTCTCAGTCTGACCGATTAATCCGGTGTTAGCTCCAAGCACCCAAAATTGCACCAGCAATGGTCAAACAAACTACGTCCTGGCCAACCTCGATCAACCAGACTTTTAGAGACCTGTATACCTTGCCATCTGGCTGAGCAAACATTCTGTGTGACAGAGATGCAAAAGCACCAAGGCCAACAGAGAAGATAAATCCTAAGAACATTCCATGACCCCAGGTAACTGGGTGAAGCAATCTTGCAGCAGCAACGATAACGCCAAGGGTTGCCACCTGAATTAGTGCAGCTAGGTATGTGCCACCAAACATCAGGAAGGTCTCCCCGCCTGACAGCTTTACTCGTTCCTTAGGAACTTCACGTCCAAGAGCTTTCATCCAGATTGGGTAGAAGGTCTTAGGACCAAACCAAACTGCACCGATGATGAAGCAGATTACTGAGCTAACTAGCACTGCTAGCAGGTTGTATTGACCAAATATTTGTTCCATGAGTGACTTCTAAACGTTAAACCTAAACTCAACAACATCTCCATCACGCATGACGTATTCTTTGCCTTCCATGCGGACTTTACCGGCAGCTTTAGCATCGTTCATTGAACCTGCTGCTACTAAATCCTCATAGGAAACTATTTCTGCTTTGATGAAACCTCTTTGGAAGTCGGTGTGAATTACCCCAGCTGCTTGCGGAGCAGTCCAACCCTGCTTGATAGTCCAGGCTCTAGCTTCTTTAGGACCAGCAGTTAGATAAGTCTGAAGACCAAGAGTCTTGAAACCAATACGTGCTAGCTGATCTAAACCTGATTCATCTTGACCAAGAGAAGCTAGAAGTTCATTTGCTTCTTCAGTTGAAAGGTCAATAAGTTCACTTTCAACCTTGGCATCTAAGAACACTGCTTCAGCAGGAGCAACAAGGTCAGCAAGTATCTTTCGTTTACCAGCATCACTAAGTACTGATTCATCTACGTTGAATACATACAGGATTGGCTTAGCTGTTAGTAACCCAAGTTCTTTGATGTCTGTGATGTCGATAGAAGATACTGACAGTGGCTTACCCGCATTTAGCCAAGCTAAAGCTTCATCAACTGTGACAAGAACTGAAGGTTCAACCTTCTTACCCTTTACTTCTTTTTCAATTCTGTTACGAGCTTTATCTAAAGTTTCAAGATCAGCCAGGATTAGCTCTGTGTTGATGGTTTCGATGTCCCCTGCTGCATCAACCTTGCCATCAACGTGAATAACATCAGGATCAGCAAAACCTCTAACTACCTGAGCGATAGCATCTGCTTCACGGATGTTCGCTAAGAACTTGTTTCCTAAACCTTCACCTAGAGATGCACCTTTAACAATTCCTGCAATATCAACAAAAGACACTGGAGCAGGTAATAGCTTTTCTGAACCAAAGATCTCAGCTAACTTGTTCAATCTCTCATCTGGCAGGTTCACAACACCAATGTTTGGCTCAATGGTGGCAAACGGGTAGTTAGCCGCCAAGACATTGTTCTTAGTCAATGCGTTGAAAAGAGTTGATTTGCCGACATTAGGAAGTCCGACGATACCGATAGTTAAAGCCACTAGGTAAGTTTAGTTGTCTTACCGCTACGGTTAGATTGAACTATGCCACTGAACTTCACAGCCATCGACTTTGAGACCGCTAATGGGTCTGCTGCTAGTCCTTGCGCTGTTGGGTTGGTGAAAGTTGCTGACGGCAAGATTGTTGATACTTTTTCAACTCTGATTCAACCGCCCTATCCAAATGACTGGTTTGCAACCGGAAACATCAAAGTCCATGGGATTAGACCTGAAGATGTGGTTTTAGCTCCTATTTGGGCAGAAGCCTTAGAGCAGATGCTTGAGTTCATAGCAGGAGACGACCTGATTGCTCATAATGCTGGTTTTGACATGGGAGTCCTAAGATCAAGCATTGAACTCATCGATGGGCAGATCCCTGCCCTGCGCTATGGTTGCAGCCTGATTATGGCTAGAAAGACCTATAACTTGGAAAGCTATAAGTTGAACCAGGTCGCCTATGCCATAGGGCATGAGGAATTTGACCACCATGATGCCCTAGCCGATAGCGATGCTTGTGCTCGGATTGTGATCCATATGTCCCATAGACATGGGGTTTCTAGCCTTGAAGAACTAGCTAAATTGACCAATCACACCCTCAAAAGCCTCGTTCCTGAGATTACTGACCAAGCCTAGAACCCTTATTTTTGATATACTTTTAGCAGTTAGCCGACAAAGTCGTTTGCTCTTGTCCGCCAGAAGAATTCAGGCGAAGAAAATAATTTTTAGTAGTAGGAGAAACACATGTCGCAGGGTCATTTTGGTGCCTCGGTAGTCACATTGACTCCTGCTCCAACCCTTGACCGCACCTATTACGTAAACAACCTGAACCCAGGTGGAGTAAACCGTGCTGATGATGTTCGTGAAGAACTAGCTGGTAAAGGTATCAACGTATCTCGTGGTCTTACCTTGGCAAACATTCATGCTCCTGGAGTAGTTCCGATCGGTAATGCAGATCCTGCTGTTCTAGAAAGAACTGGATCTTCTTTCCTAGTTCCACTTTGGGTCGAAGGTAACCTTCGTGTTTCAACCACCATTGTTGATAAGCACGGAACAACCACCAAGGTAAATGAATCGCCTAGATCGCTATCTGAAGAAGACTGGCAAAAAGTCGTTGACCTGACCGAACAGGAAGTCAAGAACACTGGAGCTAAGTGGTTAGTTATTGCTGGTGCATTGCCAACATACAAATCAACCGGTGTTTATGTTGATCTGCAACCAATCTTTGATGCCATGAAGTTACTTGGAGTGAAAGTTGCTCTTGATACTTCAGGTGAACCACTGTCCTATTGGGCCCGTAAAGGCTGCGCTAACGTCATCAAGCCAAATGCTGAAGAACTATCCTCTGCTGTTGGCAGAGAACTAACCACTGTTGGTGATGTTGTTGATGCTGCTCGTGAACTTTGCCAGCACGGCATTGAAGTTGTTCTAGCTTCAATGGGCGCTGATGGAATGATTGCTGTTACTAAAACTGGTAACTGGGCTGCTAGAACTCCTCCAGTAAAAGTTATTAACACTGTTGGTGCAGGAGATGCAACTCTTGCTGGTTTCCTATCCGCTGTTGTTTCTAATCCAATTGCCGATGGTGAAGAAGATTACGGTGTTGGTTTCAACGTGCCGCTAGGTGTTCAAACAGCTGTTCGCTGGGGAGCTATTGCAGTTACTCAACCAACCTCAGGTTTATCAAACTTAGACAACATGCCAAGTGCAACTGTTGACCCAAACCCAAACTTAGATGTTCCATTAGAAGAAGTAGCCAAACCTTAGGAGTTCCAAGTGCCAGTAGCATCACCGGATCAATATGCAGAAATGATCGACCGCGCTAAAAAAGGTGGCTTTGCATATCCTGCTATCAACGTCTCTTCCTCTCAGACTGTTAACGCTGTTTTGCAGGGTCTAACCGAAGCTGGTTCAGATGGAATTCTTCAGGTCACCACAGGTGGCGGTGACTACTGGTCAGGTTCATCTGTGAAACACATGGCCACCGGTGCAGCCGCTATGGCCCAGTTCGTTAGAGAAGTTGCTAAGAACTACCCAATCACTGTTGGTATTCACACCGACCACTGTTCTAAGCCGCACCTAGAGACCTTCTTGCTGCCATTACTTGAACTAAGCAAAGAGCGAGTTCGTAACGGCCAGGACCCTTTGTTCAACTCACAGATGTGGGATGGCTCAGCGGTCTCCCTTACTGAAAACCTGCAGATCTCTAAAGACCTCTTGGCTCAGACCAAGAACCTAGGCATCATCTTGGAAGTTGAGATCGGTGTTGTTGGTGGCGAAGAAGATGGCGTTGAAGGTGGTGAAGGTGAACACCTTTACTCAACCATCGAAGACGGTCTGCTAACAGCTGAAGCTCTAGGTTTAGGCGAAAACGGTCGCTACCTAACCGCACTAACTTTCGGTAACGTGCACGGTGTTTACAAAGCCGGCAACGTAGTGCTTCGCCCAGAACTACTAAGTGATATCCAACGTGCTGTTGGCGATAAGTATGGCAAAGACATGCCGTTTGATTTGGTCTTCCACGGCGGTTCAGGTTCAACTCCTCAAGAGATTGCAGATGCAGTTCGCTTTGGTGTTGTGAAGATGAACATCGACACTGACACTCAATACGCTTTCACCAGATCAATTGCAGGTCACATGTTCGCTAACTACGACAAGGTGCTCAAAGTAGATGGCGATGTTGGAGACAAGAAAGCTTATGACCCACGTGGTTGGGGTAAGACTGCAGAAGCAGCTATGGCTAAGCGTGTAGTTCTTGCTACCCAAGAACTTGGCTCAGCTTCAAAATCTATTAGCATCTAAAGCTAGTGCGTATCTGAGTTTCGTTTCTGCTTGTTGCTGGTTTCTTCACCAGCTGCTTTCAAATCTTTTCTAAGTTCTTTAGGTAATGAGAACTGAACATCTTCTTCAGCTGTCTGAACAATATCAACATCACCAAAACCACGCTTAGCAAGATAGTCAAGAACTTCATCAACCAAGACTTCTGGAACGCTAGCACCAGATGAAACACCAACGGTACTCACACCTTCGAACCACTCTTCTTGTATCTCAGTTGCAAAGTCGACTCGGTAAGAAGCTTTAGCTCCTGCTTCTAATGCAACTTCAACTAAACGAACAGTGTTAGAAGAGTTAGCAGAACCAACAACAATAACTAGATCGCTTTCTTGAGCTACCTTTTTGATAGCGACCTGTCTGTTCTGAGTTGCATAGCAAATGTCATCACTTGGTGGGTTCTGCAAAGTTGGGAACTTCTCACGCAAAGCATTTACTGTTTCGTATGTCTCATCAACTGAAAGAGTTGTTTG
>CAILDA010000120.1 GCA_903832875.1 uncultured Micrococcales bacterium | reverse complement strand
CATGGGACTAGTCTCTAACGACTAAGCCTTAAAACGTGGGAAGGCAGCCGCTCCTGGGTAGTAAGCAGCATCTTGAAGCTCTTCTTCGATACGAAGTAGCTGGTTGTATTTTGCCACTCGTTCGCTTCGAGCTGGAGCACCAGTCTTAATCTGTCCCGCGTTAGTAGCAACAGCAAGGTCAGCAATGAAGGTATCTTCTGTCTCACCTGAACGGTGCGAGATGATCGCCTTCATACCTGAACGCTGCGCAAGAGCCACTGCATCTAGAGTCTCAGTTAGGGTACCAATCTGGTTTACCTTTACAAGGATTGCGTTACCAGCTTTTAGGTCAATACCTTTTTGCAAACGTGATGGGTTAGTCACATACAAGTCATCGCCAACAATCTGGATCTTGTCTCCTAGGTTTGCAGTGATCTTTGTCCAACCAGCCCAGTCATCTTCAGCTAGAGGATCTTCAATTGAAACTAGTGGGAAATCTTTTACTAAACCTTCGTAGTATTTGATCATTTCATCAGATGACAGTTCTTTACCTTCGAATGAATACTTACCAGTCTTCTCATCAAAGAACTCAGTTGCTGCAACATCCAAAGCAAGACCAAAGTGCTTGCCAAGAACATAACCTGCTTGACCAATAGCCTCAGAAATAAGTTCAAGAGCTGCACGGTTAGTTGGCAGATCAGGAGCAAAACCACCTTCATCACCAAGACCAGTAGCTAGGTTCTTTGAGTTCAAGAGAGCCTTTAGTGAGTGGTAAACCTCAGTACCAGCACGAAGTGCTTCTGAGAATGAATCAAAACCAATTGGAACAATCATGAACTCTTGGATGTCCACTCCGTTGTCAGCGTGTGAACCACCGTTGATGATGTTCATCAGAGGAACTGGAAGTGTGTATGCGTTAGGTCCACCAAGGTAACGGTATAGCGGTTGTGCTGTTGATTCAGCAGCAGCTCTAGCGTTAGCAAGAGAAACACCAAGGATTGCGTTAGCACCTAGGTGAGACTTGGTTGCTGTGCCATCAAGACGAATAAGTGCAGCATCAACAAGTCTCTGGTCTAGTGCATCAAAATCAATAAGACCAGTCTCATCGTGACCGATCTGGTCGATAACAGCCTTAACAGCATTTAGAACACCTTTACCCATGTAACGCTTCTTGTCACCATCACGAGATTCGTGAGCTTCGAAAGCACCAGTTGAAGCACCTGAAGGAACAGCTGCTCTTCCGAAAGCACCATCTGATAGCAGCACTTCAACCTCAATGGTTGGGTTTCCTCTTGAGTCAAGAATTTCTCTTGCGCCGACAGCATCGATGATGGACATGGTTCTCCTAAATATGGTTATTGATTCTGGCTTACAAGCCCTAAAAACACGCCTTTGTAGTTCTAGTTTAGTTGCCTAGAGCCTTGAAAGAGAGTTCAGTGGTCCCACCTGAGACCAAAGCAAACTCAGTAAAACCAGCCTCCAGCATGCTATCTAGCAGGATGTTGAGCTTCTTAGGCTTTAGTTCCAGACGAACAGACTTGCCTGTTGCAATCAGTTCCTTCTGGAACCTAACTGCTGTAGTTATGCTCTCAAGGCTTGAATCTTCAAGAACTAGCAATACTCCATTACTAGAAACAGGAGCACTAACTAACTCAACTACTCTTTCAAAACCAATAGAAATACCAACAGCAGGAACATCAGTTCCTAACCATTTACCAACCATGTCGTCATAGCGACCACCGCCACCAATTGCAGAACCAGTTCCTGGCATCTCAATCTCAAAGATGGTACCGGTGTAATAACCCATACCTCTAACCAATGTTGGATCAAATCGTAAACGGGAAGCATCAAGAGCAGAGAACAACGGAGCAAGAACAGTAGGAACAGAAACATCAGAAGCCTCTAACCAAGTCTTAGCCTTAGCTGCAACAGCCTCCCCTAGACGCTCACTAAGTTCTGCAACAACACCTGAAATCTCAATCTTGTCTAACTTGTCCAAAGTAAT
>CAILDA010000119.1 GCA_903832875.1 uncultured Micrococcales bacterium | reverse complement strand
TGTGGTTAGCAGGAAGATAGTTGGCACTGCCCAAACCGGGGTGACATCTTTCTTGCGATAGCGGAAAGCAATCAAGAAGATGAAAACTAAAGCAATAAGTTTTAGAGAAATTACAAAAGCATTTAGTTTGCTTGGATCAACGGCAAGACCAGCCATAGCTAAGCCTGTTGCCAGCATCAGGTAAGAACCGTGTAGCACACCAGCTGAAACCTTGATGCCCTTGGTTAGTTCTTTCATGCTTGTGAAGAACCCTGCAAGCAAGACTGCAATACCTAGAAGGTGCAGAACTAGAAAAATACTTATAAGTAACTCTTTGGTTGAATCTTCCATGATGCTCTTTTCTGTTGAAGGTTTACTTCATCAGTCTATGAGCGAAGACGAGCCATGGTGATGGCAGCCTCGACGGCTTCGGCACCTTTATCCTCTTTACTGCTCGCTAAACCGGCTCTATCGAGAGCTTGCTGAGCGTTATCAACTGTGAGTAGACCAAAACCAATTGGAACACCGTATTCAAGTTGCACCTGAGTCAACCCTTGGGTTGCTGCATCACAGACGTAATCAAAGTGCGGAGTGTCACCTTGGATAACAACACCGAGAGCGATGATGGCATCAGCCTCATCTTCAGCTGCCCACTTAGCTGCAAGAGGTAGTTCAAAGGCACCGGGAACACGAACGATTGTGTATACATCGTTGCCAGCTGCTTTTAGAGCTCTTTCAGCTCCAGCTAAGAGAGCATCGGTGATTTCGGTATGCCAAGAGGTAACCAGAATGGTTACCGCAAGATCACTTGCATCGATTACAAGTTTTGGACCGTGGCCTGCCATTACTGCTCCATTTCGGCGATGATTTGTGGAAGAAGGTGACCCATCTTTGATCGCTTAGCTTCTAGGTAACCTAGGTTCTCGATAGCTTCACCAACGATTACAGGAACATAAGAGTTCACCGGTATGCCGGCTTCAGTTAGGAAGTTAGCTTTAGCTGGGTTGTTAGTCATAAGTCGAACACTCTTTACATCAAGCTCACTAAGAATCGAAACAGCTGCACCATATTCTCTTGCCTCTGATGGCAGCCCTAGAGCTTCATTGGCTTCAACGGTATCTAAACCTTTTTCTTGCAAGCCGTAAGCCTTTAGTTTGTTTAGAAGTCCAATTCCGCGACCTTCTTGACCTCTAAGGTAAATCACTATTCCACCCTTAGGGTCAGCTTCAATCATGTCCAGTGCATATTGCAACTGAGGACCACACTCACACTTTAGAGATCCAAAAGCTTCACCGGTAATACATTCAGAGTGCATGCGCACTAGAACATCTTCACCTCTTGGGTTACCTTTGATGATCGCCACATGGTCAGCACCAGTTTTGATGTCGTAGTAACCACGAAGTCTGAAGTTACCGTGGATGGTTGGAACATTAGCTTCAGCTTCAAAACGGATACGGTTATCTGGATTGTGAACCTGGTCGATTGAGTTAGCTTTTAGGTGCTCAACCAAATCTTCGATTGTGATTACTGGAAGAGATTCTCTAGCCCCTACCTCTAAAAGTTCTGGCAAACGCATCATCGAGCCATCATCTGAAACCATTTCACCGATTACTGCAACAGGAATCAGGCCAGCAAGTTTTAGTAGGTCAACAGCTGCTTCAGTGTGTCCTCTTCTGCCATGAACACCGTGAGGGTGAGCACGTAGCGGAAGAATGTGACCTGGCCTAATAAATGATTCAGGACCTGCAGAATCACTAGCAAGAGTTCTTGCAGTTAGAGCTCGATCTGCTGCTGAAACACCAGTGCTCTCACGAGCGGCAGCATCTACGGTAACGGTGTAGTTGGTGCCATGAGGATCCTGGTTGATGTTTGTCATCAAAGGCAACTCAAGTTCGTTAGCTTTGCCATCTTCCATCGGAGCACATAAGAACCCAGTGGTGTTCTTGACTATCCAGGCAATCCATTCAGTTGTTGCAAACTGTGCAGCAATGATGGCATCGCCTTCATTCTCACGATTCTCATCATCGGCTACCAGAACCGGCTTCCCTTGACGCAAAGCATCCAGTGCTTGCTCAATAGTTGAAAGTGCCATTAGTTATTTCTCGCTTCTAGTAGTCGTTCTATGTGTTTGGCCATGACATCGACCTCGACGTTTATTTGGTCTCCTGGTGTCTTTTGGCCAAGGGTGGTAAGTCTTAGGGTCTCAGGTATCAAGGACAGACCTACAAAGTCTTCACCTACTTCATTGACTGTTAGTGAAATGCCATCCAAAGTAATCGATCCCTTGAGCACCACATACTTCAGCAACTCTTTAGGGACCTGGATACGAACCCAGTCCCAGTTCTCACTAGGTTCTCTTGAGATAAAGGTTCCAACACCATCGACATGGCCCTGCACATGGTGCCCACCGAAGCGAGTCTGCATGGTCATCGCTCGTTCTAGATTGATTGGATCGCCAACCTGGACAGTGCCAAGGCTGGTCAAACGTAGAGTCTCATTCATCACATCAGCTGTGAATGAACCATTCTCAATCTCGATTGCAGTCAGGCATGTTCCGCTGCAGCAGATGGAGTCTCCGCGCTTGATGTCGCTTGTAACCAGTGGACCAGAGATAGTCAACCTGACTGCATCAGGTTGCTTCTCGATGGCAGTAACCTTGCCTAGTTCTTCGATGATTCCAGTAAACATTTACTTACTCTCCTTAGGCAC
>CAILDA010000118.1 GCA_903832875.1 uncultured Micrococcales bacterium | reverse complement strand
CGAGAAATATAGGAAGCAAATACATTGAAACAGTTACCATTACAGACCACCTTTGGCCAGATCTATCTAGATTGGTCACTAGGTGAGACCCACCCAATGCAGCCAATTAGAGCCAAACTAGCAACCGAATTCATTGTCAATGAGTTAGGTGATGCGGTTGAGGTCATTGAACCAATCACCGAAGAGCTAAAGCCTTTAGTGCGCTCTGCTATTGAATCTGTGCACGACAAGCGGCACGTTGCTCGAGTTCTCGATGAGTTCCGTGATGGCCATTGGGATGGAGAGAACCCAGGTAACGCAGCTGCGTTACTAGCTATGTTTTCTGGTACTTATCGTTTAGTTCAATCACTCAAAGAAGGCAAGATCCGAGTTGGGTTCAACCCTCAAGGGGCTAAGCACCATGCTCTCAAGGGCGAATCCAGCGGTTTCTGTGTATTCAATGACTTTGCGTGGGCTGCTAGAGAGCTTGAATCGTTAGGTTTCAGACCTTTATATATCGACTGGGATATTCACGCTGGTGATGGTGTCCAGGAGATGTTGGCCGATACTGATATCCCAACTATCTCTATCCATAACGGAACCATCTTCCCAACTGGTAGCGATACACGTGATCACGAGAAGTATGGTCAGAGACACTTCTGGCATAACCCTTCAAAGCATTGGTACAACATCAACCTAACCAGCACCGATGGTGATGATGGTTTGGCATGGGCTATGGACCAGGCAACAGAGATCATCGATGAGTACCAACCGGACATCATCCTGCTAGCCGCAGGAGCTGATGGGCACGTTGGGTCTCCTTTGGCTGAGAACACCTTTACTCAGGCTGGGTTTAGAAGTGCTGCTGAGCGTATTGCTGAGCTAGCTAACAAGTATGCAAATGGCCGAGTTTTGATCGGAGGTGCTGGTGGCTATCAGCCATACAAGGAAACACCGGAGACCTGGGCAACTGTGGTTAGCACTATCTATCGCAACACTTTGGTTCAGGAGTAAACATGGAGAACATCGAACAGAACCCACTGCTTGGGACAGATTGGATTCCACTAGCTCAGGTACTCAAGTTTCTGAATGAGAACCTATTCGGTGGATACCGAGCGTCCATACATTGTTATGGCGATCGCTTTATCCGTAGAAACGGTAAAGGTGGTCCAACTATTAAGGTTGACTGGCTTAGCGACGGATCAGTTGTTGTCTTTGCAAGTGCTAACGACAAAGTAAATCCACCACTGAATGAACTCCAGTTCAAGAAACTAGAGTTCCTAGGTTTTACAGCACCTAGAAGCACAGCCGGCGGATATGCTCTAAATCCAGATGAGATTGTTGAAGAGTCCAATTCCTGGTTTGTGAAAATCTATGAGAATGCTCCCAGCATTGCTGAAGTAGTGGAGATGACACTTGTCTGCCTGGTAGTTGCATATGGTGTTCAGGTTGAAGGGATGTTCTATTTCGGTTTGCATAATGGGCTTCATGAAAAAGTTCACGCGCTAGATCTTCTTGAACGATACAAAGCTCACGATGGGAATCCATCAGCTGCAATCTTTGGCCTTAAGGGATCTCATCCTGAAATTGAATTGCATGAAGACTCTTCAAGAAAAAGAAACAATGACAAGTAATCAACCCGGTGGTTCAGTTCTTGAACAAATCTTCACTGAGGACGATATCAACAGTGATGAAAGTTGTCAGTGGGAGACCTGTAAAGATCCAGCAACACATTGGCTGATTTGTCCGATATGTGCAGCTCGAGAGTACTTATGTAGTGCACATGCAGTGATGATTCAAAACGCAAAAGTTGGTGAAGTAGTTGTTTTCAACTGCTCTTGCGATCACAAAGTGTTACGTGTCAAATGTTCAGTTGAGCTCAAATAGTCCCGTTCGGGAATAAAACAAGCAAAAAAGTAGTTGTTATAGATGTGCTCAAGAAGCACCGACAAAAGAGGAAACGATAAATGATAAATATAAAACTAGAGCACAACAAGTGCCAGCAAGGAAAACCAACACAACTTGGCTTGATGTTAGAAATTACTGCACCGGTTGCACCGGTAGTTGAAACTACTAAGCAGAAACCAAAATCAATCATCTTTGTGGTTGACCGTTCAGGATCCATGGCTCATGGCCCACTAGAGATGGTAAAACAGACCATCCTGGAAACCTTGCCAAGACTCAAGTCAGATGACCTAGTCTCAGTAATCAGCTTTGATGATGACGTTACTGTCGACGTACCACTTCGAACAGTGTCAGATCACAACATGGCAGAAGTTGCTAAGACAGTTGCAGCACTAAGAGATGGTGGCAGCACCAACCTGGAGCTGGGCTATAAGACAGCATTAGAAGAAGCCAAGAAAGCACCAGCAGGTGTTGAGACATCAATCATCTTGCTAAGCGATGGTCACGCTAACTCAGGTGAAGTAAATCCTCAGGTCTTAGGAAAGCTTGCTACCAGAGCCACTGAGCACTTCATCTCAACCAGCACCATTGGTATCGGTCAGAGCTATGACGAGAACATCATGAGTGCTTTAGCTGATGGCGGTAACGGTAACCACGTGGCTGCTATTGAACTAGCTGAAGCTATTGATGGCTTACAAGCTGAGATCGATGGACTTTTACAGAAGACCATGCTCGATGTGAAGATCAAGATTGCTCTTGGCCCAGACTTCTCAGGCAAGAACAGCAACATTATTGCTGGACGAAGAATGAAGAAGTGGAAGCTATCTCACGGAAGAGTTGAATCAACTCTTGGTGATGTTGCTAGCGGAGAGCAGAAGAACGTCGTGTTCGATCTGATTCTTGATAGCCACGAGTTAGCTGTCCCAGGTGTAAAGACCGGTGTGAAAGTTGACTTGGAATACACAGATGTTCTTACAGGTAAAAAAGTCACAGACTCTCAAACCTTCGACGTTGAACTCGTATCGGCGGAAGAATGGGTTGAACCAGTTCGTGATGAGGACATCGTTGCAGAGCTCAAGCTTGTCCGTTTGCAGCAAGTCAAGGATCAAGCTATGAGACTTTACGACCAAGGTAAAGATAAAGAAGCTGATGCACTACTTGAAGCTGCAGGTATTGAACTTGATCGTTTCATGAACACGAGCAATATGAGTCCAAGACAGCGCAAGCGTATGCAAGGTGAGAGCACTGCCTTGCTGTCATACATGATGATGGATGATCTCAACATAAAGAAGAAACGTTTGAACGAGCACAACAACAGAACTCAGCGAGACCGCAAGGACTTCAGAGATAAAGACTCTGAGTAAGAATCACTAGAAGTGCAGCGGCCTGGCGAGATAAGAAATCTTGCTGGGCTGTTCGCACTTCACAGACAACATAGCTAAAGAACGTAAGAACATAAAGATAAGGAACATAGAAAACTATGTCAGTACCGTATTACCCAGACACTCTTTGGAGTGAAATTACATCAGGCCTCTTTCAAGGTGGCACCGATGAGTATGACGAGCTTGGATCACAGTCGAGAGGTGAAGGCCTACGGGGCTTTGCACAAATCCGCACGCAAGTTACTAAGCGTGACTTCGATACAGTAGTCACCGCATACAGCCAAGCTAACCCAGCCGGCAGCAACGTGAAGGAACTGCGTTTCACATTCCACGATGGTGACATGCGGGACTTTGATCCAGAGCGAGACCTTACATTCCTAGTCAGAGAAGCTCATTCAGACTGGAAGGCCGGTAAGAAGGTTCTTATCCGCTGCCAGGCCGGCATCAACAGATCAGGGCTAATCACAGCATTGGTTCTAATCAGAGATGGTCACACCCCTAGAGAAGCCATTGACCTAATTAGGAGCACTCGTTGTGAAGGCGCTATTACTAATAGCCACTTTGAGGAGTATCTTCTAAATGTGGCAGATGTTGCCTATTGGAGAAAAGGATAATCATGATTGTTCGTCACTTAGTTACCGCGCTCGAGCATGAAGTCAAAGGAAAGAAACACATTGGTAGTTTTCTGCGACTTGAGCAGTTGGAACATTGGGATCGTGAGGAGCTAACAAAGCTAGCTGAGACAAAAGTTTTCGACCCTAGATCACGTGCCAACTTAAGAGCTGATGATTCCGAGAGTCAATTTCTGGAATGGTTCGTATCAATTGATGGGAACTATCTAGTTGTCGATCGTAAAGGGGAAATGCCGCCGGCAGGGCAGGATTTCGAATACTTAAACTACTTTGTAGAGGGATCCTTGAGTGAAATCCTCAAACAAATTAGGGTACGCATATACCAGGATGCAGCGCAAGCGAAAAGAGTGTTCAAGCATGCTGGGCTATCTTCCGGCAAGATCCCTAGGCGAATTAAACTATCTCAGTTTCGTGAAGTAAATCTGGAGAAAGTGCTCGATCAGATTCGTAATGTAGATCCGTTTGGATCCCCAGATGACATCCTGGCTTATGTGATCATCGCAGGGCGTGAAAAGGATGAATGGGGTAAGGACATGTTGGCCATGTGTAAGCGGGAAGCTTCCGATAGGTTTTCCAAGCATGGCTTTGAGAACTCTGATTCTGCATTCCCTCTCAACCAAGTAAGCGTTGAGGAGCTAGAAGCTAGGCACATTCGTGGGATGGAGACTCTGGCGAAGTTCAACAATAAGTTCCCGGTAGTGTATGGCTTGGGCAACCGTGTTGTTAGCTATGACGAATGGGTCTGGAATGCAGAAGAATTCCTTCGTGGGTTGAGTGACGACGTGCTTGTAGAGCTGATGCTGGTGTTTTTCAGACACCCAATAGAGCAAACTGAGAGATCTAAGTTGCTCTTTGGGGTAGCTACCGAGCGAATCCATAGACAGTTCAATTAGGCGCATGCGTAAAGAGGCTGTCCTAGGTTCAAAATATGTTGAAGTCAGCTGTATAGGAGGATTTCGTTGACGGGAATAAGCACTAATCCATTTCTAGGCCCAGCTTGGGTTCCAGTAGTTGCAGCAATCAAAATGCTGCTATCTGATGATGACATGGATGCCTTCCACTTTGATACGTACGCCAAAAGATATGGAATGGATCCTGACCGGTCTCCGTATATCCAGGCTCGGTGGGATTTCGATGGGCATCTGCAGCTGGAGGCTTCCGGCAATCTGATTTGCGACCCGCCACTAACTGAAGAGCAGTTCAGAGAGATGGAATTCATCGGGTGGACTCGCCCTGATGT
>CAILDA010000117.1 GCA_903832875.1 uncultured Micrococcales bacterium | reverse complement strand
GCTTGGCGTAAAGCACAAGCAGAGTTTGAAACTCTAAGAGCTGAACAGAACGCCAAAGCAAAACTTGTTGCCGGTGCTTCTAAAGAAGATAGAGCAGCTCTTATCGCTGTAGGGCAAGCACTTGCTGCTGAAGTTAAGGTTGCAGAACAAAAGGCTAATGAAGCTCAAACACTTTTAGATGCTGCTATCTGGAAGATTGAGAACGTTGTTATTGATGGTGTTCCAGCTGGTGGGGAAGATGACTACGTTGTTATTCGCGAAGAAGGAACTAAACCGGTATTTAGCTTTGAGCCCAGAGACCATGTTGCACTTGGGGATCTATTAGATGTTATTGACATTGAACGAGGAGCCAAGATATCAGGTTCAAGGTTCTATTTCCTCAAAGGTTGGGGAGCAAGACTAGAGCTTGCTCTTATGAACATGGCTTTAGATCAGGCTGCTAACGCAGGCTTTACTGCTTTGATTACCCCTACTTTGGTCAAGCCTGAGGTTATGGCAGGAACAGGTTTCCTAGGTCAGCATGCTGATGAGATCTACTACCTACCAGCAGATGATTTGTATCTAACTGGAACAAGTGAAGTTGCTCTTGCTGGATATCACAGCGATGAGATTGTGGATCTAAGTGATGGACCTTTGCGTTATGCAGGTTGGTCAACTTGTTATAGACGTGAAGCTGGCAGTCACGGTAAAGACACCAGAGGAATTCTTAGAGTTCACCAGTTCAACAAACTAGAGATGTTCTCATACATCGCACCTGAAGATGCAGAAGCAGAACACCAGAGATTACTCGCTTGGCAAGAAGAGATGCTCAAGAAGTGTGAACTTCCATATCGTGTTATTGATACTGCAGCTGGAGATCTAGGTTCTAGTGCTGCAAGAAAATATGATGCTGAAGCCTGGGTGCCAACCCAAGGAACTTATCGTGAACTAACTTCAACTTCTAACTGCACAACTTTCCAAGCCAGAAGACTAAACGTTCGATATAGAAAAGAAGATGGCAAGACTGCAACAGTTGCAACTCTTAATGGCACTCTTGCAACAACCAGATGGCTAGTTGCGATTCTTGAGAACCATCAGCAAGCAGACGGCTCAGTTCGAATCCCAGTTGCACTTAGACCGTACCTAGGTGGCGCTGACGTTATTGAACCTAAGAAGCAAAAGAACTAATGTTTGAACCCTGGTTGATAGCTATCGATATCGATGGCACGTTAGTGCATGATGATGGTTTTCTATCCCCTGCAGTTATCAAAGAAGTTCAAAGAGTAAGAGAACTTGGTCACCACGTAATCGTTGCAACTGGAAGAGCTGCTGCTAATGCAATTCCTGTTGTGAAAGATGTTGGTATCGAAGAAGGCTTTGTAGTTTGTTCTAACGGAGCAGTAACTGTTGAACTGGATAAAACTGCACCACATGGTTATCTAGTGCGTGAAGTTATTGGTTTTGATCCAAAGCCAGTGCTAAGTCAATTGATAGACAAATTACCTGAAGCGCACTTTGCGGTTGAAGATGTTGATGGCACATATCGTTTTCACAAGCCTTTCCCTGCATATGCCTTGGGCAGTAAAAATATTGAAACCCCACTAGATCAACTAATGCAGGGTGAAGTATCCCGTGTTGTTGTTTTATCTCCTGAACAAGATGTGAATGACTTTCTAGCCATCGTTGAATCTGTTGGTTTACATTCTGTTTCTTATGCGATCGGATACACCGCTTGGTTAGACATCTCACCTCAGGGGGTTACCAAGGCTAGTGCTTTGGAACAGAGAAGAAAAGCCCTAGATATCCCTAGAACCAGGGTCATAGTCATAGGTGATGGTCGAAACGATATCTCCATGTTTGAGTGGGCGAATGCAGGCGGTGGCTTCTCATTTGCTATGGGCCAAGGTCCAGATGAGGTCAAAGAAGCTGCATCCATGGTCACCTCAAGTGTTGAAGATGATGGTGTTGCCAGGGTCCTATCTGGCCTAGAGGGAATCATTTATACCCAAAACTAGGTTCACAGGGTAACTTCAGGGTTTTAGCGTATTTTTGAGAGCACTTGAGAATTAGTTAGACTATTTCACGGAGGTCTGTCCGAGCGGCCGAAGGAGCTAGTCTTGAAAACTAGTGAACTGAAAGGTTCCGTGGGTTCGAATCCCACGGCCTCCGCCATTTTGCTTTACTAAGTCTCAAGCCAACTCGTGAAGGGGTTACCGATTTGACTGAGCAGTCCAAGCCAACCAGAGCCGAAAGAGCTATTGCTCGTCACGGCAAGGTCCAAGCAGCTTCAAGAACCCGAGCCATCTTTGGCATCATTGGTAAAGCTCTAATTGTTGTTTTGGTTTCAACTCTTACAGTTGCAACTATCTCTGCTGTCCAACTCTCTCAAGAGCTTTCTCGTCACAAGATTGTTCTAACCGATTCAAACGGTAACCCAATTGAAGTGCCACCTATGGATGGCCCACTAAATCTTTTGCTTGTTGGATCAGACTCTCGCGAGGGAACTGGTAACGGTGTCTTCGGCTCAGAGCAATCTAACCTTGCTGACGTAATTATTCTTTTACACATCTCAGCTGATCGGAAGAATGCTGTTGGTCTATCTTTCCCTAGAGACCTGATGGTGCCATGGCCTGCATGTCCATCAACTACCGGTGGTCCTGGTTACTACGCTCAGTCACTTGGTCAAATAAATGCAACTATCGCTAACGGTGGTCCTGGTTGCACACTGCTAACGGTTGAAGCGCTGACCGGTTTGCAGATTCCATATCTTGCCATGGTTGATTTCAATGGGGTTATTGAACTTGCTAACGCCGTTGGTGGTGTTGAGGTTTGTGTTGCAGAAGATATCAACGATGAATTCACCAACACATATCTAAAAGCAGGTATGCACAATCTTCAAGGTTTGCAAGCACTACAGTTCCTAAGAACTCGTCACGGTGTTGGCGATGGTTCAGACCTTTCACGTATTAGTAACCAACAGGTTTATCTAACTGCTCTAGTTAGAAAACTTAAAGGTAAAGACGTTTTGAATAACCCAGTGGCTCTTATGAGCCTTGCTCAAACTGCAGCTAGAAACATGAAACTCAGCGATACTTTGTCTGACCCTGCTCAACTTGTTGGTGTTGCTAACGCACTAAAAGCTATTCCGATGAAGAAGATCACCTTCTTACAGCTACCTTCTATAAGTGGTTTGCCCGCACCTAACCAAGGTAGAGTCTTGCCTGATTACGAGAAGGCTCAAATTCTCTTTGACATGCTGCAAGCAGATCAGCCTATGGTGCTAGCAACAGTTAATAACACCGGGAATGGCTCGGTTGTTGAGCCTAAGCCGAGTCCAACACCGACTAAAACTTCGACTAAGAGCCCAAAGCCTAAGCCAACCCCAACTGAAACAGTTACCCCGCTACCAGACTGGGCGCAGGGAACTAACGCTTCAACAACGACTTGTTCTAAATAAGGACAGAAGTTTCCTAATCTGGTTAGGCTAAAAACATGCCAGATTACATCTCGGCGCTAGATTTATTCACCATCGGTATTGGGCCTTCCAGTTCACATACCGTTGGACCCATGAGAGCAGCGTTGCTCTTTGCAGAAGCTATTAAAGCTGAAGGCAAACTATCGCTGACCTCAAGGGTTAGCGTCAAACTATTCGGATCTCTCGGTGCAACAGGCCCAGGGCACGGAACCTCCAACGCCATTGTCGCTGGGCTCTCCGGACTTACCCCTGAAGGTTGCGACCCTGACCATGTTCTTGGAGCTTGGGATAAAGCCAAACAGAGCGGTGAGTGGTTATTACTAAATCACCCGATTGAATTCTCAGAAGAGCTCTTCAGTTTCCAACCGCTTATACGCTTACCTAAACATTCAAATGGGCTTAGGTTCACAGCCATGGATGCAGGCGATGAAGTTCTTTTAGAGCAGACTTTCTATTCGGTCGGTGGTGGCTTCGTTGAAGCAGATCACAAAATAGATAAACCGAAGCGTGATGAAGTGCCATACTCTTTCACCAACGCTGTCCAGTTATTAGAACTGTGTGAATCAGAAAGTAAGACCATTGCTGAAATTGCTTTTGCTAATGAAGTTTATTTGCATGGTGAGTTAGCAATCGATACAGCACTTGAACAAATCTGGACATCAATGCAGAACTGCATTGATTCTGGTCTGCAAACCCGAGGTGTCTTACCTGGTTATCTTGCTGTTACAAGACGTGCAGCTGATATGGCAGAGCAGCTCTCTCAAGTTGATGATGCTCATGAAGTTTCTAACGAGTGGTTGCAAGCATATGCAAT
>CAILDA010000116.1 GCA_903832875.1 uncultured Micrococcales bacterium | reverse complement strand
TGGGGTGACAACTCGAGGCTACAACTAGGTTCAGCAGGGGCTGATAGCAAGACGCCTAAAGCAGTGCCTGGAATTGGAACCGCGGTATCTGTAGCAGTGGGCGACTACCACAGTTGTGTCCAGCTGCAAGATGGAGCTATGACGTGTTGGGGAGATAACAGCAAGAAGCAGATCAACTCCACTGCAACTTCGCAGCTGGCACCTACATCGTTAGTTCTTGCTGGAGCAGTCCGAGCATACTCGCTCGGTTCGTTCAACACATGTCTACTAACCAACATTGCTCCGTTGACTACTAACACCTTGAATTGTTTCGGTGACAACAGTAAGAAACAGTCGCCTGGTGTTGTCTCTGGAAGATACAAAGAAGTCTCGTCTGGGGCTAACACCGTTTGTGCAATCAATACTGATGATGAGATCTACTGCTTCGGTTCAGCTGACTCAAGCAAACTCGGCGCGGTGAGCGTTGACACTTCAACTCCAACGAAGATATCTGGTGTGCCTTCTCGGTTAGTTTCTGTTGGGGGATCACATGTTTGCAGAACTAACATAATCGGATCATTTGGCTGTTGGGGTTCGAACCTTTCAGGCCAACTCAGTACCAGCTTCGGCTATCCGAAAGCATTTACAAAGCCAACTATTTACATCTCAGGAAGCAAAGCATTAGGTGAAAAACTGAGCGCTAATATTTTCTCTTCAGAATCTAACGTCAGCAACAGTTACCTCTGGACAAGAGCAACTACGAGTTCAGGTTCGTTTGCGAATCTAACATCGCAAACGAAGAGCACGCTTACAACTTCTGGAACAGATTTAGGTCGAGTATTTAAAGTAGAGATCAAACAAAGTAAGTGGGGAATCACATCTCAAACTTATTCAAGTAATGTTTTCGGTCCTATTACTCCGCAGGTCAGAATTCTTTTGACACCAGTTCCGGAGGTAAGCGGATTGAACAAAGTTGGTAAGTTTCTCATTGTCCGACCAGGAAGATGGGATACCGGTGTGAAGCTAAGTTACCAGTGGTACCGAGGTAGCACCCTGATAAAAGGCGCAACCAAAGGTAACTATCAATTAGTAGCAGCAGACCTTGGTAAACAGATATTCGTTTCGGTAAGTGGAGTTAAACCAGGGCTACCTAAGGTGACTAAAAAATCAGTGAAGACTGCAAAAGTTATTCGCTAGCCAGCTAAGTTAGTGCCTACCAGGTGGCCAATCAAGTAAGTGATTCCCATGGTCATAGAACTTACGATCAGGTTTCTCAAGATTCCACGACCGGACTTAGCACCACCTATTTTGGCACCGACGTATCCAGTAAGTATTAGAGCAACAACGACGGATCCAACTGTTGCTTGAATTCGATATTCAGTCCAAGGACCAGCCACTGCAAGTAATGGGAGCATTCCACCAACGGCAAATGCGACAAAAGAAGAAAGAGCGGCTTGAATTGGGCTGACATGGTTATCTGAGTCGATTCCTAGCTCAGCTTCAGCATGAGCCTTAAGAGCGTCTTTGGAGGTTAGTTCTTCGGCAACCTTGATGGCAAGCTTTGGCGACATTCCTTTTTGTTCGTAGAACCAGGCCAGCTCTCGAAGTTCACCCTCTGGATTTATCGCTAGTTCGCCGCGTTCAACTTGTAAGGCAGCTTTTTCGCTATCTTTTTGAGCGCTCACTGATGTGTATTCGCCTCCTGCCATTGAAATAGAGCCAGCTACTACTGCAGCCACTCCAGCTACTAAAATCGTTCCAGAGGTGACCCCAGGAGAGGCAGCAACACCAAGAACTAGTCCAGAGGTGGACATGATTCCATCGTTAGCACCCAACACACCTGCTCTAAGCCAGTTCAGCTTTGCTGCCATGCTGTTTCTTTGAAACTCGACGGAAGCGAGCGTGGCATCGAAAGCTGGGTCATTAGGTTTGGTCATACCTTCCACAAAACACTATTTATGGGTGTTTATCTAGCAAGGCACGCCTAACCTGACTGGAATAGACTTGGGCACTAGAGAAGCAAACGGAGCAATTTTGAATAGCACTGCACAGATATCGATCACCTTGGACGGCACCGTCACTGAGGTTGAGTCGAGCGCTACCGGTTTCACCCTTTTCAGTGACAAGTCAATCGTGGCTCTTCGAGTAAATGGAGAGCTCAAAGATCTCGCTCATACAGTCGCTAAAGCGGACATAGTCGAGGGTGTCAACATTGATAGCGAAGACGGTCTAAACATACTTAGGCACTCAACTGCACACGTCTTGGCGCAAGCCGTTCAGAACATAAATCCAGATGCAAAGCTCGGTATCGGTCCTCCGATAAAGGATGGCTTTTATTACGATTTCGACGTAGCAAAACCCTTTACACCTGAGGATCTCAAAGCCCTCGAAAAGGAAATGGACCGAATCATTAGAAGCGGTCAGCGTTTCGTTAGACGTGTTACCAACGAAGTTGATGCAGCATATGAACTTGCAGCTGAACCTTACAAACTTGAGCTCATCGGCCTCAAATCAGGTAACGCTGATGTGGGTGAGGCTGCGGCTGAAGTTGGTGCCGGCGAACTGACGATATATGACAACTACGATGTCAAAGCAGACCAGGTCGTTTGGAAAGATTTGTGTCGCGGACCTCATTTACCAAACACCAGAATGGTTGGTAATGGATTCTCTCTTACTCGCGTAGCAGCTGCTTATTGGCGAGGC
Organism: uncultured Micrococcales bacterium; assembly: GCA_903832875.1. Lineage (GTDB taxonomy): Bacteria > Actinomycetota > Actinomycetes > Actinomycetales > Microbacteriaceae > Rhodoluna. The sequence goes on along the minus strand of CAILDA010000116.1, from coordinate 582 downwards.
AATGAGAACAACAAGCAGCTGCAAAGAATTTATGGAACTGCTTGGCCTAGTAAAGATCAGCTCAAAGAGCACCAGGCATATCTTGAAGAGGCTGCTAAGCGTGATCATCGCCGTCTTGGTGCTGAGTTAGATCTCTTCTCTTTTCCTGAAGAGATTGGTTCCGGTCTTGCTGTCTTCCACCCTAGAGGTGGAATCATTCGAAAGGTCATGGAGGACTACTCCAGGCAAAGACATGAGCAGAGTGGTTACGAGTTTGTTTATAGCCCACATGTAACCAAAGCAAATCTTTTCCAAACCTCAGGTCACCTTGAATGGTATGCCGAGGGCATGTTCCCTCCGTTACAACTAGATGAAGAGCGTGACGAAGAAGGAAACATCAAGAAGCAGGCTCAGGATTATTACCTAAAGCCAATGAACTGTCCTTTTCACTGTTTGATTTACAAATCCCAAGCACGTTCATACAGAGATCTTCCGCTAAGAATGTTTGAATTCGGAACTGTATACCGTTACGAAAAATCAGGAGTGTTGCACGGCATTACTCGTGCGCGTGGTTTCACTCAAGATGACGCCCATCTTTATGTA
>CAILDA010000115.1 GCA_903832875.1 uncultured Micrococcales bacterium | reverse complement strand
ATTGTTGCTGGAACTGATGGTTGGTTCAACCATGAAGACCTAGCCAAACATCACACCAGAGTTGAAAAGCCGCTAACCGTTGACTACCGTGGCTTCGCTGTGCACGGCCAACCACCACCAACCCAGGGCATGATCCTGATGGAAGAGCTGTTACTGGTTGAAGATAAGGACCTCAAAGAGCTAACCGAAGCTCAACGTATTCATCTCATGGTTGAAGCTAAGAAGATCGGTTTCTTAGATAGAAATGAGATTCTGGCAGACCCTGAGTTCCAGCCAGTTGATGTTGAGAGGATCCTCTCCGCAGAGCACATTGCTTCAAGACGTAAGCAAATAGATATGGCTAAGGCTTGGAATGGTCCTCAAGGTGATTCCCAAGAAGGAAGTGACACTACTTACTTCATCGTCGCTGACGGTGAAGGTAACGCAGTGTCTTGGATTCAAAGTGTGTTCCATGGCTTTGGATCAGCATTTGTTCCTAAGGGAACCGGAGTCTTACTGAATAACCGTGCAACTGGTTTCAACCTTGATGTGAATCATCCAAATTTTGTTGAACCAGGCAAGCGTCCAGCGCATACCCTGAACGCTTGGACTGTTACTAATAACGATGGCTCGCTTGCCTTTGTTGGTGGAACACCTGGAGCTAACATCCAGGTGCAATCAAACTTCCAACTTATTGTTCAACTAATTGACTTGGGATATAACGTTCAAGAATCTGCAGAGGCACCAAGATGGCAACACCTAATCGGTGATTCATCAGACCTTGAAACAGGTGAAGGCAAATTACAACTTGAATCTAGATTCAGTGAAGAAGTAATTGCTGCGCTAAAGGCGCTAGGTCACGATGTTCTAGTGTTACCAGAATATGGACATGGCTCAGCAGTTCAACTATTACAACTACTACCTAATGGCACACAAGCCTGGGGTAGCGATGTTCGTGTTGATGGACAGGCTGCTGGAATTTAGCGTAAAAGCAAGCCAGCAGCAGCTTCAAGAATAAGAAGAGCACCAAGTCTGATTGTTCTCTGGTCTTCAGAGTCTTTGGTTGCATCTATCTCAGTAATGTCAATTGATCTAACCTGAGAGTTACTGGTAGCTAATCTTGCGAACTCTCTAAGTTGATAAGCAGAAATACCACCTGGAGCACTAGCTGGGCAGGCAGGAACGAATGCTCTGTCACAAACATCCACATCGAAGTCAATGTGTATTGGACCAGAGCCAATGAAACTAAAAGCTTCAGCGAGGATTTCTGCTGCTGATCTTTTCTCAATGTCTGCTCTGGTGATGATGTGAATGCCATACTCCTTGGCACGCTTTGTATATTCAGGTGAGTTAGAGAAATCGTTGATACCGATTTGAACTATCTTGTTGCCCGGTAAGCCAGCTTCAATGAGTCTTCTTACCGGAGAGCCATTGCTGATGCCTTCACGAATATCATGGTGAGCATCAAAAGTGATCAGTCCACCACCGGAGGCAAGGGTTGCACGAGCAACTGCATAGGTAACTGAGTTATCGCCACCGAGAGCAATAGCAAGCTTTGCGTGATTTAGTACCTGTTGGGTGAGCGCTTGGGTCCTAAGTTCACCTTCAGGACTATCAGGTTCAGAGACATCACCAAAGTCAAAAGCCTTGAGAGAACCAAGGTCACCTGCTGATGAGTTCAAGGAGTACCTGGTTAGAGCACTTCTTATGGCTTGAGGGGTCTGGTTTGCTCCAGTTGGAGAGATGCTGGTGAGATGAGCTGGAACTCCAAAAACCCCTAGATCACAAGGTTCTTCGGTTGCTTGGCTAAGCCAAGCGCTGGCTCGAGGCCATAGTGTGTCTTCCTTGTTCACCTAATCAGTTTGGCAGAGCGAGCCAGTTTGCGCCAATGCAGTTTCTAGGGTCATATTGACCTATGAGCAATGAAGCCCACTTCCCGCTACACGCTGCAACCGGTTCAACCATCACTGCAAAGGGATGGGCTCAAGAAGCAGCTATTCGCATGCTGCATAACAACCTGGATCCTGCTGTTGCTGAGCATCCAGAGAACCTGGTTGTTTATGGTGGCACGGGTAAAGCTGCTCGCAACTGGGCATCCTTTGATGCCCTCGTTAAAACTCTTACCCAACTAAAAGGTGATGAAACACTTCTGGTTCAATCCGGTAAACCGGTTGGTGTTTTTCAAACTCATGAGTGGGCTCCTCGAGTTCTCATTGCTAATTCAAACTTGGTTGGGGATTGGGCTAACTGGCCTGAGTTTAGAAGATTAGAACAAATGGGTCTAACCATGTATGGGCAGATGACCGCAGGTTCTTGGATCTATATCGGAACTCAAGGAATCTTGCAGGGCACCTATGAAACCTTTGCTGCTATTGCAGCTAAAAGATTTGGTGGAACACTTGCTGGAACTCTAACTGTCACTGCTGGCTGCGGTGGCATGGGTGGTGCTCAACCACTGGCGGTAACAATGAACGAGGGAACTTGTTTGATTGTTGATGTTGATGAATCAAGACTTAGAAGAAGACTGCAAGATCGATACCTCGATGAGATTGCAGACAATCTTGATGATGCAATTGAGAGAGCACTAACAGCAAAGGCAGCTAAGCGTGCAATTTCTATTGGCCTAGTTGGCAACATGGCACACATTCTTCCTGAAATGCTAAAGCGTGATGTTGCCATTGACATAGTCACTGACCAAACATCTGCTCATGATCCACTTGCTTATCTACCTGAAGGCGTTGATCTAAATGACTCAGTAGCTCTTGCTGCTAAGAATCCTGAGGATTACACCAAGCGTGCTGAAGAATCTATGGCTAAACATGTTGAAGCCATGGTTGGCTACATGGCTAAAGGTGCTGAAGTTTTTGATTACGGAAACTCAATTAGAGATGAAGCGCGTAAAGGTGGCTATAAAGATGCCTTCAAATTCCCTGGCTTCATTCCTGCATATATTCGTCCACTGTTCTGTGAAGGTAAAGGACCATTTAGATGGGTTGCGCTATCGGGAGATAAGAAAGACATTTACCGAACCGATAAAGCCATCCTTGAACTGTTCCCAGAAAATGATCACCTTCGTCGCTGGATCACTATGGCTCAAGAACGTGTTCAGTTCCAAGGGTTACCTGCCCGTATCTGCTGGTTAGGTTACGGTGAAAGAGATAAAGCCGGAGCGGTATTCAATGACCTAGTCAAAAACGGTGAAGTTAGTGCTCCGATAGTTATTGGTAGAGACCACTTGGATTGTGGTTCGGTTGCCTCTCCTTATCGAGAGACCGAATCAATGCTTGATGGCTCAGATGCTATTGCTGACTGGCCATTACTAAATGCCATGGTGAATATTGCCTCTGGTGCTTCTTGGGTTTCTATTCACCACGGTGGTGGTGTTGGTATTGGAAGATCTATCCACGCCGGTCAAGTGTCAGTTGCCGATGGAACAGAACTAGCAGCTCAGAAACTACAACGAGTACTAACCAATGACCCAGGTATGGGAGTTATCAGACACGTTGATGCTGGCTATCCAGAAGCTGTTGAGGTTGCCCGTCATAAGCATGTTCACGTGCCGATGTTAGATACCGAGTAATGACAACTCTCTATACCGGCATCTCTTCGCTGGTAACCAATAACCCTGAATTGGAATCAGGGTTATTAGGTGAACTTAGCGATGCTGCCTTTATTGAACAGGATGGACAGATTGTTTGGGTAGGAAGCGCAAACGATGCACCGGATGCCGATAGTGAAGTAAACCTTGATGGTAAATCAGTTGTTCCAGGTTTTGTTGATTCGCATGCACATCTAGTCTTTGCGGGAGACAGGTCTCAGGAGTTCGAAGCAAGGATGAGCGGTAAAGAGTATTCAGCCGCTGGCATCATGACTACCGTTAATGCCACAAGGCAAGCAACCGATGAAGAACTTGATGAAAACATCGCTACCCGAGCAATCGAAATGTATCGCTCTGGAATTACAACTTTTGAGACTAAGAGTGGTTATGGCCTCAATGTTGCTGATGAGCTTAGATCCCTTCGCCTTGCAGTTCAACACACTGAAGATGTCACTTTTATGGGAGCACATGTTGTCCCTGAAGAATTCAAAAATGATAAAGCTGCTTATGTTTCTCTTGTCAAAGGGGAGATGCTAGAAGCCTGCGCTCCGTATTCGCGCTGGATAGATGTCTTCTGCGATCAAGGTGCTTTTGATTACGATGAATCAAAAGCCATCCTTGAAGCAGGCATAGCTCATGGCTTGCTGCCACGTATCCATGCCAATCAGTTAGCTCAGGGAAGAGGTGTTGAGCTAGCGGTTGAGTTGGGCTGTGCCAGTGCAGATCACTGCACTCACCTGTCTTCTAAAGACATAGAGCTTCTAGCTTCAAGAAATACTGTTGCCACTCTGTTACCTGGTGCTGAGTTTTCAACCAGAGCACAGTATCCAGATGCTAGAAGACTCTGGGATAACGGGGTAACCGTTGCACTAGCTACTGATTGCAATCCTGGTTCAAGTTACACAACATCCATGCCGTTCTGTATTGCAGTTGCGGTAAGAGATATGCACTTCACACCTGAGCAGGCTCTGTGGAGCGCAACTATGGGTGGCGCTAAAGCTTTGCAGCGAGAAGATGTTGGCATGCTCGCAGTTGGTAAGGCAGCGGATTTTGTAATTCTCGATGCACCTTCATTTAGGCATATCGCTTATCGACCTGGTGTTGATTTGATTCAAGAAACTGTTATTTCAGGAACCTCTATATACAGGAGCAATAAGTGAATACTGTAACCATCAACTCTTCAGGCATTACCTTTGCCGATGTCATAGCTATTGCTCGTGATAATGCCAAGGTTGAGATCTCTGCTGAGGCGCTAGCTCGCATGCAGGTTAGTCGTGATCAGGTTGAAGCACTTGCTCAAGGCGAGTTGGCAGTTTATGGAATCTCTACTGGGTTTGGCGCTTTAGCCAATAGACATATTGATCCAGCTGATCGTGTTCAATTGCAGAAGTCTTTGATTCGATCACATGCTGCCGGTATGGGTCCTTTTGTTGAAAAAGAAGTGGTTCGAGCTTTGATGACATTGAGACTCAAGACTTTATGTTCTGGCAGAACTGGAGCAAGACCTGTTGTCGCCGAGACTATGGCAGCCATATTGAACGCCAACATCACACCGCTAGTTCATGAGTTTGGCTCTCTTGGTTGCTCAGGAGATCTTGCACCTTTAGCGCATTGTGCGATGGTGCTGATGGGTGAAGGAAGAGCATTAGGTCCTGATGGCATTGAAGCTCCTGTTTCAGAACTTCTCTCTAAAGCTGGCATTACTCCAGTTGAACTAAAGGAAAAAGAAGGACTTGCTCTAATCAATGGCACCGATGGCATGCTTGGCATGCTCATCTTGGCAATTACTGATTTAGAGAAACTACTTGATTACTCAGATGTGATTGCTGCTATGAGTATCGAAGGACTGATGGGAACTGATCAGGTGCTTCGTGCTGAATTACATGAACCACTAAGACCTCATCCTGGTCAAGCTCAATCAGCTAAGAACATGTTTGAAGCACTTATCGGTTCTGAGATTGTGGCCTCACACAGACATGGTGATAACCGAGTTCAAGATGCATACTCGCTGCGCTGTGCTCCGCAGGTATCAGGTGCGGTTAGAGACACTGTGGACTACGCTAAGCAGGTTGCAACCAGAGAACTAGCAGCCACTATCGATAACCCAGTGGTGCTTGAATCAGGGGAAGTTACCTCGAACGGTAACTTCCATGGAGCACCTGTTGGTTATGTGCTTGATTTCCTAGCCATAGCTGCAACAGATCTTGGTTCTATTAGCGAACGAAGAACTGACCGAATGTTGGATAAGAACAGAAACCAAGACTTACCACCGTTTCTTGCAGGAGATGCCGGCGTTGACTCTGGTTTGATGATTGCCCAATACACAGCGGCTGGTTTAGTCAGCGACTCTAAACGTTTAGCAGTTCCTGCAAGCGTTGACTCAATTCCTTCATCTGCCATGCAAGAAGACCATGTTTCTATGGGTTGGCATGCAGGAAGAAAGCTACGCAAGGTAGTGGACAACCTTAGAAACATTCTGGCTATAGAACTTGTAGGTGCTGCTAGATGTATTGAACTGAGAGCACCACTAAAGCCTGCTCCGGTTACTGGAAAGCTATATCAAGAACTGCGTAATGTGGTTCCAGGTTTTGGTCCAGATCGTTTCATGGCTCCTGAACTAGAAGCTGCAGCTAACTTACTTAGAAGGTAGTTCTTCTTTGCCATAATCCTTGCCGTGCTTGAGAACGGCAGGGCCTAGGACGGCAAGAATAATCGCTCCGATGACACCTGCTCCAACGAAGGTATTTCTAACTCCAAAGGCACCGATAGCTATACCGGCTAATGCTGTGCTGGTAACCGTTCCAACAGTAATAACAGCACCGAAGGTTGCCATCACTCTAGCTCTAACTGATTCTTCAGTTCTGTTCTGAATAATTCCATTTCCATATGAGTTCAGTAGTGCCATGCAAACTCCACCGATATAACCAAAGGTCATCACCACCCACCAGTGATGAGCATTAGCAATAGTGATAACAACAACTATCACCATCAAGATTGCAACAGTAACTATCCTCAAGTGATAGCGCAGTGGAACTTTCTTCAGCACTGTGAAGAGACCTCCAGAAACTGCACCAAAGGCAAACACAGCACCGACCAAACCATAAATAAGTGTGGTGGCATGGAGTTCATCTATCAGCAGGAAGACTTCACCAACCTGGATAACTCCAAGAGAAACAATCAACACCGTAATCAAGATAACGATGGATCTAATCAGTTTGTCTTGAAAAACAAACTTGATGCCAGCTAAAGCCTTAAGGGAGCCTTCTTCCTGCCCTGTCGATCCCTGTCTATCAACCTTCAACATCAGAATTACAACAGTTAGAAAAATGAAGGAAACACCGTCAATAATGAATGGCCAGAAGTAACCAGTCGTGCTCACCAGCACTCCACCAAGAGCAGGAGCAAGTAGCGAACCAAGAGCTGTATAGGTGGTATTCATTCCATTGGCACGGGTGACATCTTCTTTAGCAGCAAGGCTTGGAATCAAAGCATTGAAAGATGCGTTCACACCGGTGTTAGCACTAGAGGAAATCAGTAGGGCTATGTATGACCACCATGACGGTAAACCAAGAGCAAGGCTAAAGCTGGCAAGGCTCATCACAATTAGTAATGGCGGCATTAGTTTTCTGGTGCTGTACCGATCAGCTAGTAATCCAGCCCAAGGCGATAAGAACACTGCAGGAACAAGCATGCAGAGAAACAGTAAAGAAACTCCGGGAGCTCCAGCTGCATCTTTATCCCTAAGCACAACAGCAAAGGTAGTCATCGCACTACCTAAGAAAGAGATGCCAGAGGCCGCAGAGAGTATCTGCAATTTGAACCATTGCGTTTTTATCATCAGATTGCCTCCCTCCCTATAATTTACTTGTAAGTGGGGATTTGTGCTCAGGAAAGGGGAAACAAGCATGTCTAAACTTCAGGAATTAGCAAGACTCGAATCACTTAGAACAACATCTTTGGTTGTGATGGGGATATCCATTGCTGCCTGCATTCTTGGCTGCATAGCTGCAGTTATAAATGGGCTGGCTTTGGCTGGTTGCCGTTTTATGGAAAGTTATTCGAGTCAGAATTGTGAAACGGGACCTACCGATATTGCTGCAACATTCGCACTATTCACAGCGGTAGTCGCACTTATCGCGGGGATAACTGCAATTGTCCTTACCTCGCAAATAAGTGCTCTTCGAAAAATAAAGAACTAGTTCTTCACATTCGGATGTCTGAAAAGTTCGGCAACTATTCTGTGTAACACAGAGTTAGTTGCTAGAACACTTGAAGAATCAATGGTTAGGTCACCATCTAGATCTGTGATGGTGCCACCAGCTTGCTCAATGATTGGAACAAGAGCAGCAATGTCATAGATTGCAAGGTTGTGCTCAGTTGTTATTTCAAGTGCACCTTCAGCAAGCAGCATGTATGCCCAGAAATCACCATATGCTCTGGTTCGCCAAACTTTTCTAGTTAATGTCATGAGCTCATCCAAGCGACCATTCTCATCCCAGAGCTTCAAGCTGTTATAGCTAAGTGAGGCATGCTCAAGATCAGAGATTTTAGAAACTTGAATAGCAGTTTCTCTTCCATCGATATGTCTGGTGTGTGCACCAGAACCTGGAGCTGCCCACCATCTTCTGCCCATGGCAGGAGCACTAACTACTCCAACTACAGGTTTGCCATCAACTGCAAGTGCTATCAGAGTTGCCCAAACTGGAACTCCTCGCATGAAGTTAGCCGTTCCATCGATAGGGTCAATGATCCAAGTTCTGCTCCCTGCACCGTGCAGGTTCTCTCCTGTTGTTCCGTACTCTTCACCGATTAGTGAATCATTAGGACGGGCTTGATTGAGTTTTGCTTTAATGGCAGCTTCAACACTTCTATCTGCATCGGTAACCGGAGTGGCATCGGGCTTAGTCTCAACAACTAAATCTTGAGAGTAAAAACGCTCTAGTGAGATTTGATCTGCAATTTCAGCTAATTCAATAGCTAAGGCAAGGTCTTGGGAGTAATCCATTAGATAACTTTATTCGCTAGGACTGTTAGCCAGCGAACTCATCAGTCTTCTCAGGGAATCAACACGCGCTGCTGGAAGAGTTCCGCTACTAATTGCCTCATCCAATAGACAATCAGGGGAGTCGGCTAGGTGGGAGCAGTCTCTAGGGCAGTTATTAGCTACCGCCCAAAGGTCTTCAAAGCTCTTGAGGAGGTTCTCAAGTTTGATGTGTCCTAAACCAAAAGATCTAACTCCAGGGGTATCAATAATCCAAGTGCTGGCATCCAGTGGAATTGCCCTAACCGAGCTGCTGGTGTGACGACCACGACCTGTCACTGTGTTGACCCCACCGGTTGAACGAAGAGCATCGGGAGCAAGAGCATTTACCAAGGTTGATTTACCAACACCACTGTGACCTACCACAACGGTCATCTCATTGCCTAAGAAACTATTTAGTTCAGTAAGGCTTGGGCTATCTTGCCTATTTAGAATGACAGGAACTGAGAGACCAGCGAAGTTACTCAAGAACTCAGTTGGGTCAGCTAAATCAACTTTAGTAATACATAAAGCTGGCTTTAGTCCTGCATCGAAAGCTGCTGCTAGGTATCTATCGATGAGTCTGGTTCTAGGTTCTGGATTACTAATAGCAACCACAATGAGCATCTGAGTGGCATTAGCAACCATCACTCGCTCAACCTGATCGGTGTCATCAGCGCTTCTTCTAAGCAAAGTTGTTCTTGGTTCAACTCGGACTATTCGAGAGAGAGCTCCAACTGTCTCTGAAGTGTCTCCGGCAAGTGCGACTTGGTCGCCAACTGCAACACCTTCTTTACGAAGTTCTTTACCTAGAGTTCCAATGATTTCTTTACCATCCAAGATGATGGTGTATCGACCTTTATCAACTTGGATAACCATTCCAATTGGAGCATCGTTATAAGTTGGTCTGTTCTTGGTTCTCGGTTTATTGCCTTTGGGATTTGGACGTATCCGAACATCACTCTCATCGAGATCATGTTCACCAGGTTCTGGTTCGTATAACCAACTCAAGCTTTAGGCTCCAAAAGCGCACTCCATAGTTCAACAAAGTTAGGCATAGTCTTAGCTACTACGTTAATGTCTTCAATCTCAATACCAGGTACTCTAAGTCCAATAATTGCACCTGCAGTTGCCATCCGGTGATCTTGATAGGTTTGCCATAACCCACCGTGCAAGTTATCGCTAGGAAGTATTTCTATTCCGTCTTCAAGTTCTGTAGCGTTACCACCAATATTATTTATCTCATTGGTGAGCGCTGCCAGCCTGTTTGTCTCATGCCCTCTTAGGTGAGCAATACCAGTAATTCTCGAAGGAGTATCAGCTAATGCCGCAAGGGCAAGAATTACCGGGGCTAATTCGCCACCAATGGATAAATCAATATCAATACCTTTAATTAACCCAGTTCCAGTAATAACTAGATCTGTTCCAACCAGCTTTACATCAGCTCCCATTTTGGTTAGCAGTTCATCAAAGTGCTTACCAACCTGAGTGGTGTTCTTTGGCCAGTCTGAAATAGTTACCGTTCCGCCGGTAACTAAAGCTGCAGCCAAGAAAGGACCTGCATTAGATAGATCGGGTTCAATGAGCTTCTCGCCACCAGAGATAGGACCAGGTAATACTTTCCAAAGCGTTGGCTCAGGCTGAGAAACAGAGACACCACGTTCTCTTAGGCATTCCAAGGTCATTTCAATGTGCGGAAGGCTAGGTAGGTGCTTACCAACATGTCTAAGTTCTAATCCCTTAGTAAATCTTGGGGCAGCTAGCAATAGTCCAGATACGAACTGGGATGAGGCTGAAGCGTCTATTTCTAGGTAACCGCCCTCGATGACCCCAGAACTTGAGATAGTGAAAGGAAGTGCCTCAGAGTCACTGACATTGACCCCAAGGGCTCTAAGCGAGTCAATTGTGGTCCACATAGGCCTTCTTCGGGCTGCTTCATCACCGTCAAAGACGATTGTTCCCTCAAATAGGGCAGCCATAGGAGGTACAAACCGCATCACAGTCCCCGCTAAACCACAGTCAATGGTGGTGTTAAGTGAAATGTCAGTGGTTGGTGGGACTATTACTAAGTCGCCTCCTTCACCGTTGGTGATCTGGGTTCCTAGCCTTCTTAGGGACTCGATCATCAGCTGGGAATCCCTTGAATCTAAGGGTTTTCTCAGGTGAGTAGGGGACTGGGCTAAGGCAGATAGGACTAATTCTCGGTTAGTCAGAGACTTTGATCCAGGCAAAGAGACTGTGCCAGAGATGGCATGGGAAACTGTCGGGGCAAGCCAAAGTTTTTGGTCTTTTTGGGAATAAGTGTTGTCCGGCATCAGTTCATAAGTCTATCGACATGCTTTTATAGGTGTCCAAACCTAAATCGGCTCAAAGGCGAGCCACCCGACCCGGAGGAAGATAACTATTACTAAACAACTAACCTTAAACAACAGCACCAAGCGCCGCCATAACTATGGCCCGACTGCTCGAGTTCGTAGCAGCCGCAACACCCAATTACTGATTACTACAGAAATGAGCGCAGCCATCGAAAATTCACCTGAACAGGCCAAAAAAGTAGCAGAGTTCGAATTAGTAGTTTCCCCGTTCTACGACCAGATTCGTAGAGCATGTGTTTCAAAAACCCGTAGCTTCACCAAAGGTGAAGAGCTGGCTCAGGAAGTAATCTTCAAGGCGTTCAAGTCTTGGGACAGCTTCCAGGATCAAGGCAAAGGTGTAATGCCTTGGATCAACAAAATCATCTTTAACACCAACATCAGCGTTGGAGTAAAAGAGTCCGCACACGACCAGAATCGTGTAAACGTCTATGTCAACGAGGAAGGCGAGCACGACTTCGGTTTAGACAAAGGCGCTCACGCCGACTCGGCTGAAGACATTTACTTCGAGCAGTTGAGCAGCGAGCTTGTTCGTGCCGCTATCGAGCAGTTAGATCCTGAATTCGCAGAAGCAACCATGCTTAGCTTGGTTGCCGATTGGACTTACCAGGAAATCGCTGATCACCTAAACATTCCAGTTTCAACAGTTGGAACCAAAATTTTCCGTGGTCGTGCACTTTTGCGTAAGCTCCTAACCGAGCAAGCGCAGCAGTACGGCATCGGTTTGAACAAAAAAAACAAGAAAAAGTAAAGGGTAAATAAAAATGACGAACTTCAATTGTGAAGAGACTCAAATGAGAGTTTTTGATTACTTATCAAATGAACTAGATGATAAGAGCAAGCTCCAGGTAAAAACTCACCTAGGTGAATGCTCAAAGTGTGAACTTGAATTTGAAATCGAGAGAAAGATTTCTCGAATAGTTTCAAGCTCATCTTCGGATCCAATTTCATCAGCCAAGTTCTTCTCTCAGGTATCGGACAGGCTCCGATCCGAGGAATGACTAAAAAGAAACCCCGCTTATTTAGGCGGGGTTTTCTTTATATCTCTTGTTCAGGAAGATCCAGCCAGCTATACCAACCCTGGTTCAAGACCAACCAAGCGATAAGCCCGTGACCTAGTTGACCAGGTAAACCTAAAACCGAGTTCTTTAATTCTTCATTGAATCCAGCATGATCGACCAAAGGTCTAAAGCAGTCAACAAAAGGAAGGCTTCTTCTCGAGGCCACATCTTCGAATCCAGCTGAGAGATGTTCGATGTCATAGTTCAGCTGTGGGTTACGGCTAGGGATAGGGGAGATCACAAAGCACTGAACACCTTTGCTGGCTGCGGTATCCAAGATGTTAGCCAGGTTGAGTCTTGATCTTGACATGGTGATACCGGAGTTGATGTCATTCGGGTTTAGGCAAATGATTAGCCGGTTATCTGTATCAGCTGCGAATCTCTTAGATGCCTCTTCAAGCCATTGCTCGCTCATGCCTGCAGTTGAAATCTCAGGACTTGCTAACGGATAGAAATCAATTCGAGGGTAATCGCTTTGAGTCTTAGCGATAACTCGCCCTACCCAACCAAGCCCCTTAGGGTCGCCACCTGCACCAACAAGATCGTCACCAATGATGACGATACGAATGTTGCGACGTGGCTCAACCATGGTTAGTTAAACGCTCTTTCAACTAGGTCTGCTTGTTCAACTGCGTGACGCTTAGCTGAACCAGTAGCAGGAGATGCGCTAGCTGGACGAGAGATCAACTTAGCAACCTGACCATTCATGTATTTAGGTAGGAATAGACCAATGTATGTCCAAGGACCTTGGTTGGCAGGTTCATCCTGAACCCAGAACAGTTCGGCATTTGGATATTGAGCGTAGGTTGCTTTGATCTCATCAACCGGTGTTGGGTAAAGCTGCTCAACACGAACAATTGCTGTTGTGGTGTCACCGCGCTTTTCAGCCTCAGCCAAAAGATCCCAGTAAACCTTGCCGGAACAGAACAAGACTCTCTTTACGTTCTGCTTTGCTAAGCCACGCTCATCATCGATAACTGGCTTGAAAGAACCGGTAGTGAAATCTTCAACCTTAGATGAAGCTGCTTTTAGTCTCAGCATTGATTTAGGGGTGAAGACAATCAGAGGTCTTCTTGGACGAGCGTATGCCTGACGGCGTAGCAAGTGGAAGTGGTTAGCCGGTGTTGAAGGTTGAGCAACAGTCATGTTGTTTTCAGCACAGAGCTGTAAGTATCTTTCGATTCTTGCTGAAGAGTGATCCGGTCCTTGACCTTCATAGCCGTGAGGAAGAAGAAGAACAAGTGAGGAATGTTGACCCCATTTTTGTTCAGCAGATGAAATAAATTCGTCAAGGATGGTTTGAGCACCGTTGGCAAAATCACCAAACTGAGCTTCCCAGAGAACTAGAGCGTCTTTACGTTCAACAGAGTAACCGTATTCGAATCCCATAGCTGCGTATTCGCTAAGTAGAGAATCGTAGATATAGAACTTAGCCTGGTTGCTGGTTAGGTTTCTAAGTGGAATCCACTCTTGACCATTCTCACGGTCGTGGAAGACAGCATGACGTTGAACGAATGTTCCTCGTCTCGTATCTTGTCCTGACATACGAACGTTCACGCCTTCAACCAGCAATGCACCTAGAGCTAGTAGTTCACCGAAGCCCCAGTCGATAGCCCCATCTTTAGACATTTCAACACGCTTAGCAAGTAATTGCTGCAACTTAGGGTGAACGCTGAAAGCAGGTGGCAGGTTGCTGTGTGCATTACCAATGAGTTCAACAACATCTTTAGAAACTTTGGTTTCATGGTTAATCTCAGGATGATCGCTTGCAGTTGTTCCAATCCCGACAGGTCTTGAAACTAGTTCAACTGGCTTAGACATCGCTTCGTGGACTTCGACGAATGCATTCTCAAGCTTGGCTTGGAAGTCAGCGTTGGATTGTTCGAATTCTTCACGGGTGATATCTCCTCGACCAACGAGGGATTCAAGGTACAAAGTTCTAACTGAACGCTTAGCTTCAATCAAGTTATACATCAGCGGCTGAGTCATCGAAGGATCGTCACCTTCGTTGTGTCCACGACGACGGTAACAAACAAGGTCGATTACAGCATCTTTACTAAAGCTCTGGCGGTATTCGAATGCCAACTGAGCCACTCTGAAAACTGCTTCAGGGTCATCTCCATTCACGTGGAAGATTGGAACTTGAATACCTTTAGCAATGTCAGTTGAATAAACAGTGGAGCGAGACATGCTAGGCGGGGTAGTGAAACCTACCTGGTTGTTAATAACAATGTGAATAGTTCCACCGGTACGGTAGCCACGAAGGCTCATCATGTTTAGGGTCTCTGGAACAACACCTTGACCTGCAAAGGCAGCATCACCGTGAATAAGAACAGGGAGTACCGGGTTCTCTTCAGGGGATTTATCCAT
>CAILDA010000114.1 GCA_903832875.1 uncultured Micrococcales bacterium | reverse complement strand
GTGTTGACCCTGATTACAAAGAGATTGGTTCGGTTGGTTTTGGAGTTTTACTAGCTCAGCTAAACCTCTTGGAATCTGCAAACCACTACTTCCTTGAAGGCGGAAAAGATAAGGCAATTGAACTTGCTCCTTACGAATACTTTGACAGTGCTTTCTATGTTGATGCCGATAAAGGCTTTAAAGAACTTGAAGCCCATCTAGCCAAGGATCGCAATGAACTCCCAGTGCAAACAAAAATGGGCTTACTAAAGGTTTTAGCTAAATACCTCCACGTTGGTTTACTCCGCAAAGAAGTTGAGCTACTCATCGCAGACAAGGACGCCGTTGCTTCACTTAATGATGAAGAGAATCAACTGCTAACCTGGTTCAACACTCAACTGCAACATGATGACCCGCTAACTTCTAAACCTGAAACCATCAACATCGGTGTAATGGATTACAAACTCCTTGACCGTTCAAAAACTTCGCGTAATCGCGGTGACTATGTCCAAACTCTGGCAGCGCTATCTAACCTAGTGAGATTCCAGTCAGTTGAATATGTTGGTGACACCAAACTTTCTAACTATTTAAACAATCTCAAAAAAGAAATTCACGCAGATCGCCAGATTGTCTCTCACAAAGCTAAAGTTCAACCGGTTGCCATTGATAGAGATTTCTCTAGCGGAAGAGAATATCCGGAAAACACCTGGCTAATTAGTAACGGTTGGTTCATGCACCGTAACTTCCAAGGGCCAGTTGACTTTCCATATCCTAAAAACGTTTTACCGTTGATGATCTCATTTCATATTCAAGATCCAGATGTGCTAACCACTGAAACAGTTGCTGAACTAAAGAGAATTGAACCTATTGGCTGCCGTGACTGGACTACGTTATATCGGCTACGTGATTTTGGTATCAAGGCGTTCTTCTCAGGTTGTGTAACAACAACAGTGGGACAGGTATTACCAAAAGCAACCAACACCCAAGAGAAAAAATTAGCTCTTGTTGAAACCAAACTTGACCAGAAGAAATATGAGGGCTGGCAAGTTGATAAATTCATTCAGATTGGTGAATTCGTAAGAGACATAGACCTGGTTGATGGCATCGAAGATGCCAGAGTGATGCTCTCTGCATATGTCGATTACCAAAGAGTAGCTACCTCCCGTCTGCACTGCTACCTACCAGCTAGATCCATGGGTTTACCAGTTGATTTCAGTCCTAAGAACCTTGCTGATGTTCGCTTTGAAGGTCTTATAAACCTTGATGAAGCAGCATTCAACAAGATAAGACATGGCATTGAAGACAAGCTTGAAGTAACCCTGAAGGCAATCCTTGAAGGAAAGAATGAAAAGGATGTCAGAGCTCTTTGGGCAGAAATATGTCAGGAAGAAGTTGAGTTTGCTGAAAAGTATGCAACTACTTACTCACAGGTAACTGAATCCAAGATTGATGTCCCTAAAGCCGTTGCGGCTCTGACTACGTCGAAGATAAATGTTGGCAGTAACCCTAGAGGTACTAAAGCTATCGAGGTTGCTTTCGCGTTAGATCAGAACTTAGAGAAGATGATTCCTGTTGTAGTTCAGTCTTTGGTTGATCACACCGATAGAGAAATCAATGCTCATGTTATGACCCGTGGCTTAGGCGATGCCTTCAGAGCACGTATGGGTAAGTTATTTCCTGAAGTGAACTTCAGTTTCTACAACTTTGATGATGTTAGTTATGGGGATTCAATTAACCTCCTCTCACACATCTCTGTTTCTACCATGGACAGGCTGTTCTTACCTGAGATACTCAAGGACTTAGACAAGATTGTTTATTTAGATACGGACATTTTGATTCAAGGTGATGTTGGTTACCTTTTTGACCTCGAGCTTGGAAGTAATGTTTTCGCTGCCAAGCGTTCGAAATCGAAAGATTGGGCAAACATGATTAAGCCAATCACCAGAGCAACCTTGCAATTTGATTATGAGAAAGCTTGGGACATTCGTAAGCGTCTGCACGATAAATCCGATCTGACCTCGAGAACCTTCAATGCCGGTATCTTGACCTTGAACTTGAGAGTAATGAGGGAAGAGAATTTCACTGCTACCCACATGTATCTAGTTGAGCAATGCAGAATGAATGACCAAGATGTATTCAATATCTATTCTCAAAACAGAGTGCTTGATCTTGATTCTCAATGGAACCATGTTCCTTCGCACGATTTTAATATCGAGCCCAAGATTATTCACTGGGCTGGCCCATCAAAGCCCTGGAAACGCGAATATGTTCTCTTGAAAGAGCGATTCGAAGCTACTAAAGCAAAAGTCGAGTCAAGGCTCTAGCTTTTCTTTGCAAATTTGACTGAGTAATAGATCAAAGGTAGTTGCAGAGGCAACCTAATCCAGGCTGCCAATATCAGACCAAGAGATCCCTGAGGTATGACGCTGAAGGCAAACCAGATGTTTGCCGGCCAGATTGCTAATAAGGTTGCAGCACTAAGCCAACCAGCCCACTTCTTCTTCATTAGAAGGCCAATGGCACAAGCTAACTCAACTACTCCACTGAGATAGATAAGAATCATTGGTTCCGGTAAGCAAGGTGGCATGAGCCACATAAATGCAGCTGGATTTACTAGGTGTAGGGTCCCACTGACTAGGAATACGGCAATCAGGATTCTTATGGTTAGTCGCATGTCTCTAGTGTTCTCCCTTGAAGGCTTATTCGGGCCTATTTGAGCTTTATCTTGCTGAAAATCGAAGTTAAGGCTTGAGAGTACCCCAAAAGCATCACGGTTTGCTGGGAATTCTCTGGATTTCGTGAAAGCCCTTTCACAACGCTTAGGCTTGGGACATGACCCCAATAACCAGATCGATAACAGCCCTGATTTCCGCCATTTCTATGGTGTTTGGGGTTGCTCTATCATCTGGGGCTGTCTCCATGCCAACAGCGGTCATTTCCTTTGCTAGCATCCCAAGAGCTACCTTTGGAGACGCGGATGTGGCCCTAAACATAACTCAAACCGCAGGGGTTACCACCGTTACTTCTAATACGCCGGATATCTGTACTTTGCCAACCCAGAGAACAGTTCATATTCTTGCTTCTGGCATTTGTAAGTTGGTTGCTACCAACCCTGGGACAGTTAGCTACAAGATAGCAAGACCAGTTAATAAGAGTTTTGTTATCTCTAAAGCACAAAACATTTTGAGTATTTCAGATTTCCCTTGGCTTTCAATGGCAAACCCGAGTGCAACGGTGACAACCACGCAGAGTACTGGTACTACTACTCTTACCTCAACAACAACAAAGATTTGCACTATTACACAAAACACAGTTCAAGCCATCAAGGTAGGTACTTGCACCCTTAGAGCAACTAGCCCGTCAACAACTAACTTCTATGCAGCTAAGAGTGTGACAAGGTCAGTAGTTATCGCATTGACATCAAGCAGCCAGCCACCAAGTGCTAACTATGTTGGTCCTTGGACAATTCGCCAAACTACTTTTGATGACTCAAACTCTGTAAACAATTCTGGTGCTGCTAACAGCTGGGTTTCTAACAACTGGTACCACGCAGGTCTGAGATTCCACGTTGCTCAAGTGCAAGTTAAATCAACCACCAAGATGTCATACCTAGTTACCGACAGCTTAGGTAGGCCAACTCCTAACAAGGTTATAAACCTAAGTGTTGGTAAAAGAGATGGTGGTTCTAATGCCAAGGTTCAGGTTGGAGCACAAAGCACAACTGGAGCTGACAGGTCTCCACTAGATCAGATTTTAGTTACCGGAACTACAAATGCTCTTGGTGTTGTTACCTTTGACATCATTGGTTTAGACACAGCTGCAAGAGCTGGTCTTTACACTCAAATCGCAGCATGGATTACAGGCCTTGATACAGACACCATCGACATCACAAACCTTGAATACAGCCTTGCCTCTGGTGGCACATCAGGCGGTGGCACATCAGGCGGAGGAACTTCAGGTGGAGGAACTTCAGGTGGAGGAACAACCCCAACCAGAACCCTGCTGTTCTCTGATGAGTTCAATGGTGCTGCAGGTACTGGTCCTGATAGTGCTAACTGGACACCTGATCTAGGTAATGGCTGTAATAACCCTGCCGGTTGTGGTTGGGGTAACGGTGAGTCGCAAGCTTATGCTTCTTGCGCTAATAAAGCTGATGGTTCTGGATCGATGCTTATCACTGCTTCAACAACTTCAGGTGATGCTAATTGCACCAGCTCTAATGCTTGGACTAGCGGAAAGTTCACTAGCTACGGCAAGAAGAGTTTCACCTACGGATACTTTGAAGCAAGACTCAAGATGCCTGTTGGTGGAGGCACCTGGCCTGCCTTCTGGGCACTAGGAACAAACATCAATACTGTTTCATGGCCTGAGTGTGGTGAGCTGGACATAGTTGAATATGCCGGCAATAACCCAAATGTGAGCACTGGAGCCTTCCACTACAAAAACGCTCAGGGTAACCATGATTACAAGATGGGGGCACTAAACAGTGGAGTGAACCTCTCTCAGGCTTATCACACCTATGGCATGCTCTGGCTACCTACCGAGATAACTTTGTATATCGATGATCGCCAGGTTGCCAAAGTCACCAAGAGTGACACAGGTTTGACTTACTGGCCATTTGGTCCAAACTCAGCTGGCGTGAATCCAAAGATGTACATCATCTTCAACTTGGCTATGGGCGGAAGCTACGGTGGTGGAATCCAGAGTGGCCTAACTAAGGCTCAATTCGGTATCGATTACTTCCGCTACTACAGTTCCAACGGTTACGGTTCAACCCCTACTCAGTAAGCCATGGGCGAACCTAGGGAAGGTTTTGTCATTACTTGCGCTTAGTGTTTGCAGTGAGTGAAAAAACTCCCAGGACCCGGAGGAACCATGGACATCTTGACCCTTTTAGCAATATTGAACATTGTTGCCATAGCAGCTCTAGCAATTGTTTTGCTTACCCGCAAGCAGACATCTGGCACCTTAGATGTAAGTAAGGACCTCCAGGTTCATCGTGATGAGTTACGCGCAGCTATCGGGACTAACCATGAAATCGTTGAAAAACGTTTGACCAGCTTCACTGAAGCATCAGAGAACTCAGCAAAGCTGCAACGTGATGAATCAGCGACCTCAAGAGTTGAATTACAAAAATCTTTGAACGAATCAATGAAGAATCTTGAAACTAAGATTTCCGAGCTCACTGACTCTAATGCTAAGAAGCAGACCGAGATGCAGCAGACTTTGCAAACCGAAATTGACAAGATGCGCAAGGGCAACGAAGAGAAGCTCGAGAAGATGCGTGAGACAGTTGACGAGAAACTTCAAGGCACACTTGAAAAGCGTTTAGGTGAATCTTTCAAGCTGGTTAGCGATCGCCTAGAGGCAGTCCAGCGTGGCCTCGGTGAAATGCAAACACTTGCAAACGATGTCGGCAGCTTGCAGAAAGTTTTAAGTAATGTGAAAAGTCGCGGTGGTTGGGGCGAAGTTCAACTTGAGCGCCAGTTAGAGGATGTACTAGCGCCAAGTCAGTATGAGAAGAACGTAAAGATTAAACCAAACTCAAATGATGTTGTTGAGTTTGCAGTGAAACTTCCAGGTAGAGCAGATGGTGAATATGTGTACCTGCCAATCGACTCTAAGTTTCCACAAGAAGATTACGAGCGCTTACAAGCGGCGCAGGATGCCGGTTCAGCTGAAGATGTTGCAACAGCAACTAAAGCAGTTGAGCGAGCAATCAGAGCACAAGCAAAACTGATCTCTGATAAATATTTGCATGCTCCGATAAGCACCGACTTTGCCATCATGTACTTGCCAACTGAAGGCTTATTTGCTGAAGTGGTGCGACGTCCGGGGCTCACCAGCGATCTGCAGAATAACTACCGAGTCCTAGTTACTGGCCCTACTACCCTAATGTCGCTTCTGAACAGCTTGCAGATGGGCTTTAAGACTCTTGCCATTGAAAAGAGTGCTTCTGATGTTTGGAAGGTTCTAGGAGCTGCTAAGACTGAGTTCAACAAGTATTCAGTGGTCCTCGACAAACTCGCTAAGCAGCTTGAAACAGCCCAAAATACTGTTACGGAAGCAGGAGTTAGAACCCGTGCGGTAAGCAAGTCATTGAGCAAGGTCGAAGAGCTTGAAATTGGGGTATCCTCGGAAGAAATTCTCGGCTTGCCTTTATTAGACACTCCTGACGATGAAGATCTCGATCTCGAGGACCGTCCATAACTGACAGAATCTCGTCATGCTGGATTGAAGATTTGTCCTATCTAACTGAACATGCGTTTGTTCCTCTTAGGTGCGTGGGTTAGACATACTCTAAAACTAGACTTTAGAAGGCTTAGAGAAAGGCGCAGATTGAAGCTTGAAGATCCAGCACTCGTGCAGCTTTGGCGTCGATTGGGACGTCTGGAAGTTTGGGGTTGGCAGTTCTTCGTATTTGCGCTCGTATTGACCAGCACACTTAGCCTAGCTTTCGACGCGGTTAGATTAAATAACTATTCAATACTCTGGATTCCAATCAATATTTTGGCTCTTGGAATTGCCTGTCTATTCGTCTTCCTAGCTCTTCTTGTTCTAAAGATGTTCGTTGACCCAAGAGCTTCTCGCCCAACATTTAACCTCCTTATTGCCGGAATTGCTATGGGAATCAAGAATGTCGCGACTTTGAATCTTGCGAACATATTTGGAATTTATGACCAAGGAGACTTGTGGTACCGATTTATCGGTGGAGCTTCAATCGGTGTAGCACTGATCTTTATCTTCAACAATCTAGTTGGCACACAAATTGAAAGAAAGGCTTACCTTGAAAGCCTTCTAGCTAAGGAGCGAGCGCTCGTTGGATTCCGTGAAAACGTGAACGAGTTGTATAAAGAAGAAGAAAAAGAACTAACTGAGAGAACCAGGGATTCCCTGATGCCTCGCTTCTTGGAGCTCCAGAAGCAGGTCGAAGCAATTGAAGATCTGAACAAGTTCAGTCAAAAACTCAAAACGTTTCTAATGTCAGAGATTAGACCATTGAGCAAGAGCATCGCTGAAGAAGCGGCTAACCTTAGCCGCTCTGGTCAGATTTATTCTGAGGGGCAGGTTTCTGAACCCGAGATTCGTATTGACCTAAAGAAAACAATTCTGCCAATCAGCACTTGGCTACTAACGAGTTTTGCTTGGTTTATGACCTCTCCAATTGTGCTGCCAGACTATAGCTTGATAGAAATATTTATAGCCTCACTGGTTTATTTAGCTTTGCTTTATGTTCTAAAGGCGCTGCTTCACAAGGCAAAAGCAGTTTCATTGAATAAGGCTCTCGTCTTCTCCGCTGTTCCAGGCATTATTGGTGCCCTGCCTTCATACTTCTTGATCTCCTCAATTCCACACGCAGCAACCCAAAGCTTTTTGCTACCAACCTTCTACATCACAGCAGGCTGGTCGGCTATTTCTGTATCCCAGTACTACCTGCTCAGCGAAAGCAAGTCTGTTGTCGTGAATCGGCTACAAGTAGTGGTTGAAAAGTTTGCTCGTGAAAACAAGCTCTTTGAACAGAGGCTGTGGGTGGCAAGACACGTCTGGTACACACTGCTACACGGCACCGTTCAGTCAGCTATCACAGCGGCAACCATAAGAGCCAGCGGTTCAGATGGTAAGAGTGATCAAGCTAAGAAGCTTATTCTCGCTGACTTGAATAGGGCTATGGATGCTCTCAAGACTTCGAATCCTGAAAATATTCAACTAGAGGACCAGATCGAAGAGTTAAGAAACACCTGGGATGGAATCGTGGAACTGGATTGTGAGATTCCGACGGATCTGGCCAAGGACATTAATTCATCAAGAGACTCCGTCATTGTCTTCAACGAGTTGCTAAAGGAAATAGTTAGTAACTCCGTAAGACACGGTCAAGCAAGTCAAGTGCAGGTCAGCTTGGAGCTTGTAGCGCCGGGTGAAGTGAATCTAATCGCAATCAACAACGGCACAAAGCCTAAGAAATCGGGAGTAAGCAGTATCGGAACTACTGTCTTCAACTCGCTATGTTTGAAATCTCAACTGAGCTGGAACAAGGAAACTAAGCGAGCAGAGTTCACCGCGTTAGTTCCAATAGCCTAAATCAAGTTAAAAAGAAATCTGGCCCGTCCACCGAAATGGACGGGCCAGATTTCTTTGTCTATGACTAGTTAGTCACAGTCAGGTTTGTGCTTGAGGAAACAGTTCCACCTGCTGTTGTCACGTTGATCTTGCCGGTGCTTGCACCTGCAGGAATAACGAACTTGAACGAAGTGGAGTTTGCACCTGCGGACAAGGTAACTGTTGTGCTTCCAACAGTTACTGTTGCGCCGGTTAGGTTAGTTCCCTTTACAGTGACGATTGCAACACCCTTCTTACCAGTTGATGGTGTGAAAGAGGTTACAGTCGGTGCTGGTGGGGTCACAGTGAATGAGTCAGTGTAAACAACACCGGCACCAGTTGTGATCTTGATTGCACCTGTTAGCGCTCCGGTAGGAACAACAACTGTCAAGGTTCCACCGTTGTTGATTACTGGCTTAGCTGACTTGTTGCCACCAAAGATAACGCTGGTTGCCTTCAAGTTGCTACCGGTAATGGTAACGGTTTGACCAACTCTAGCTGCAGCTGTTCTTGAGGCAACTACTGCTGCCTGGTAAACGAACTTAGTAGAGGTGACTGTACCACCAAGGTTGGTAGCACTGATTGTTGAACCTGACACTGCATCAGCAGGAACAGTTACAACAACGCTGTTAGCAGTCAAGATTGAGAACGATGCAGAAACTGTACCGATCTTGATGCTTGATGATGAAGCGATGTTTGTTCCGTTTAGTGTGAAGGTTGAACCAACTTCCTTGACTAATGATGCAGTCAAAGTGATTGTTGGCTTGCTGGTGTTAGTTGTGCTTGAGCTAAATAGTGCTGTAGCTGAAGCAGTTCCACCGCCAGTAGTGATCTTTAGGTTACCCTTCTGAGAAACTGCAGGAGATGCAATTGTCATGCGGGTACCATCAGCGCTAACTGAAAGAACAGTAACTGCAGTTGTAACCGCAGCCTTTCCAGCAGCAGCAGCTGTGTAAAGCACAACTGAGGTACCAAGTGCGTCACCTAGGTTAGTACCAACGATGTCGATGGCCTGACCCTTCTTACCAGAAGTTGCTGATACCGAAGTGATGGTAGGAGCGCCTGCTGGCTGTGTGACTACGATGTTTACCCAGTCCTGGTGAGTAACAGAGTTACCATCAACAGTTACCTTAACCTGCATGAATAGCGGGTTGCGGCCATCTGGGTTAGCAGTTGCAGAACCAGGGTTCGGTGTTGCATCTACTGCTAGATCAGAGTTAGTCAATGGAATAGTTACGTATCCGTTTTGGACTGTTGTAGTAAAGCTGGCTTGGTCAAGCTGACCACCAGGACCGTACTTAGTTACACCGTTTACGCTGTTTTCACCACTGGTGAAGGATGCGTTTGAACCAGACCAAGCAGCACCTAGGTGAACTGTCACCACGGTACCGTTAGCAGCCAAAGCACCGGCAGCAGTTGTCACTTTGTAGCGAAGGTTGAATGTTGAACCTGCAGCTACATAGTGAGCGAAGTAACCAGTGTTTACGTCGAACCAACCCTGGCTTAGACCAGCGTCACCCCATACGTGAGTACCATCGAACGAGTTGCTAGCGTTCCAGTCAGCAAGACGTACCTTGTAAACAGTTGGTGGAACAGCGTCCTGTGGCTTGTAGAAGTTAAGGTCAACAACGTCAATGACGTCAAGGTTGCCCTTTTCTCCGACCAAGGTCATCTGAGTGAACAGGTGCTTGCCACCGTTAGGGTGAGCAAGGTTACCAGCCTGGTAAGGATCAGCATCAGCAGCAACGTCGTTGTTAGTCAAGCTAAATGAAACTTGACCTTGAGCGTTGGTTGTCAATGTAATCTTTGCCTGGTCGTTACCACACCAGCATTCGCTACCATTCGCCAAAGTACCGTTTACGGTTACCTTCGCGGTTGATCCCGAGTAGCCCTTACCAAGAAGCAAGTAAACGTTCTTGTTTGCGTAAGGAGCACCGTTGGTGTCGCTGACTGTGTATGAGAAGTTGGTAGTGCTTCCAACAGTTAGGCCCTTTTCGAAGTAACGAAGACCTTCTGCGTAGTACTTGCACCAGTCACCAACAAGACAGCTGCCTAGGAAGGCGTTTGTGGTGTCGATGCCATTCATACGAGCAACAGCTGTCTTGATAACTGGAGCATCAGCTGGCTTGAAGTAAGCCAAGTCAATCAGGTCGATTGAGTCTGTACCCTGGTCAGTTACCCAAGCGGTGACCTGACTGAATAGGTGCTTACCTGTGTAGTTACCTGACAAGTCAGT
The DNA here is from genome assembly GCA_903832875.1 of uncultured Micrococcales bacterium. Taxonomy (GTDB): domain Bacteria; phylum Actinomycetota; class Actinomycetes; order Actinomycetales; family Microbacteriaceae; genus Rhodoluna. Next base: position 16,525 of record CAILDA010000114.1, on the reverse strand, counting down.
ACCTGGGTTATCAGATGCATCTGTAGCCACGTCAGTGTTCACTAGATCGAATGAAACAGTTCCATCTGAACCAGTTACTCCATCAACAATCTGCTGAGCTCCGGTTGAAGAAACATCACCGATGTTGACTTTTCCGTTTGAACTTGAGTAGTCCTTGTTGAAAACGAAGTGCACTGTGGTGTTAGCCAAAGGCGCTCCATTAGCAGCGTTAGACACTACGAATGTTAGGTGCTGAGTTGAACCAACAGGAACCAACTTAGTGAAGGTGCGAAGACCACCGCGGTACCAACCCTGGCTAACGAAGTAGTCAGCGTCAGCTTGACGGTTGAATGTGTTGGTTGCATCTGCACCGGCTAGACGGATAACTGCGTTACCTGTGAAAGGTGTTGGAGTTGATGTAGCAAGAGCTGCACCTACTGCACCTAGGAACGCGATGTCATCAACATAGAAAGGACTGTCATTCTTAGCTCCAGTACCACAACTGAAGTTAGTAAAGATTGAAGCCTTGTTGTACTTAACTCCAGAGTCGAAACCTGAGAAGTTAAAGGTGTAAGTCTTCCAACCAGCGACGCTAGTAACATCTACTTCCTTGTTAAGGGCATCGTTGGCTGAGTTCTCAACCTTTAGTCTGATCACATTTCCAGAAGCAGGAGAGTAAATGTTTGCCTTTACAACTGCGTTTCCGTTTGCAAGCAAAGTGTTTGCTGCAGATAGGAAAGTTGTTCCAGCCCAGCATTCGCCAACGCTAACAATCTTCAGAGCTGATGATGAACCAGCAGATCCACCAGCAGGAGCATCGCTAACCTTTGATGAAGCGTTGCCACCAAAGTCAGTGAATGCGTAACCAGAAGAGTCATTGCTTTCGAAGTTCACAAGAACAGGAGTTACCGCTGGACCTGATGCTGTAAGTTCTGCACCAACAGCGCCATTGAATGAGATGTCATCTACGTAGAAAGGAGCATCTGACTTAGGGCCGTTGAAGTTCAAGAACAATGAAGCCATTGGGTAGTCATTGTTAAGGTCTCCACCAACAACGAAGTCGAAGCTGTAAGTCTTCCAACCGACCACGCTAGTTGCGCGAACTTCAGCAACTAGTCCAGGAACGTCTGGGTTTTCCAACTTCATCATGATGGTTTGGCCAGCAGTTGGAGAGTAAATGTTTGCCTTAGCAACCATCTTTCCAGCTGAGATTAGAGAAACTTTTGCACCCTTTTTCAGGAATGTAGTTCCAGCCCATTGCTCACCAACAGAGATAACTTTCAAAGCTGCAGCTGATCCAGTTGAACCACCGGCAGGTGCGTCAGCAACGATTGAAGTGCTTGCACCACCAAAGTTGGTCAATGAGTAACCAGAAGAGTCATTGCTTTCGAAGTTAACCAAAGTTGCAGGAGAAGTGCGAGGGACAACAACTACTGCCTCATCTGCATCTCTTGCACCTGGGAATGAAATGTTGTCTACATACCAAGTGGTTAGATCTTTGTTAGACCAAGTGTTACAACCAACACCAGCAAGGTTTGGCATAAGTGCCAATACGTTGTAGTTCTTGCCAGCTGTGTAGTTTGCACTGTAGTCAACGTTGATGGTTTGCCAGCCTGCAGTTACGTGAACGATACGTTCAATAGCAGGTCCGTTACCTTCCAACTTAGCTAGGAAACAGCGATCCAATGCATCTGGTGAATACACAGATAGTGAACCGACTGCGTTAGTAGAAGAAATAAAACTTGAGGTACCAGGGAGAACAAATTTAGTTCCAGCCCAAGCAGCACCTTCGTTGGCCAGCTTGATAGCTTTACCAGAAGTGAATCCGGCACCAGCTGGTTGATCTGAAACCAACGTAGTTGTGTTGCCATCGAAGTCGATGCCATCGTATGTTGTCATGTCATCGAAGTTTTGTGTGTAAGGAGTTGACGCAGCATTAGCAGCGGTGCTTCCTAGCCCCACAATTGATGCGCTCAGCATTAACACAGATGCTAATGTCGCCACCAATTTAGATTTAGTTAGGTTCATCCCTGTACCTTTCAGTAATTGAAATCCATGTCGAAGAACGCTTCAGCGACATAGGGTAAAGCTCGTCAGATGAATGACTTGTTTAGACTTTATGCCTGAAACCGCTTACTAGAAACCGCTTTCATAGAGTCGATACATATTCGTTATCATTTGGTATGTAAGCGTTTCCCTGTGTTTATTAGGGATTTAAGGCTTTTTGAAGTATCCGAGGATGCCTCGGAGCGTTGCTACCCGCCACAGATCAGATGGCTTATAAATTGAGCGCCATAGACCGCCATGAACGGCCAAACGGCTATAAATAGCAGTTGGGTTACCTTTATCTATTGAAATAGGGCTATTTAGCTCAGAAAGTAGTAAACAGGCAGCCAAAGAGACAGCTGCGTCTGTTTTATAGGGATAAAGACCAAAATGAGGGGCACCGTGGTAACTAGCCCGCAGAATCCTATGGCTAAGCACCGAATCCGTGTATGCCGGAGGCAAAACTGTGTAAATCACCTTTCTATCAGCAACTTGCTGCTGATAGGCCATCCAGCGTTGAATCCGCTTAGCTAAAGCGTAAGAAGAGCCTTGAACTGATGATGTTGGGTCAATGACAGCTAGGTCAAGACCATTGGAGTTAGTGAACAGAACGGGTCTATGTTCTCTCGCTCCATATAAGAAATCTCTGAACTTAGTAAAAGTGCTTCTTGAGGCAAATCTTGAGCTTATGTCGTGAGCGAATTCAACTGGGACGACATGTGAATCGGTTGGCGTTGCCAACCAGGTTAGAACCACTCTGGACTTAGGTAAGGATTCAGTCATCACTCTGCCTAAACAGTGTTGAACTGCCTGCACCTTTATATGCTCAGCCCCTGGTGCATATGCATAGTTACCTAAAACTAGTCTTCTAGTTTCAGATCTCGCTAAAGTCGATAACCAGCCAGCTATTGCTGCAAAGTCATTAACTAAATCAAGACCCGCTACCTTGGCAAGCTCTTCATCGCTAAGTGTTTGAGCATCAATTCCATCAAGTTTTGATTTCAGAACTGGAACATAAAGTGTTCCAGCGCTCTTTCTTGCTCTTTCAATTAATTCTTGCCAAAGTTCTACCCTTGGTCTTGCCACTATGGCAACACTGCCGCCCCAATCAAGCCAAGGTCTTGACGGGGAATATTCTGCTCCTCCAGCTAAAGCAATTAGGAGATCATCATTCATAGTGAAAGCTTCTAGATTCTTTACTGCAGATATGATTCCTTTTTCTGCAGAGTGTTTTTGCACCATCTGTTCAACTGTTTCAGATCCTTGGACTCTAGGGATTTGAGCTTCCCCTAAACCTCTAATGACAACTGTTGCAACTAGGTCTTTGTTAGTCCGCCAAGCGTTGCGAACTGCTTCGATGAGTAGCTCTCCCGATTCAGTTGCAACACTCTGTTCAAATTCCGCGAGACCGCTAGACGCAACATCAATCATTGAAATAGAAGATGAGAATTCTGTTTTTGCAACTGATAGAAAAGCACTTTGATACGTCTTACGCCACTGCGGAGTAGCTGCAAGTTTTTTAGATAGTACGCCATCAGCAACCAACACAGCAGAAGCCAAAACTGCTCGACCAAGTGCTGTCGATCCAACTTGTTCTTTAGTCAAAGAATTAATAAAGTGCAAGGACATTTTCCGAGGAACCCCTGCTATCGCTTAGGTTTACTAAATGGGGATCGGAGGGTTGGCATTATGAGAGCTCTGTTTATCCAGAAGTAAACCAGTGCAATTAGAAGGTGAACTGCTCCTAAAACATTCCTGAAGGACTCATCCGGGATAACGCTTACAAGGAAAAGCCCTAGCATCAACATGGAAGAGCCAAAACCCCAACGAAGTGTCAACAGGATTGCTACTCCAAGAAGAGTCTGTGCTGTGGTCAACCAAAGCTCTTCTGCACCTCTGGCATCAACAGGCAAGGCAGCATTAGAGCCGCCACCAATTACATAAGCGATAGGCATGGAACCAGCGAGCAGAGTCCACTGGTTCAATTTGCTGGAAATAAGAATTGCAAGAGCAGCCGCTTCTTTACCGCGAAAAGCGAACAAGAAAGCCAGTGTGAACTCAGGCGCTTCGGATGCAATCGGAGCTAACCACTGCACCAAAATATATTCATCAATGTTGAATGCTTTACCTGCTTCAATCAGGCTGTCACCGAATGGATGGGCACTGATAAAAATAACTGTTGCCGAGAATGCAAGCATTGAGAGAATAAAGCTTCTTCTTACCCACTTAGGTAAAACCCCAACATAAGCAGCGGTTCCTTCAAGCTCTGGTTCTTGACGTGCGGAACCTGAAACTCGCCACAGATAAACACAGTAGATAACAACTAGCAAGATACCGATTAGAAGGTGCATTGCACCTGCCACTGGAACAATCAGCATCACGATGGAACCAATAATTAGAAAGCCAAGATCTGCTCGTGAGTCTTCTTCGAGCTTGATGCCGAACTTCTTACCATTGCCTGCTTTTCGAGCCTTGACGGCTTTTACAGACATGAATGCAATAAGAGCAACTATCGGCCAACCAAAACCTTGAACAATACGGTTAGCCCCAGTTAGGTTGGCGGTTGCATACTCCACCATCTTTGGATCAGCCCCGGCTGCCCAAGAGAAGTAAATAGAAACAACATACTCAGGCAAGATGGCAACTAGGGCCAGAATGCTAACTGCAAGACCACCGGATAGATCTAGTTCTGCAGCTTCACCAATCCAGCCAAGAATAAAAGCAGCGGCAACAATTGCTAAACCAAAGGAAAGTAGTCCTTCAATTGCCGTATGTTCGAAGTGCCCGAACTCCAGGCGCATCGCAGGAAAACAAGCTGCGATAGCAACTAAGAAGGGAAGGGCTAGCTTCAACCAGTAAGACAGGCCGCTGTTGAAGCTCACTACATGTTTAGACAATATGTTCCTTGAAGTTGTTTAGTTAAAGACTAGGGTCTGGAATCATCACATACTTGGTTTCCAGATATTCGTGGATACCCTCTAAACCGCCTTCGCGACCCAAACCTGACTGCTTGACTCCACCAAAAGGTGCTGCAGCGTTAGAAACAAGACCGGTGTTCAAACCTGTCATGCCGGTATCTAATCTCTCGATAAGGCGAAGCCCACGCTTTAGGTCCTGTGTGTATGCATAAGAAACTAATCCATAGACAGTGTCATTAGCTAGGCGAATAGCTTCGTCTTCATCTTTGAATCTAACGATAGGTGCTACTGGGCCAAAGATCTCTTCATTCAAAATAGTTGAACCAGGCTTCACATCACTTAGCACTGTTGGTTGGAAGAAGTAACCATCGCCAGCTACTGATGAACCACCGGTAAGAATCTTTCCGCCTTCTTTAACAGTTGTGTCAACTAAGCGCTGCAGGTTTACTCTTGCGCTGTCGTTGATAACGGGACCAATCTTGGTATCAGGATCTACTCCTCTGCCAAGCGGCATAGCTTCCATCTTTGCTGCCATCTTGGCTGCAAACTCATCTGCCAAAGACTCATGAACAATAAATCTGTTAGCCGCGGTGCAGGCCTGACCGATGTTACGAAGCTTGGCTAGCATCGCACCTTCAACAGCTGCATCAATATCGGCATCTTCGAATACTAGGAATGGCGCATTTCCGCCTAGCTCCATAGAAGTTCTTAGCACTTGTTTAGCTGACTGCTCAAGTAATTTCACACCAACCTGGGTGGACCCAGTAAATGTAATCTTGCGAAGTCTGGAATCAGCAATAATCGGTGCACTGGTCTTAGCTGAAGTGCTAGTTGTAATGATGTTCACAACCCCTGCTGGTAATCCTGCTTCTTCCAAAGTTGCTGTTAGCAAAAGAGTTGTAAGCGGAGTTAGTTCAGCTGGTTTGACCACCATGGTGCAACCAGCTGCAATAGACGGACCGATCTTTCTAGTTGCCATTGCCAATGGGAAGTTCCAAGGAGTGATAGCAAAGGCAGGACCTACTGGACGCTGGGTTACCAGCATTCTGCCGGTGCCTTCAGGAGATGAACCATAGCGACCTGAAATTCTTACCGCTTCTTCAGAGAACCATCTAAGGAACTCGTTACCGTAGGTAACTTCTCCCCTAGCCTCAGCTATTGGTTTACCCATTTCAAGTGAGATAAGCATCGCGAATTCTTCACTACGAGCTTTTACTAATTCAAATGTTCTACGAAGAATTTCTGCACGCTCACGAGGAGCAGTCTTACCCCAAGCCTCTTGGGCATCACTGGCAGCAGTTAGAGCAGCAAGACCATCAACTTCATTGGCGTTCGCTATCTCAACGAGAGACTTACCGGTAGCTGGATCTTCAACGGAGATGTTTCCTGAGCCATGACCATCAACCCACTTACCTGCTATGTATAGCTTGGTTGGGACTTTTGCTAATAGTTCTTTTTCAGTTAGCGACATTGCTATCTTCTTTTCTAGTTGGTCTTAGGGGTTGTTTCAGCGGATAGTTTGTTACCACATCTATAGATACCGGTTACTAGGTTATCTATCGCTTCCTTAGCGTTGTCTTTGATGTTGGCATCAATTGCAGCAATGCTAAAAGTTAAGTTAGTGCCATCTTTAGCCATGATGATGCCAGCCAAAGAGTACTCGTGTCTAGTCCAACCTGTTTTAGCAAGGATGTGGCCTCTGGCATCAACATTGTCTCCGCTGAAGCGACTAGAAAGCGAACCTGATTCACCAGCAACAGGAAGTGACTGCTTGATAACACCAAAGTTTCCTTCACCATTGAGTATTTTCTTTAGAAGTGCATTGATGAAGGTTGCAGGAACCTGGTTCTCTTCGTTCTCCCCTGAACCATCTTTGAGGTTAAGACCTGTTGTGACAAGTCCTGCGCTAGTAAGAGCAGATTTCAAAGCAACATCAATAGATGCAAATGAACCGTCATAACCTAACTGGAGGGACACCAGTCTGGCTAGATATTCTGCTTCAGTGTTATCGCTGACCTGAAGCATGTGTGAAATCCACTTGCTTATCGGCTGTGATTTCACACCACCGCCTGGAATCTCTTGCAAGTTCTTGCCAGCTTTAGCTTGGGTAAGAGTTGCTGAAGCAGCTGAAACACCAATTGCTTTTTTGAGGGCAACACCGACTCTGTTTACCGGATCACTACTTCTAGCTGAAACTTCCGAAGCCGGGTTATCTCTATCACCATCAACTTGAAGTGCTGAGACTATTGACTGGTAGCCAAGGGTTCGCTCTGAAATGTCAACGCCAGGCTCCCAACCAGGACCTGGGAATAAAGAGTTATCCAAAACAATGCTGGTAATAGGTGTTCCTCTAGTCCAAGCATTGATTTGAACTGCGAGGTCATTTAGTTTCGGAGCATCTTTATATACGGACTGCTTGCCAGCTCCAACTCTGGAAAGAGTTGGATCGCCGGCACCAATAATTACTATTTGGCCTGGCTGATCTAAATCTGCATAGATTCTGGTTTGAACTCGATAGTTCGGGCCTAGAACTTGTAATGCTGCAGCTGCGGTCAGTAACTTCATAACTGAAGCAGTCTGAGCTGGGGTGTCACCAAGAATGTCAAAAAGGACTTCATTGGTAGCTGGGTTGATTACCTGAGCGTGCAGTCCTAGCAAACGCTCATCGGTAGCTAGCTCTGCTACTGAACAATCTCTGCCATCGGCAGTTGGGGTAACTGTTGGACTATCGGTTGGAGTATTACTTGCCGAATTGGTCGGATCTCCTGATGGGGCAGCCATTGTAAAACCACCGATTATGAGCACCAACAACAAAAGACCACTGGCAGCGCCTATGGCTATTTGTCGCATGAAGTTCAACGGTGAGTTGGTTTTCGACATTTCTGCTCCGAACGGGTCTATTCCCTCCAAATTTATCAGTAGTAAAGCCAAATAGACTTGGCTCATGCGTAAGTTCCCAGTTTCAGCCCTTATCTTGACCGCTTTCCTAGTCTTTAGCGCAAGCCCAGCACTTGCTCACAATGAATTGGACTCAACCAGCCCTGCGGCTGGTTCAACTGTTGAGGCTGGAATTATTCGAATTTCGCTTCACTTTGAAGAAGCTCCTATTGAGCTGGAATTCGGCCAAGGGAATCTGATAGCTATAGCTAATGCTGAAACCGGTGAGCAACTTGGCCCTGCCTGTGCTCGAATTCAAGGCACAGACCTCGCAACAACAGCAAGTATCTCTGCTGCTGGAAAATACAAAATTCTTTGGCGATCAGTCTCCGACGATGGTCACGTTGCTTCCGGTGATTACCTAATCACTGTTGTCAATAATGCAAACTATTCGACAGATACACCAGGCAACCAATGCTTTGACGATCAGGGTGTTGAATTAGACGTTTCAAAACAAGAGCTGCTCTCCACGAAGATTTCCCCTAACGATTCTCTTATCCAGGGAATGTTTTTGGGTGCTGGATTTATTCTTGTGGGAAGCCTAGTTGGCGGCTGGTTATTGAAGCGTCAACTGAAGACTAAAGTGGATAAGCCTCAGAAGTAACTACTTCTCTTGGTTGGGTCTAACCAGCCTGTCAACATCTCCCAAGATGTCGTTGAATTCTTTTTCAGTCATAAGACCAAGGCGTAAAACAACTTCCTTTACTGTGCTGTTTTCAGCTAATGCTGTTTGAGCTACAAGAGTTGCATTCTCATAGCCAAGCATTGGAGAGAGTGCTGTAACAGTTCCTATAGATCTTTCAACATCTGCTCTAAGGCGATCAGCATTAGCAGTAATACCATCAATACATTTATCGGCAAGGGTGTAACAACCCTGCCTTAGATAAATGATGCTCATCATTAGAGCTCTTGCAATGATCGGCTCAAAAGCGTTCAACTGCAACTGACCGCCTTCACAAGCCATGGTTACTGTCATGTCATTACCAATGACAGTAAAAGCAATCTGGTTCACAACTTCAGGAATAACTGGGTTGACCTTGCCAGGCATGATTGAAGAACCGGCTTGCATTGCTGGAAGGTTTATCTCACCAAAGCCAGCACGGGGACCAGATGAAAGTAATCTCAAATCATTAGCAGTCTTAGACAGCTTGACTGCAACTCGCTTTAGAACACCACTAACTAAAACAAAGACACCGCTGTCCTGAGTAGCTTCAACCATGTCCTCTGCAACCACGAACTGCCAACCAGCTAGTTCACTCAATTGCCTGCAAGCAGCTTCTGCGTAACCTTTAGGTGCATTCAGTTGTGTTCCAATAGCTGTTCCACCTAAGTTGATCTCACTTAGTAGCGGAATAACTTCTTGTAATCTCTGCTCATCCTCACCTGTCATTCTGGCAAAGGTTGCAAACTCTTGACCTAGAGTCATTGGAACTGCATCCTGTAGTTGTGTTCTACCCATCTTGATTAGGTCTTTGAACTCAACAGCCTTCTTGGTGTAAGAGGTTCTCAAGTGCTCCATTGCTTTAATGAGTTCTCTGATTTCAAGAATCAAAGCAACCTTTAGCGCAGTTGGATAAACATCATTAGTTGACTGCGACATATTCACATGATTCAGAGGGTGAATCTTCTCGTAGTCACCTTTTTCAAAGCCAGCTAATTCCAAAGCCCTGTTAGCGATTACTTCATTGGCATTCATGTTGGTACTGGTTCCTGCACCACCTTGAATGGCATCAACAATAAATTCTTTATCGAACTTGCCGGCTGCAACTTCATGGCAAGCGGCAATGATTGCTGAGGCAATCTTTTCGTCTAGTTCACCAACTTCTAAGTTGGCCTTAGCTGTTGCCTCTTTAACGATGGCTAACGCTCTGATCAGAGATCTGTAGTGTCCAATGGGAACACCGGAGATAGGGAAATTCTCGGCCGCTCTTGCTGTGTGCACCCCCCAGTAAGCACTGGCAGGTATCTCGTAGTTACCGAGCAGGTCGTGTTCTAGCCTCATTGCTGACATGGTTTTAGTCTGCCACTAAATCGTTAGTTTCCTAACCAAAACAAAAGAGCCCAGACAATAAAGTCTGGGCTCTTTTGTTGCAGTACCGATTAGGAAAGAATGTCGTCACTCATCTTTGAGTCATCGTTCTTGTTGATCAAGCCCCAAACAACGCCAATAACCAGTGCAATGAATGGAAGCAAGACAAGGCTCCAACCTAGCGGGGTCATCGACCAAGCAATCGGAATACCGTTACTGTCCACGCTTTCAACCAAGCCTGAAAGCAGGTTGAATCGAGACATCAACAGGTAAAGACCGAATCCAAGGGCTAGAACAGAAACAGCTGGTGCAACAAGTGCCTTGAACCAGTGAGTTCCTGGGTTCTTCATGAAGAATCTGATGACCGCAGCGCTCACAAGCATCTCAACCAACATGATGGCAATAGCTGTAATAGCGCTCATCCAGAAGAACAGGTTCATGATTGGATCTAGGTTCTGAACAGCGAATACAACAATCACAAGGCCTGCAAGAACTGAAGTAACAACTACTCCTCCTGTTGGTGCACCAGAAGCGTTGGTCTTACCCAAAGACTTAGGTAGCACACCTGCGCGACCCAAAGCAAACACGTAACGTGAGTTTGCGTTTTGGAAAGCCAAGAGACCTGCGAATAGTGATGACACAACTAGCCACTCCATAATCACAACTAGCCAGTGACCTACGTTGGTCTCAACTAGAGAGAAGATAACTGAAGCTGGGTTTAGTCCACCTTCAGAAATAGCAGCAACTTCGTTCACAACATCTGCTGATCCAAGACCGGTAACCATTGCAAAAGAAACGATTGTGAAAAGCACGGTGATAATTCCGATAGCCCAGTAAGTCGCACGAGGAACTGCACGCTTAGGGTTAATCGACTCTTCACCATAAATAGCAGTTGCTTCGAAACCAATGAAGGATGCCAGGGCGAAGGCGATTGCGATTCCAGCACCACCTGAGAAACCACCAACGAATATATTCTCTGGTGAGAATGATGCGGCAAAGTTCATCTCGCCTGAGTGGTTAGCAAGAATTGCAACACCTGCTACTAGTAGCGACAGAACTTCAAGAGCCATAAGAGCTCCAAGAACCTTTGCACCAACATCAACACTGAGAAGTGATAGAGCTGTCACAATTACCCAGGCAATAGCAGCCCATAGATACCAAGGGAAAGCAAAACCAAATTCGGCTTCAACTTGAACCATTAGCAGACCACCAAAGAATCCGTAGATCGCTAATTGAATAGTTACGTAACCAACGATAGAGACAAGAGCAGAACCGATACCAGCGTTCTTACCTAAACCTCTACCAACGTAAGCAAAGAAAGCTCCGGCGTTGGTTACCTTGCTGGTCATCGCGGTGAATCCCACGCTGAACAAAATTAGAACAAGACCAACCAAAAGATATGCTCCAGGGGCTGCTGCTCCGTTACCTAACAGGATGGCAACTGGAACTGCTCCAGTCATACCAACTAGTGGAGCAGATGCTGCCACCACAAAAAATACAATTCCGAGAACACCAAGACGGTTCTTCCGTAATGAGTTGTCGCTAGTTTCCTTAGACATAAATAGATCTCCTCGTCGAGTCAAGGAATCGTTCGGGTATGAACGACCTGTTACTAGATTGGTGCAGATTTGCCCGCTATTTTCGATTTAAGGCCTCAAATAGCCCGATGGTTAGTTAATCGTTATCTGAAACCGCTATTGCTTCATTTGGATACAAATGGTTAGTAATCTAGGTTTCATGACTGAATTACATGGATTTATGGCCCCTAAGACCCCAACCGGTAAAAGCGCAATCATCCCTGATATGCCTTGGTTCTATTCAGGAACCTTGCTGACCGTTGAGTATCTAACTGATGAAGCAAACGTTCGTGCCATCTTGCCGCCAGAACTAGAACTAGCTGATGAGCACCCAGGTGCAGTGGCTCTTATCTGGGCTGACTGGCAGTCCTGTTCCACCGGTGGAGCTGAATTACTAGATCCAGTTAGATCGCAATACCTTGAAGCTTTCGTAGTTGTCAGATGCAAATACCAAGGCAAGACCTATTCACGTTGTGTTGCCATTTGGGTTACTAAAGATTTCGCTATTGCTCGTGGTTGGTTCCAGGGTTATCCAAAGAAGCTTGGCAATGTTGCTGTTACCAGAATCTTCAACCACGGTAAAGCAACTCCAAAGCTTGTTGCAGGAGCAAAGCTAGGTGCTTCTCTTGCTGCCTATGATCACAGACTTGCTTCTGCTGTTGTTACTTTGAGAAAGCCTGCTGACTCTAATGGTTTTGTAAACGGTCATCCAATGATTCACTCAAGATGGATGCCTTCGATTACTCCTGGCCTTGGTAACTCAATGGATCAACTAATCACCATGGGTGGAGTTGATGCAGATCTAGGAACACCTTGGGTAGGAGATGCTGAACTTACTCTCGCTGATTCTCAGTGGGATGAACTAGCTTCGATTCTTCCAGTGAAGGAAGTACTCGGTGGTTACTATCGCGAGGTTGGTGTTACCTTCAACGGAGGAGTCCTCCTTGAAGATAACTCAAACAAGATTTAGTAATCCTCCATATATTCTTGAATCTCCCAGTCAGTTACTTCTCTAGTTGAAGGATCTGGAACAGCTGCGTTGTATCTTTCAATCTCATCGCGCTTCATAACCAAGAAGATTCCAATCAAACCAGTTGACATGTGTTCACGCATACGCTCATTAGCCTCTAGTGCGTCTAGTGCTTCTGTAAATGTTGCTGGCAGTGTTGGAGCGTCTTCATTGTCATAAGCCATGCCCTCAGCAGCAGCTGGAACTTCAAGCTTTCTAGTAATGCCATCTAAAGCTGCTGACAAGATACCTGCGATAACAAGATATGGGTTAGCAGCGCCATCACCAACACGAACCTCTAGACGAGTTCCTTGACCACGCTCAGGTGGAATACGGACCATGGTGCTTCTGTTGTCATAACCCCAGTTAGCCCTAAACGGTGCAAGGGTATCTGGACCTAGCCTCTTGAAAGCGTTCACAGTTGGGTTAGTAAAAGCAGTTAGCGCATTAGCGTTCGCACAGAGACCAGCAATCATCTGCTTCGCAGTTTCACTAAGTTCAGCACCATCAAACATTAGGTTCTTGCCCTGCTTGTCAGTAACTGAGAAGTGCAGGTGGAAACCTGATCCTCCTTCATCACTCCAAGGCTTACCTAGGAAGGTTGCATGCTGACCTTCACGGTGAACAATGTCTTTGATAGAAGTTTTGAACAAGAAAGTTCTATCCGCTGCATCCATAGCTTCTGAATGCCAAAGGTTGATTTCATATTGACCAGGTGAGAACTCGTGGTTCCCAGCGAAGACTCCAATGTTTAGTTGATCTAACATGCGCAGTAAGTGCAGGAAGGTTCCTTTTGGATCTACTAAAGCCCCGCTGGTATAAACACGACCAGTGCGCTCAAGAGATCTCTTGAAGCCACCACCTTCAACGCGGTCTGCGATATAGAACTCAAGCTCAGGACCAACAACAGGGACTAAACCTAACTTCTCGTACTCAGCAATAACTTTTCTCAGTACGGTTCTAGGTGAGAACATGTTCGGTGACATGTCTGGATTTAGAGCATCACCTATTGCGTAAGCTACCCCTGGTTCCCAAGGCATCTCATGAATAGTGTCAGGGTCTAGTTGAGTAATTAGATCTTGCAGACCATCGCCAGCGATGTTTTCAGCATCAAGAACACCACCTTGAGTAGTGGTTACCCAAACACCTTGACAGAAGGCTGGGCCATGGCCGGCAGCTTTCTCTAATTGACTAACCAGAAGGTCTTTAGAACGAGTTATGCCAAGCACATCCGAATAGATGATTCTTAGAACATCAATTCCCTGTTCTTGTAATTTCTCTCTAAGAGCAGTTAGGTCGGTACTCATTGCAACTCCTTTGTTACTTTTCATTCGTACTCAAACGATATTTAAATGCTACTTCCTAGTAGCCTAGGAAATGCCCTGCTAAACCGAAAAGTTATGAAGGAAATCATGAAAGCTCTTTTTATCCAGCATGATCATGTCAGCCCAACGGGCTGGGTAGGAGAAGCTCTAAAGCGTCATGGCTTTGAAATAACCGAGGTTTTAGTCGTTCCTGAGAGCTCCTTTGAAAGCCCTAACATTCCTTTTGAATTCCCTGACTTCAACGACTATGACTTACTCATCCCCCTAGGTGCTCCTTGGGGTGCCTGGGATGACGCCTGCATCGGTAACTGGTTACAGCCAGAAATTGAATGGGTCAAAAGAGCCGTAGCTGCCGATAAGCCAATCCTTGGTATTTGCTTCGGTGGTCAGCTCCTTGCCCGAGCTCTAGGTGGTTCAGTAGCACCTGGCCCTAAAGGTGAAATCGGTTGGACCAACATCTGGTCAGATAGACAAGATTTAGTTAGTAACGGACCTTGGTTCCAATTTCACTATGACCGCTGGCAACTACCTCAAGGAGCAGTTGAGATTGCTCGTAACCCTGTTGCTTCCCAAGCTTTCAGCTATGGCAAATCTCTAGCGGTTCAATTTCATCCTGAGCTAAGCGCAACAGCACTAAAGGGTTGGCTTGATTGGGGCGGTGCCAAAAAGGTAAGTGCCGATGGTCAAGATCCTGAAATCTTGATGGCTCAAACTATTGCTGAAGATGAAGCCTCTAAGCAAAGAACTTTTGCTCTAGTTGATGCATATCTAAAAGATATAGCGAAACTTATCTAAGGGTTACCTTCACAGGGAATCGCTTGATTCCATTCACGAAGTTAGAACGCAAGTGATCGATATTTCCAACTCGTTCAACCTTGTCAACACGTGATAGCAAATCTTCAAACATAATTCGCACTTCAAGACGAGCTAGTGAGTTACCCAAACACATGTGTGGTCCACCACGACCAAAGGCCATGTGCTCATTAGGGTTTCTTGTCACATCCATCTTGTATGGGTCCTTAAAGACAGCGCTGTCTCGGTTACCTGATGCGAACCAAGGAACAATCTTCTGTCCCTTCTTGATTTGAGTTCCTTGGAACTCAACGTCTTTAGTTGCTGTTCTTCTGAAGTGATAAACCGGAGATGCCAAACGAATGAACTCTTCAACTGCCCAAGGAATTAGTGTTGGATCTTCCTGCAGCATTGCCATCTGCTCAGGGTTTTCAATCAGGTAGTTCATGGTGTGTGAGATGGTGTGACGAGTGGTCTCGTTACCTGCAACAACTAGCAGCAGGAAGTAAGTATTGAAATCACGTTCTGATAATGGAATACCATCTGATGGCACCTGATTGATGAGTGTTGAAACTAAATCAACACCATCTTTACCACGACGAGCATTAGCAAGATTCTGACCATACTCAAATACCTCTAAAGCAGCAGGTGATCTAAAAGGCACTAAGCGATACTTTTCACTTTCTGGATCTTCAAGAAGAACATCTGCGTGCTCAGGATCGGTGTTACCGATCATTCGGTTACCCCACTCAATCAACTTGTCAGTGTCATGATCTGGAACATCAAGCATTCGAGCTAAAACACGAATTGGGAAATCTGCAGCAACTTCTTCAACAAAGTCAAAAGTTCCTTTAGCAAAAGCAGAGTCAAGAGTTGTTGCAGTTAAACCTCTAAGGAATGTCTCATAACCTGAAACTGCTTGCGGGGTGAACTGCCCTTGCAACAGTCTTCTTAGTGCTCGGTGACGAGCACCGTCTGTTTCTAAAAGTGATCTTCTAGCTTCTTCCTGTTCAGCGTCTACTTCTTCCAAGTTGGTGAAGTGCGTGGAGGTAAAGGTATCTGGATCTCTGAGGACCTTGACGATGTCGTGATAACCGGTTACTGACCAGAAGCCACTGTTTGGTTTCTCCTCTGTGTTCCAGTGAATCGGGGCTTCAGCACGGAGCTTGTCGAAGATGTGCCAAGGAGCTCCACCTTCAAATAGGTCTAGATCTGCCAGGGTTAGTTCAGACAATGCTGTCATTTCAACTCCGATTGTTTGGATGCGAATCATTTTTAGATTACACACCAAACTCCAAAGTTTCGGCGTTTGTGCCTAAAAAGTTATTTAGATACGAATGACTAGTGGAGAATAGAGACACTAGGAGGAACCAATGACTGGACCACACACCCTTGCGGAGACCGAAAGACAGGTCAACCAGAAGCTTGTTCACAAGAACATCAACTTCGAAGCAATGGCGGTTACCTCTAACCTCTTCAGAGCAGCTAACTCAGTTAGAAACCACTTAGAGCGCACTGTTCTTGCTAAAGAAGACCTGTCCTGGACAGCCTTCGTAGTGCTCTGGGTTACCTGGATCTGGGAACCAATTGAAACTCGTCAGATAGCTATCGAAGGTGGCTTCTCAAAAGCAACTCTTACCGGCGTACTATCAACTCTTGAAAAAAGAGGACTACTGGCTAGAAAGAAAAGCAAAGACGATGGTCGTCTAGTAATAGTTGAACTTACTAACAAGGGTAGAAAACTCATGGACACCCTCTTCCCTGCTTTCAACAGACAAGAAACCGCAATAGCAAATGCAGTAGCGCCATCAAAACAAGGTGTGCTAGCAGATCAACTTAGAACTATTACTAAGTTTGCTGAGGATAATAGCTAACTATCCCAAAGCTAGTGGTGACTCTTCCAACTGGACTCG
>CAILDA010000113.1 GCA_903832875.1 uncultured Micrococcales bacterium | reverse complement strand
TTTGATTCTGGTAGCGCACTCAATTCTGCATCTCCTTGGCTATGACCATGTTGAAAAAGAAGATGAGATTGAAATGTTTTCTTTACAGGAAGAGATTGTTGCTCAATACTTGGAGGCCAGTAACTAAATGCTAGTTATTGCAATCCTGTTGGCGGTTGTCTTAGCGCTAGTAACACTGTTACTTGCTGTTGCTGAAGCTGCTATCAGACTCAACGATGAAGATGACAGATCAACCGATGGCATCGCTTTTACTCGTATGGCTGCTGTTGGTCTCTTTGGAATAGTAGTTAGCCAGTGCTTCACCCCTGGTAAGTATTCCTGGTGGGTTGTTGCTATCCTCTCGGTCCTACTTGTTACCGGCTTAGTTATCTTGATTCAAATTGTTGGAAAGACAATAGGTAAGAGTGCTTTTGGTAGAAGAGTGCTCAGGTCTTTAGCTCCGATGATCAAATCCATAAACATTCTCTTTACCCCGTTGTCATTGCCAACTGAGGTAACCGAGGAGTTCGAGCAGGAACTTATTGAATCTGTTGAAGAGTTATCGGAGACCATCTCTCGAGAGATCATGGTGCCAAGAATTGATATGGCTACCGTGTCAGCTGAAGAAACACTTGATGAGAGCATGACAGTTTTCTTTAGACATGGCTTCTCAAGATTGCCAGTTATCGGTAAGAACCTTGATGATGTCAAAGGTGTTCTATACATCAAAGATGTTGCAAGGCTGATTCACGAAAACCCAGAGCGGGCTGCCTCGATACGTGCGATCGACATTGCTCGTAAACCTATCTTTGTTCCAGAGAGTAAGCCGGTTGATGATCTGTTGCAGGAGATGCAGAAATCAACAACACACATTGCTCTAATCGTTGATGAGTATGGCGGTATCGCCGGCCTTGCCACCATGGAGGATGTCATTGAAGAAATCGTTGGAAACATTAGCGATGAATATGACAATGACCTTCCTGAGGTTGAAGAACTAGAGGATGGCTGGGTTAGGGTTAGCGCAAGGCTTTCACTTTTTGATTTAGGTGAACACTTCGATCTTGAACTAGAAGATGAAGATGTTGACAGTGTTGGTGGATTACTAGCAAAGCAGCTTGGCAGATTGCCTGGAAGAGCTGACCAGATTGAGTTCTCTGGTCTTGAGATTAAGGTGGAACGCATTGAAGGTCGTCGTAAACGAGTTATCACTGCGTTGGTTCGCATGAACGAGGAATTATTGGCAGCTCGTAAAGCCTTTGAAGTTGACGGCGAATGAACGATTTTAGATCAGGGTTCATTTCTTTCGTTGGTCGACCTAACGTAGGTAAGTCCACTCTTACCAATGCATTAGTTGGTGAAAAGATTGCCATCACTAGCTCTAAGCCACAAACCACTCGTCGTGCTATTAGAGGAATTGTAAATACTCCAACTGCTCAGTTGATTCTTGTTGACACACCTGGATTGCACCGTCCAAGAACTTTGCTCGGTCAAAGACTCAACGATGTTGTTGGCAATGCACTGAGTTCAGTGGATGTGATCGGATTTTGTGTTCCAGCTAACGAAAAGATCGGTCCAGGCGATGCGTTTATCAATGAACAACTGGGTGAATACCGCAGAGCAAAACTAGTAGCTCTAGTGACCAAATCTGAAACTGTCAGTCGTGATGCTTTAGCTAAACAGCTTGTTGCTATCAATGAACTGCGCAACTGGGATGCTGTTATTCCAGTCAGTGCTGTCTCAGGCGAGCAACTGGAGGAACTCAAAGTTATCCTCGGTGAACTGCTACCTAAATCAAAGGCACTCTACCCAGAGGATATGAAGACCGAAGAGTCCATGGAATCTCGTATCTGTGAACTTATCCGTGAAGCTTCTCTTGAGGATTCAAGAGAAGAGCTACCGCACTCACTAGCTGTGACTATTGATGAGATGGGTCCAAGAGAGGATTCCAACATCTACGACATTCATGCCAATCTGTGGGTTGAACGTGATAGCCAGAAGGCAATCATCATAGGTAAAGGTGGCTCAAGGCTCAAGCAAATAGGGTCTGAAGCCAGAGTTGAAATAGAGAAACTACTAGGCACTAAAGTCATGTTGCGTATCCATGTGAAGGTAGCTCCGGACTGGCAAAGAGATCCAAAACAACTAGGTCGCCTAGGAATGTAAGGCTGTGTTAGCCTAAAACCATGTTCTTCGCACTCCTGCTTAGTAGCCGCGACGAGGCCTAATTCCGGCCCTCCCCGTCGCGGTGCTTCGTGCATAGTCGGAACCCCCACTTATCAATCTGATCTTTAGCCAAAGAAGGCTCAAAAGTCACTGGGTTTCTAGGAGAGACCATGAAGAACAATCAAAAACCATCGGCCATGCCGATACACAAATACCTTCCGTTCCACGAACAGATATCGGTAGAGCTACCAGATAGAACCTGGCCTACCAAGCGAATCAATGAGGCACCGCTGTGGTGTGCTGTGGATTTGAGAGATGGTAATCAAGCTCTCATTGACCCGATGAGCCCTGAACGCAAGATGAAGATGTTCCAGCTTCTTGTTTCTATGGGATATAAAGAGATTGAAGTTGGTTTCCCTTCAGCTAGCCAAACAGACTTTGACTTTGTTAGAGAACTTATCGATGGTGGACACATCCCAGAAGATGTGACCATCCAGGTACTTACTCAAGCCAGAGATCATCTAATTGAACGTACCTATGAATCAATCAAAGGCGTCCATAGAGCAATCGTGCACCTATACAACTCAACCTCAGTGTTGCAAAGAAGAGTTGTCTTCAATGCAGATAAACAAGGGGTCATCGATATTGCTTTAGCCGGAGCTCGTAAGTGTAAAGAGATGGAGAAAAGCGTTCCAGGAACTGTTGTTCACTACGAATACTCTCCAGAGTCTTATACCGGAACAGAACTTGAGTTTGCTCTTGAAGTCTGTAATGCAATCATCGAAGAGTTCGAACCAACTCCTGAGCACAAGATGATTATCAATCTTCCAGCAACTGTTGAGATGGCAACACCTAACGTTTATGCAGATTCAATTGAGTGGATGTCTAGAAACCTTGCTAGGCGAGATTCAGTATTGCTATCGCTGCATCCACACAATGACCGAGGAACTGCTGTTGCAGCAGCTGAACTTGGCTACATGGCTGGAGCAGACCGTATCGAAGGATGTTTATTCGGTAATGGTGAAAGAACTGGAAACGTAGATCTAGTTACCCTTGGTCTAAACCTTTTCAGTCAAGGTATTGACCCGCACATTGATTTCAGTAACTTAGATGAAATCAAACGAACTGTTGAATACTGCAACCAGCTAAGAGTGCCTGAACGTGCACCTTATGGTGGTGACCTTGTTTACACAGCTTTCTCTGGTTCACACCAAGATGCCATCAAGAAGGGCTTTGAGAAGATGGCAGCTGATGCTATAAATCAAAACGTTGACCAAGAGTCACTGGTTTGGGCTGTTCCATATCTTCCTATTGACCCTAAAGATGTTGGCAGGTCATACGAAGCAGTTATTCGTGTGAACTCGCAATCAGGTAAGGGCGGTGTTGCATATCTTCTAAAGAGTGATCACAACCTTGAACTTCCTAGAAGATTGCAGATTGAGTTCTCCCGTGTTGTTCAGAACAAAACTGATAGTGAAGGTGGCGAAGTTACTTCAGCACAGCTGTGGGATATCTTCCAAGATGAGTACCTTCCTTCAACCAACACAGAGTTGAAGTGGGGAAGATTAGAACTTAAGAAGATGCGCACCACCAGTGAAATGGATGGCGTTGTTGAACTTGATGTGCTTTTGCGTGATGGTGTAACCGAGGTTGAAGTTCACGGCAAGGGCAACGGTCCTATCTCGGCATTCCTTGAAATTCTTGGTAAGCAGGGCATTGATGTTCAATTGCTTGACTACTCAGAGCACACTCTAGGAGCTTCGAGCGATGCTCAGGCTGCTGCATATATCGAGTTATCCGTTGCAGGTCAG
>CAILDA010000112.1 GCA_903832875.1 uncultured Micrococcales bacterium | reverse complement strand
GTGCAGATATCAAAAAACGTGCTCTACACAGAGTAAAGATCCTTGAAGGCCAGATGAGAGGCCTAGAGAAGATGATCGAGTCTGAAGAGTATTGTATGGACATCATCACGCAGTCGCTAGCCATCCAGAAGTCCTTGGGATCTCTCAATAAGCTCCTGGTTGAAAACCACCTAACCACACATGTTTCACACATGATGGAATCAGGTAGTAAAGCTAAAAGCGAAAAGGCAGTAGAGGAAATGCTCAAGATTTTTGAAATAACTCAAAACCGTCAAAGCAAATAGGAGGTGTAATCATGTCAGAAGAGAAAACCTGTAACTGTGGTGAAGGTTGTAACTGTTCAGCCAAGACTGAAGGTTCAAGCTGCAACTGCTAGTAAATGTTTTTGGTGGTGGGGTAGCGATGCCCCACCACAACAGAAGTAAAGGTAAAAGTGTTCAAAAAGCTTTTGGTTATTCCAGCGGTCTTTCTAGGGCTATCGCTTAGTGGCTGTGGCCTGGTTAGCGTTACAGATGCAAATCACATGAACCACGGGGGCATGGTAGGGGACACCTCAGAGTTTTCTAGTTCGGATATCATGTTTGCTCAAATGATGATTCCGCATCACCAGCAAGCAGTAGACATGGGCACTCTTGCTGAAACCAGATCTAAAGATCCGAAAGTCAAAGCTATTGCTGCTCAAATAAAAGCTGAGCAAGCACCGGAAATACTCCAGATGAAGGCTTGGTTGAAAGCCTCTGGATCTCAGATGGATATGGGTCATGATATGGGCATGAATGGCATGCTCTCAGATTCTGAGCTAGTTGCCCTAACAAATTCAACAGGTTCGACATTTGATGAGCTTTACCTAACGGGAATGATTGCTCACCATGAAGGTGCCATCGAAATGGCTGAAATGGTTTTGGATTCAAATAATGCTGAAGCTAAAGCACTAGGTCAATCAATAGTGAAGTCGCAGACTGAGCAGATCGCATACTTGAAAGAGCTACTAAAAAACCTTAGTTCTTAGTCGTCCTCTGACTCGTTTTCATCGTCATCGCCATAACCATCGTCGCCTTCGTCATCGCCTTCGTCATCGCCATAACCATCGTCGCCTTCGTCATCGCCTTCGTCGTCTCCACCGCCATAGTTAGGTGGGATTGTTGGAGGCACAGGCTTAGGTGACTTGCCCGGGGTAGTTGGCGAAGATGTTGGAGTGGTGTCAACATTTGTTTCAGGTTCAGTAGTTGGGTTGCCTGTTGGGTCTGTAACTACCTGGGAGATGTTGGTTGAATTCAAATCAGTTCGGCCATTATTAGCGAGAACTGCCATTGTTGAACCGCCGATTGCGGTTCCTGCGATAACTAGAGTTGCTAGCGCTGAACTTGAGATTCCCATTTGTTCTCCTCTTTCTACTTACAACCTAGAACTTATTGCTGGAAGGCAGTTGGCTTTTGACTGTGTGTTACCTGTGTGCCTTTAGAACTCTGAACTAGAGATAAGAGTCTTGCCTTCTTTTATTCCAGCAAGAATAATTTGAACAACATGAGCTGCGGTCATGCCTTCTGGGAAGTTAGGTGCAGCACCAAAGATTGCTCTTGATGCTAAACCAGTTTCGGTATGCCCAGGTCTTGCCTCAGTGATCTGGATCTTGTCTCTGCGCCATTCCTGAGCAATTGTAGACAGAAAAGCTGAGTGGGCACTCTTACTTGAGCAATATGCAGACATGCCTTGGAATGTTTTCTCTGCAACAACTCCGGTAATACTTGCAACAAAACTGCCTTCTGCTTTTCTCAATGGTTCATATAATCCTGAGATAAGAGACGCAGGACCTAGATGATTGATCTGCATCAAACGGTTGGCATCTTGAGCTGAAGTCTCATTTGCTCTACCGAACCCAACAACGCCTGAAGCGTTTATGACGCCATGGAAGATCTCTCCCTTTAGGTAGTCGATTAAAGCATCGATGCTTGATTGGCTCTCTAGGTCCAATAGCAACTTGGTTGCCACTGTTGCTGGTATTTGCTCAGCAGAAGCAGCCGTCCTAGCTGTTCCGAAGACAACCGCTCCTTCTGAGCAGAGCTCCCGTGCAAGAGTTGAACCCAATGCTCCGGAAGCACCGATTATGAGAATGTTTTTACCTTGAAAATCCATATCTTTATTATGCCGTTATCCATAAAGCCCAATAAACCGTTTATCTGGTTCTAATGTTGTTGTGTGGAGATAACCCGACAGAAGTTTTTGGTGGCCGCAACAGCAGCGCTACTAATTCCCCAAGTTGAAATAGCCGAGTCTAAGTCAACGGTTATTTCAAGGTTGCCTGCCAGTAAGACCAGACGTTTTGCTTGGACTATTGATGATGGTGCAAGTTCCGCTGCAGTAAAGAGCTATTTGGATATCGCTGAAAAAGGCGACCAGCATCTGACCTTTTTTGTGACCAGTTGCTATGCATCTTGGCGCACGCACTCGAAACAGATCTCTCGACTGCTTGCTGCTGGCAAAATCCAATTAGGCAACCACACGACGCTTCACAGAGATTTGACCGCTGTCAGCGTATCCGAAATAAGGAAGCAACTCTACGGTTGCCACCTGTTTATGCTCGAAGAGTTTGGTTACGATGCGAGACCTTACTTTAGACCTCCCTATGGAAGTACTAACCCAACGGTGAGATCGGTGGCAGCCGAACTTGGCTATACCGTGCCGACCATGTGGTACGGAAGTTTTGGTGACTCTTCAAACACTCCCGAGGGCAGAGTAGTTCAGTTGGCCAATAAGTGGATTGCTAACGGAAGAATTGTCATTGATCATTGCAACCGCGCAAAATCTCAGCATGCTTTAGATCAAATCCAGGGGTTCATTAAGGCTAAAGGGTTACATTCAGTGACCCTTACCGAAGCCTTTGGCAAAAACTTCAAATAGTCGGGCAGAATAGTCCAATGAAAACACATCGCGGTATTGTCTATTCTCGTAACGGCGGAGCAGCAGCTAGCCAGCCACTTGCAGTCTCAGCTGCTCTTGAGATTCTTCGAGCAGGCGGTTCATTCATTGATGCCGGTATCGCACTAAGTGCTGTCATATCAGTTGTTGAACCAGGTGCATCGCAACTAGGTGGGGATGCTTTTCTGATTACCCACCAAGCTAAAACTAAAGAGAACTTAGCCTTCAATGGATCAGGTGAAGCAGGTCACAGTGCTGTCGTGAGTGCCTTTACTGATGCCATTGACCACCACGGCCCGAGATCAGCAACAGTGCCTGGAACAGTGTCAGCTTGGTTTGCAGCCCATGATCGCTATGGCAAGCTACCGATGGATCAAATCCTTGCTCCTGCAATTAGATATGCAGAGCATGGCTTTGCAGCATCAAGAGATTTCGTAATGCGTAT
>CAILDA010000111.1 GCA_903832875.1 uncultured Micrococcales bacterium | reverse complement strand
TCTTTGGCTCTATAAGAGAAGAAGTCGCAGGTCGTTTATCAAAGAAAACTAAGCTTTTCACATTTGGTCACCCTATGACCGACAAAAACCAGAGCCTAAATAGACCAGCATCCCACAACAATTTATTTGTTGCCTGAGTAATAAGTCAAGATAACGATGCAGATAGAAGGAATATGGCATATGGCATTGATCTGTACCCATTGATTTGTCACGTTAAATTAGCCTGAATGAGCTAGCCAGTGAGAATTTATTGCTCCTGTTCTGCAGAGTCAATACAGTCAGAACCTTTCAACAATGAAATATCTAGATGATATTAGAACCGAACAAAACAGAACCATTTGGTATGTGGGGAACAGACGTAATCAGGTTGCTGATCTCTTGAAGCAGAACGGTATCAAGTAGTTAACTGACTTAGATATAGGCCACAGAAGCCTGTTCTTTAGGGCTTTTCAGCCTTTGATTTACATGGGTAGGCTAAGAACAAGGATGAACTTTTTAGTCCGCAGCGAACAAGGAGGTTTGCGTGGGAACTATCAATATCGGCCTATCGGGCTTAGAAATAGTAAAGACTCAGGAATGGGAAGTCATCAAGTCTGCTTGTTTGACCCTGCGGGGACATCAGGTTCATGATGGCAGCATTCCAGAGAAGTCAGTTCATAAACTTTGTTCAATCGCCGTGGCAGGTATTTCAGGAGCCTTGCGAGAGCTTGCTAGCCAGATTCCGCACGATAAAGAATATCTGTTGGCCTGTGCTAAAGATTTTGATGAGTGGTTTGATCAAGGATTCTTGATTCCTGATTTCTTTGATTCACTAGCTGCTTTTCATCCAGAACAAAACAGAGTTAATGCAACTTCTCATCTAGTTATCTTCCCTATGTATACCCAGAATGGTTCAACCGATCGATTTGTTGAAGCAGTTGTTCTTGAAGTGATCTGGCCGGATTTTGTATCTGATTTGGAAGCGGGGGATTATTCCAATCCTGCTTTCGTTCCGATACGTTTCCTAGATTTCACACCTGGCTATGTCACCAACTCAGCTGTCCTCTTTCCTGAATCTGTTGCTGTGACACCAAGGGTTCCAGCAGGTGCAGATCCGGGAACTAAACCTTCTTTGCCAGATTTTACTTGGGGTGGCATCTTTGCTGACCGTGAGGCAGCTAGATACAGAAAAGTAGTTGAAGCTGCAGCAGAGATAACAAGAATGGAATTGCCTCTTGGGGTTAGCGAGCTTTTAGCTGATCAGGAACTAGCGGAGCAAACTTATGTGATGTGGGATTTGATTCATGACAGAACCCATATGCGCGGAGACCTACCTTTCGATCCTTTTATGATCAAGCAAAGAATGCCATTTTTCCTTTATGGACTTGAAGAGTTGCGTTGCGACCTAACAGCTTTTAGAGAGTCAGTGAAACTCTTTAGAGCAAAAGACACTGAGCCAAAGCTTAGACAACATGCACAACTGGTTCAGTATGCAGTTCTATTCGACCGTATCTTTAGATTCCCTTTGAGTGGGAACCGCGTAAGGAACTATGACTCTGTTGCCGGTCAGATGCTATTTGCTTACCTGCACCAACATAAAGTTTTGCATTGGACTGATACCTCGCTATCAATTGACTGGGAGAACCTCCCTGATGTTGTTGTAAATCTCTCTGATGAGATAAATGAGCTCTATTGGCGATCAATCGATAGACCTAAGATCGTGCACTGGTTGGCGGCCTACGACTTGGTGTCAAGTGTTCTAGCTCCACACCCAGCATCGAAGTGGGCTAAACGAGATATTCCACTATCTGGAACTACTAGTGAACTGACCGACCAGGTAATGGATGATGAGTTCCCGTTATCGATGTTCTATGAAGCATTGATGAAGAAGATGGCACCAGTAATTCAAAGCACGATTGGGATTACAGGAAAGAACTAGCTTTGACTATTCTGATGCTGCAATCAGTTGCTTAGCTCTGCGTAATCGCATGACCAATTCCGCTTGTCTGATTCCTAGATCTTGAGATACATCGCTCATAGATCTCTTCTCAATCAGCAATCCCTGAGCTACTAAGAGAAGCGATTCAGGAAGACTGTTCACAGCAGCTTGAAGCTGCTGGTCAGTCAGGTGAGATAGAGCAGGCTCGCTCTCGTCAAAGGTGACATCTAAATCAAATTCGTTAGCCATGGTTTTCTCCTAAATAAACTTTGCTCTGTAACTTTGAACAACTGATCTCATGCCAATACCGCAGACACCAACAAGTTGGTCTCCTCGGCTGTATTCAAAAACACAATCACCAGAGATGTCTCCTGCAACCAGGGTTGCCTTATCTGCTAATCCAAGCAGCCCAAAGGCCAGTAAATGGTTGTCATACTGATCTGACCAGAACGAAGGAACCGGTTTGAAGGGTTCATCCAGGATTGCGGGATATGCATCTGATTTGTTGAGATAGGCAGCAATCACGGATGCTGCTCGTTTTGCAGTTTCTGTTGGGATGTTCCAGTGTTCAACTCTTCGAGCCTCTTGATCAAAGATCGGGTTAGCAAAGCGGGCAACATCACCAATGGCAAAGACATTAGAAACAGCATGTCCAGATCTCTGCATAACTCGCATTGCACTATCGACCAAGATTCCATCGTTTCGATCTATCTCATTACCTGAAAGCCATTCAACATTGGCATGTGATCCAATGGCTTCAATCAAAACATCACAGTGAAGAACTGTTTCGTCATCTAACTTGACACCTTCAACGTGACTAACTCCAAGTAGATCTGTCACAGTCCTTTTGAGTTTGAATGTAACTCCCATGGCTTCATGCCTTAGTTGCATTTGCTCGGCTAGTTCACTGCCTAAGGGTCTAAGCATCGGATGAGCAGCATTATGGACAACAGTGACATTGCAACCAAGTTTCACTGCTGTTGCTGCCACCTCACAGCCAATAAAGCCACCACCTACGATGACAACGTTCTTACCCTGAACTAGCTCAGCTCTTAGGGCTATGGCGTCTTCTAAGGTTCTAAGGGCATGTCTGCCAGTTAGCTCACCATTAGGAACATTCAGTCTTCTTGATCTAAGACCGGTAGATATGACCAAGGCAGCATAAGGGTGAACTTGACCATCAGAGTCGGTAACTATGTTGTGTTCAAAGTCAGCGCTAACAGCTCTTGTTCCTAGCACCCAGTTAACATCAGCAGTTGCATCTCTTTCTTCAAAGGCAACTGCTTCGTGGGTAACTTCGTTAGCTAAGACCTCTTTAGATAGCGGAGGGCGGTTATAAGGCTTATGGGTTTCTTCCCCGATAACGGTGATAGGACCTAGGTAACCAAAACGTCGTAGTGATTCAGCTGTGCGCAATCCACCCATGGATGCACCAACAATTACTACGGGATGGTTCATTAGTTATTCGACGATACGAATAGCTTGCATCGGGCAAACATCAACAGCTGCCTCAATGTTTGCTCGCTCTGAATCATCAGCCTCAGCAGTGTATTCGAGCTTGTCATCTGCATTCAAACGGAAGATATCTGGTGCTTCAAAAACACACTGACCGTAGTGCTGGCACTTAGTCATATCAACTTCGACTTTGATCATTTGTTATTCCTTTTCTTCGACGGTTGACGGGTAAAGATCTTTAGATGGGGTTCTGATTCCTCTGAACTCCCAGTCACCGCCCATAGCGGTTGAAACTACTTCTTCAGAAGAAGTAGGTTGAGCACCAACATCAGTTCTAATTCCAGTTGGTCCTTCAACGATGTGGTTAGTCAGCTTTCCTAAGCCCTCAACTTCAACCTCAACAACATCACCTGGTTCAACTGGTCTTGAGTTAGCAGGGGTGCCTGAGAACAACATGTCTCCTGGCACCAGTGTGATGGTTCGAGCGATATCAGCAACTAGGTAGTGCATGTCCCATTCCATGTTGGAAGTGTTATCTTCTTGCTTGACGACACCGTTGACATAGGTTCTGATGAATTTGTTTCTGAAATCCCAGTCAGTAACTAAACCAGGGCCTACCGGAGCTAATGTATCTGAACCTTTAACTCGAAGCATGGAACCTGCGTCAGTATCTCTAAAGTCATGTAAACCAAAGTCGTTACCGATGGTGTATCCAGCGATGTATTCGCCTGCTTCTTCAGGGGAGATGTTACGACAGGTCTTACCGATAACAATTACGATTTCACCTTCGTAGTTCAACCACTTCAATCCAGCCGGTCTAACCACAGCTCCGTTGTGTGAGTTTAGAGCGGTGATTGGTTTGTGAAAATAAGTAGGAGCTGCAGGTAACTTAGTCATGAACTCTTTAGTTCTAGAGTCATAGTTCAGGTGAACAGCAATGATCTTGGTTGGTTCAACCGGAGGCAGGTGCATCGCATCTTTGATAGCAACAACTCTGCCATCGCCTGCAACCAGGTTCTCACCGTTTCTAACTACCTGGGTTGGATAACCATCGATAAGGATTCTTCTATATTCAGTCACGAGATAACACAACATCCTTAGGTAGTGGGAAGCCGCCTTCAGGCTTAGGGAAGTAAACGTGAACCTGTCCGGTTCCGATTGAGTTCTCATATTCTGAATACATGATGCCTTTAGCGGTGTTTAGTTCTTCACCGGTAGCACCTGCCATAGCAAGCCAGTGATAGAAGTTAGCTTCTGGCTTTACTTTAGAAAACTCAGGCATGGTTTCAAGAATCTTGCCGTGCTCACCGTTTTTCATCCATTCCAGTCTCTCGTAGTCCATCTCACGAGCTAGATCTGAATAGATGTGCTTAGGATCTGATGCTTCATGCTTACGAAGATCACGGAGCTTATAGAAGGTGTGTGAAAGAGCACCAGATGCCAACAGCAATACTTTTCTATCACTGTCTCTGATTGCTTCACCTAGAGCACGACCTGCTCTTAGGAAGTCCTCATGGGTTCCGGTCTGGCAGACAGACATGGAAACCCACTTCTTGTCATCTAGTCCTCTACCTAGGTAGTGCCAAAGGTTCACAGTTGCATAGAAGATCGGAAGATGAGGATCTGCAATTGGAGTAATCCAAGTTCCATTCTTCTCATCGTATTTACTCAAAGAGTTAGCTAGCTCTGGGTCACCCTTCATCGCATAAGGAATCTGTGACATACCTCTAGGTAGTTCTTCAGAGGTGAATAGACCTGATCGCTCTGCTGCTGATGAAATAACAAACTCAACAGTTGTTGCCCAGTGGCTATCAAGAACGACAACAGTGTCATAATCCAAGGTCTCAAAAACATCTTTACGAAGTTTCTTCAGTCCTGGCACAAGGGATAGTTCCTTGCCGTCATTTATGTCAAATCTAACTGCCTCAGGCAACATGATTGTTGGTACGTGGGCGAGCATTGCAGCTCCTACTACTTCTCCCATGATCTATTCCTTCCATCCATTAGGTGAAACCACTGTGTTCTTAACATCAGCATAAAAATCAAATGACCAGTTACCGCCCTCACGACCGATACCTGATTTCTTAGAGCCACCAAAAGGTGCTCGCAAATCTCTAACAAAGAAACAGTTAACCCAGATGGTGCCAGCAACCAGTTGCTTAGCAACTCTTTCAGCACGTTCTTTATTACCTGAAACCAAAATAGCCGCTAGCCCAAACTCTGTGCTGTTAGCCATGGCAATTGCTTCTTCATCAGTTTTGAAAGTCTGCAAGCAAAGCACAGGACCGAACACCTCAGAGGTAACAATCTCAGAGGTCGGGTCTGGGTTCATGACCAGAGTTGGCCTGAAATACAGCCCACATAAGTCAGAGTTAGGTTCACCACCCATGATGATGTTCGCACCTGATTCCTTAGCTCTATCAACAAAGCCTTTGACTCTGTCGAAGTGCACCTGATGAATCTGAGGACCTATCTGAGTGGCTTCATCTCTTGGGTCACCCTGAATAATCTGAAGGGCTTTTTCTTTGAACTTCAAAGCAAAAGCATCCGCGATGTTTTCATGAACCAGAATCCTTGTTCCTGATAAACAAACCTGACCTGCGTTGTCATACTGCTCAACAGCTAGTTCAACAGCTAAATCAATATCGGCATCTTCTAAAACAACACAAGGTGATTTACCACCAAGTTCAAAAGAAACTGGAGTTAGGTTATCGGCAGCAGATCTTGCAATCACTTTTGCTGTTGGAACTGAACCGGTAAAAGAGATACGAGCAATATCTGGATGAGCAACTAATGCAGCTCCAATTTCTTTACCAAAACCTTGAACAACGTTGAAGACACCATCAGGTATTCCAGCTTGTTTTGTTAGATCTGCAAAGAAGGATGCCGACAGTGGTGTCCATTCAGCAGGCTTGAGAATCACTGTGTCACCGGCCGCAAGAGCTGGCCCTATCTTCCAGGTGGCAAGCATCAGTGGAGCATTCCAAGGTGTAATCAAAACTGCAACACCGGACGGATCCCAAGAGATCTTGTTGGTGTGTCCTCTAGTTTCAAAATCAGGATGTTGTAATTCATTGATTGCCCACTCAGCAAAGAATCTGATATTCATCGCAACTCTTGGCATGACACCTCTACGGTGTGAACGAAGAAGTGAACCATTGTCCATGGTCTCTAACTGAGCAAGAGTCTCAATGTTCTCCTCAACAAGTTCAGCAAGTCTCAGAAGCAATACACCTCTGCCTTTAGGACCAAGGGCTGCCCATGCAGGGAATGCAGCTTTAGCTGCTGCAACTGCTAGATCTGCTTCTTTTTGAGTTCCTCGACAGATATCCCCTAGGAAGGAACCATCGATTGGGGAAGTGTTAGTAAAGGCTTCAGCGGATTCGACTCTTTGCCCACCAATGTAATGGCGGGTGTCTATCTTGGTGCCAACAACTTCTATGGTGTTCAACCCTATTTCCTTACCTTTAGCCCTATTCATTAGGATACTAATGATTTAGATTAGGGCATACTTAATCTGTATAAACCCTATGTTCCATAACGATTATGTAGCCCTAAGGAGCACACATGACTCGTCCCCGGATAGCCCTAGTTGGCAGGCTAACTGAGCACGCCAGTGCCATTAGACGCCTAGGCGTTGTTTCATCCAGAAGACTTCTAGAGTCGGTCTGGAATGCAGGGGGAGAACCAGTTACCTTTTTGCCAGTCTCAAACCCAGACTGGAAGACCAGACTAGAAGGCATCTCAGGAGTATTGCTAGCTGGTGGTGGGGATATAAACCCAAAGTGGTACGGCCAAGAGGCAACCTCAGATCAGCTTTATGGCATTGACGATCTGCAGGATGAAAATGACTTCTCGA
Source organism: uncultured Micrococcales bacterium (assembly GCA_903832875.1). Classification (GTDB taxonomy): domain Bacteria; phylum Actinomycetota; class Actinomycetes; order Actinomycetales; family Microbacteriaceae; genus Rhodoluna. Next base: position 1,589 of record CAILDA010000111.1, on the reverse strand, counting down.
TTGCTAAATACGCGTTAGATAACGGCATCCCTGTTTTAGCTATTTGCCGAGGCTGCCAAATAGTGAACGTTCTCAAAGGTGGTTCACTAGTTCAACACATGGAGAACGACCACCTAAACCATGTTCACAACATCCACCTAGATCAAGAAGTTGCAGAACTAGGACTCTCTAAACCAGATTTAGAAGCTTCCTGCTATCACCATCAGGTAATTGACAAACTAGGTGAAGATTTAGAAATTATTGCTCAAGCCGAAGAAGGTCATATCGAAGCCTTCAAGATTAACGCTAAAGCCTGGTCTTATGCATTCCAATGGCATCCAGAAGATAACTCAACAACCAGCCAACAACAGCATGAGCTGTTTGTAAGGTTTATTCTTGAATGCAGAAAACACTAAGCAAATTTATTCCCATATGGATACATCACTGTATACTCCTGAGTAAGTTAGTGCGATTGGAGCAAAAGTGAAAAAGGGAAATAAAGTACTGCTGGCGGTAGCAGTTTTGCTAATTTCAACTGGTGGATTTGCCTTTGGAGCATCGGTGGGTGGGGGGAGTCTTTATGCCTGCCTCTCAAGCGCAGGAACGCTAACTAAAGTTGCAAAGGCAACGATTAAATGCCCTAAAGGAACAACTCTTATAAGTTGGAACCAAACCGGCCCTGCAGGAGCGGCTGGAATTCAGGGCCCCGAAGGCATTCAAGGGCCCGAAGGTATCCAAGGACCGCAAGGCTTGCAAGGATCGCAAGGCGTCCAAGGAGCTAGGGGGCAAGACTTAAAAAACCCGGAAGTACTAATTCAGGTTGAGGGTAATAGCGCAGCGCTAAGGGCCACTTTTGGCGGTAGATTTGTTGAAATCAATAACGCGCTATGGCCGATAAATTGGGGTACTGGCGCTTACGTACCGGAAGTCGGTGCTTTCGAACATCTAGCCCAGGATGGAACAGGTAACACCTACGAAGTTTTGGCATACCTTCAGTACAACTGCCAAGGAAGTGCATATGCTCTTGTATCTTCGAGAAATCAGATTGTAACTTCTTTTGAAGAAGAGCGTTACTCGTCCTGGTCTGATGCATATCCTCCATTGCCGATTGAAAAAGAAGTCCACAAAATCAACGGATACTTCTACAGCGTTACTGACACAGGCATTGAAAGAGAGACTGCGAAGAGCTGGCTTACAAGCGGGGGAGTTTGCAAAAACACTAAGCCGTTGAGCACCATCCAAAACGATCTTTATGCATATGAACAAGTAACAGAGGGCCAGTGCATCAATTGGGAGTACGATTCATGGAATCTCATGGACGTGTGTGTTGAGCGCGCGCCTGATCAAATTACAGCTTTTCCTCTTTACTTCATGAAGGCGACATTTGTAGGGGCTGGTCTGCCAATCATAAACCAAACCTCGGAAGTACTTAAGTTGGAGTAAAACTCTTCAGATGGATCTGGTTGAATCGAGTCCAGTTGGAAGAGTCACCACTAGCTTTGGGATAGTTAGCTATTATCCTCAGCAAACTTAGTAATAGTTCTAAGTTGATCTGCTAGCACACCTTGTTTTGATGGCGCTACTGCATTTGCTATTGCGGTTTCTTGTCT
>CAILDA010000110.1 GCA_903832875.1 uncultured Micrococcales bacterium | reverse complement strand
TCAATTCAAGGGAGTAATCGATGTTGTTTGTGGTTACGCAGGTGGACACAAAGAAAACCCAACCTATGAAGAGGTTTGTGGTGAAGGAACAGGGCATGCTGAGGTTGCCAAGATCATCTTTGATGAAAACATCATTAGTTCTGATGTCGTCCTTGATCTTTACTTCACAGTGCATGACCCTAGGCAACTAAACCGCCAGGGTAACGACATTGGCTCTAGTTACCGTTCAGCGATGTTCTACCAAGGTGAAGAACAGAAAGTGCTTTTTGAAAAAGCTTTAGAGAAAGCTGCGGATATGTGGGATGGACCTATTGTGACCACCTTGCAACCATTAGAAATATTTTGGGATGCTGAAGAGTATCACCAGGATTACTTTGCAAAGAATCCTGGTAACTCTTATTGCCAAGCTGTGGTTAGCGGCAAGATGGCTAAGACCAGGGCTTCATTTACTGAGTATCTAAAGTAAGGGGTGCTGTGGATAACCACAGCAGAGATTCTTCTTTTTTGTAATCCTTTCTGACATACACATTTCTCAGAAAGGCATTTATGTCAGATACATTTAGCGTCTCAGGTTTGGTAGCCACCACACCGAGACATTTAGTAACCCAAGATGGTTTACCAATCACATCGTTTCGCCTTGCAGCTTCTTATCGAAAATTCGATAAAGAACAAAACCGTTGGGTTGATGCAGAGACTAACTGGTTCACCATCACAACCTTCAGACAGCTTGCAGTGAACACCGCAACATCTATCTCCAAAGGTGACCGAGTCTTAGTGATGGGTAGATTGCGAGTTCGTGACTGGGATAACGGCGAGCGAGCAGGAACATCGGTTGAGATTGAAGCTGAAACTGTTGGCCATGATCTGATGTGGGGCTCAAGCACATTCGTTAGAACCGTGCACAACAGAATCGATGTTGACCCAGTAGTTCCGGATTTTCAAGATGAAGACCAAGACGCTAAGCCCAAAGCTAAGGCAAAGAGCGTAGTTAATTCCTAAAGACCTATCGGCATAAGTCCCCTATCTTTTAGCCGATAGTAAGCGACACCCACCCTGCCCCTCGCATAGCCAGGCTCCTGACGCCTATAGCTAACTCGGATAAACTTATCCATAAGCGAACCAAGGCAGATGTGGGTGTCGCATTTACTTTTAAGGACTAAAAACCAATGGCTGAGTTCATTTACCAAATGATTAAGGCGCGTAAGGCGCACGGTGACAAGGTGATCCTTGACGATGTCACTCTGGCTTTCTATCCAGGGGCAAAGATTGGTGTTGTTGGCCCTAACGGTGCCGGTAAATCAACGGTTCTAAAGATTATGGCTGGAATGGATACTCCATCTAATGGTGAAGCAAGACTGTCGCCAGAACATTCAGTCGGTATCTTGCTGCAAGAGCCTCCGCTAAACGAAGAGAAGACTGTTCTAGGAAACGTTGAAGAAGCAGTTAGCCACATCAAAGGCAAGCTGGATCGTTTCAATGAGATCAGCGCAGAACTTGCTAACCCTGATGCTGACTATGACACTTTGTTAGCTGAAATGGGAACCCTGCAAGAAGAGATTGATCATCTTGATGCTTGGGATCTTGATAGCCAACTAGAGCAAGCTATGGATGCACTTAGATGTCCACCGGGGGATACTCCGGTTAGTCATCTTTCCGGTGGAGAAAGACGCCGCGTTGCGCTTTGTAAATTGCTTTTAGAAAAACCAGATCTTTTGCTTCTTGACGAACCAACTAACCACCTTGATGCTGAATCAGTGCTCTGGTTAGAGCAGCACTTGGCTAAGTATCCTGGTGCAGTTCTAGCTGTTACTCACGATAGATACTTCCTAGATAACGTTGCTGAATGGATTCTGGAACTAGATAGAGGTCGTGCTTACCCTTACGAAGGTAACTACTCAACATATCTTGAGAAGAAACAAGAACGTCTAGATGTTCAAGGTAAGAAAGATGCCAAGTTATCTAAGCGTCTAACCGATGAACTTGAATGGGTTAGATCTTCCCCTAAAGCTCGTCAAACAAAATCTAAAGCTCGTCTTGCTCGTTATGAAGAGATGGCAGCTGAAGCTGACAGAACCAGAAAACTTGACTTTGAAGAAATTCAGATTCCACCTGGCCCACGTCTTGGCAGCATTGTTTTGGAAGCTACCAACCTGCAAAAAGGTTTTGAAGGTAGGTCACTTATCAATGGTTTGACTTTCAGTTTGCCTCGCAACGGAATCGTTGGTGTTATCGGTCCTAACGGTGTTGGTAAGTCAACACTTTTCAAAACCATCTTGGGTGAAGAAAAGCTTGATGGGGGAGAACTAAAGATTGGTGAGACTGTAAAGATCTCTTACGTTGACCAGTCTCGTGGCGGTATCGATCCAACTAAGACATTGTTTGAAGTAGTTTCAGATGGACTTGATTTCTTGCAGGTAGGTAACGTAACTATGCCATCTCGTGCATACGTTGCTGCCTTTGGTTTCAAAGGACCAGATCAGCAGAAGCCAGCTGGAGTGCTCTCCGGTGGTGAGCGTAACCGACTAAACCTTGCTCTTACTTTGAAGCAGGGTGGAAACCTGTTGCTCCTCGATGAGCCAACAAACGATCTAGATGTTGAAACACTTTCATCTCTTGAGAATGCGCTTTTGGAATTCCCTGGTTGTGCTGTGGTCATCACGCACGATAGATGGTTCTTGGACAGAGTGGCTTCACACATCTTGGCTTATGAAGGTACCGATGATAATCCTGACCAGTGGTACTGGTTCGAAGGGAACTTCGAGGCATATGAAGAGAATAAGATCGCTCGTCTAGGTCCAGAAGCCGCTAAGCCTCATCGCTCGACTTACCGTCGTCTAACTAGAGACTAGTGATTGGCTAATTCCTCTTTAGGAATTCTTACCAGCCCTTCTTGAGCAACAGTTGCAACTAGTTCCCCGGCACGATTGAAAATCTTGCCAAGGGAGAGTCCTCGCGCTCCTCTAGCATTCGGGCTGTCCTGAACGTATAGCAACCATTCATCGACTCGGGCTGGTCGGTGAAACCACATTGCATGATCGAGGCTTGCCACCATTAAACCTGGATGTGACCAAACCAAACCATGTCTGCGATAGACCGGTTCTAGTAATGAGTAGTCACTGGCATAGGCAAGCGCTGCATTGTGTAAATGTTGGTCGTCAGGCATCGGTCCTATTGTCTTAAACCAAATAGCTTGGTGAGCAACATGTTCACCTTCGATATAGAAGTAAATAGATTTCTCGATGTGTCTCATATCAAACGGTCTTGCCTTAGCCCAATACTGAGCAGCTGGATCATCCATGTCAGACATCAAATCTTTTAGTGCTGGCAGGGACTCAGGTTCAGGAATTCCTTCAGGCAGAGAATCTTGATGTTCTAGCCCCAGTTCATTTATTTGAAAAGAATAAATCGAAGAGAACAGTGGTTCACCATTTTGATAAGCCTGCACGCGCCTGGTGCTAAATGATCTGCCATCTCTGAGTCGGTCAACAGAATAGGTGATCGGAAGATCCATGTCGCCACTTCGCAGGAAGTACCCGTGCATGGAATGGATTGCTCGGTCTTCATCAACGGTGCTACTAGCAGCCATCAGTGCTTGCCCAAGTTGTTGCCCACCGAAGACTCTGCCGGTTGGCATGAAGTTACTGGGACCAATGAAGATGTCTTCTCTAGTTCGAGCTGCTTTCTTTAGAGCCAAAGTTTCTAATAGTTCACTAAGCGGATCTGCCGGAATAGGCATAGATTCGGTCAAAACAACTCCACATCGTCATTGATTAGGGCTCTCACAGGTTAGTTTAGTTCTGCCATGATAAATACCTTCCAACTGCCTGAAACAGATGACCTTGTCGACCTAGGTCGTTACCTAGATAGAGCCAAACGAATGGACCCACAGGGTGCTGTTCGGTTACGTGCCTATGGTGATGTGCTAACCGTCTATGTTGCACCTATCTATGCTGGCGAGCATGTAGAAGGTGGCCCTGTGGTTTTGGGGCTTAGAACTATGGAGCTCGCAAAGCCGGCCGAATTTGATCTAACTGTTGGAATAGCAGTACTTGCTGAGAGCATTCAAGCAATGCTGGCAGGCACTGTAGTCGAAGAGCAACTTAGTCTCTCTGATCGGTTAGCAAACCTCAATTCAAAGAAAGAGTTAGTTTCCAATGAAGTTACTCTGAACCAAGATTTGGTAGCGGTTGCCTGGAGTACTGAAACACCTACTAGAACAGGTTGGGTTTTAGGAGGCGAAATACTGGAAGCAGAACTTACTGAAACTGCTCGCAAAGGTATCGCTGAAGTGACTGAGACCTTGCCTTCATCTGTTGGTGGTCCAATAGCGGCTCGGGTAAGAAGTGAAATTTGGAGCCGGGCTATCGATTACAAGTTCCCAATTCCGATGGGAGCAGCTTTTGTCGCTGCTGGTTTAGGTTTTCTAACAGAAGGCGAATTGGTTTCTTGGTATGTCTCAGGGGACTGGGTAAGACTAAGTTCACAAAATGGACATGTGTTGGCAAAATTTGCTAGAGACTACGTTCCCCTAGAGAGCTAATCTTCCATAGTGTTTAGCATCGCGGTTGCAGCGCGATCTAAATAAGCCCACATCTGAGCATCGTAAATAGGTGGTAGTTTCTGAGCGTCTAAAGCATTACGCATATGTTTCACCCAGGCCGCTCTTGCTGCTGGATTGATTTTGAAAGGCATGTGTCGAATTCGTAATTGCGGATGACCACGTTGTTCTTGGTAAGTTTTTGGCCCACCCCAGTACTGCTCAAGAAATAATTGCAAACGTTCTGCAGCTGGTCCTAGATCCTCTTCTGGATACATTGGTCTAAGAATTTCATCGGTGGCAACACCTTCATAAAACTTGGCACACAAATTCACAAAGAAGGATTTACCACCAACAAGTGCGTAGATGTCTCCCGCAACATTGTTACCATCTTGACTAACCAGTCGAATGGTTTCTACCTGTTCGCGGTCTGCAAACTCTTCGTTGTCAGTCATTAGTTTTTGATATTTACAAATATGGAATTAGTACCAGGGGCTAGTTTGATCTTGTTTTTATCTAGTTCAGTTTTAACAGCCAAACGAAGCTCCCGTGCTAGATCATCTTTGTGCTCTGGCTTAGTCTTTTGCACTAGACGAATAACTACCTGGTCACCGCTTAGCGCGTTGATGCCCCAGATCTCAGCCGGTGCAATGGATTTACCCTTAACGCTTTTAGCAGCCTTGGCTAGCACCTCTTGAGCTTTAGAGACGTTGGTTTGATATGCAAGAGCGACATCAATGACAACTCTTGACCATCCTTGAGACTGGTTACCAACTCTAAGAATTTCACCGTTACGAACAAACCACAGGGTTCCTTCAAGATCTCTGACCTGGGTAACTCTCAGTCCCACGCTTTCAACAACGCCTGAGGCTGAACCTAGATCTACTGAATCGCCAACACCGTACTGATCTTCAAAGACAATAAACAAACCTGAGATGAGATCTCGTACCAGTGACTGAGCACCAAAACCAAGACCAGCACCCAAGATTCCAGCACCGGCAACTATTGCACCAGGGGAGACTCCCGCTTCGGATAGTGCGACGCTAATAACCGTGAAGGTTAAACCCCAGGTGGCAAGGTTGCCAAGAACAGAACCAATGGTTCTAGTTCTTTGCAAAAGTCTTGCCTGAGCTAGTGGAGAAGTATCACCATGATCTTCAATCTTGCGAACGCTCTTAGAAACACCTCGAACAGTTCTTCTAATCGCAAACTGCAAGATAGCGCGAGCAATTAGGGCAGCAACTATGGAAAGCAGAATCCTGATAGCAGGACCCCAGTCTTGATAGAAGCTGTCTAACCAGTCAGGTAAAGCTAGTGCACTAAACATATTTATCTGTCTTGTGCCTGAACTTTTAGCGCTCTGTCAATTGGGTCAAGGTTTTCAACTAGCAATCTTCTTAGTGCTGGAATTGCAGTTACCTCAGGGGTGTCTAAGAACTTGCGAGTCTTCTCTGCAAGATCACTTGTTGCAAGTGAGATCGGGTAGAGATTCACAATCGCATACTCAGCCATCTTGAAGGTCTTGGTATTCCACATCTTCAAAACATCAGCAAAATACTTGTCAACGTAAGGAGCAAGAAGTTCTGCATTGGCTCCTCTTGTGAAGCCAATCGTTGAATACTGCAAGATAGTGTTTGACCACTCATCGGTATCAACAGCTGTTGTCCAGGTCTTAGCTTTTGATTCTGCTGTTGGAATAGCAGCCTTAGCCATTGCTGCAGCCTTCTGACCGTTAGCAGTATTATCGGTTGCCAACATGGCATCGATTTCTGCTTCATCAGCCGCACCAAGGGTGACAAGCCCAGTTAGTAGATCCCACTTCAAGTCAGTGTCGATTTCTCTACCCTGAAGCTTTTCAGTTCCTTCTAGTAAGCCACGAAGAGCAACTGCATGCTCTCCAGTAGAGGCAAAGCGAGGGAAGAACTT
>CAILDA010000109.1 GCA_903832875.1 uncultured Micrococcales bacterium | reverse complement strand
GACTGGTGGTATTTGATGAAATAAACCTGCTTGCCATGCACATAAGAGTCATCGGATGGTTTGATGGCTAAATTTACAAAACCATTCTCGATGGTGATTTCAAATTCTCTTGCTTGCTCGTTTTCATCCAGCACTTCAATTTCGCTGATGAGACCTGGATACTTGCCATAACTAGATTCTGGAATACTTCTCCGAATGCCATGATTTTGATCTGTTTCAGGAAAATTAGCTACAAGCCTTTCAGTAACCCACATCTCAGCCCGGTTATCTGCAGCTTTGTTAATAGACAGGTCATAGGTTGCATCGAAGGATGTAAAGGAGAAGTCATTAACATCGGCTGAGCTGGGAGAAGCAATCCCCAATAGAACTAAACCGATAAGTAGCGAAGCGTATTTTCTGAAAGTTCTCATACACACCAATCTATCTCTCGAGGAGGTTTACACCTTGGTTCAGGAGTAAACCAACCGAATTCACTGGTTTGTTTGAACTAGCGCGGCAACTTGCAAGCTGGCGTCCCACCAGGTAACTTATGCCTGTATTTGGCGACTAAACGATATGTTGGCTTGGCAAACCATCTAAGCGCGGGGCTCATAGCAACTGAACCAATGAAGCTTATGAAAGCATTTGGTTGAACTCGCAGTGTCATCGCAAAGCCTTCGTGGCCACCGTAAGGTTTTCCATCGATTAGTAAATACACCTGATCAGCACAATCCTCTTTAGTGATTGGAAGGTTTATGAAGTCAACATACTGCCAAGGAATTATCTCGATTGGAACTTTGCTGCGTTTAGCAATGTATTTTGACGTTGAGGTACAAAAACCACAGTCCCCATCAAAGATGAGCACAATCTTTTGATTGCTCATACTTCAAGAATACCGCGCTCTAATAGAGCATTTCTATAGAGTGCTGCTGCACTTGAATCAAAGGCACATAGTTCAATCAACTTGATATTTATTAGATCGTCTTTCATTTGAGCCAAAGTCCCTGCCACTACAAGAGCAGCCAGATCCATTGGGTAACCATAGATACCGGTGCTGATGTTAGGGAAAGCTATTGATTCACATTTCAAGTTCTCTGCTAGTAATAAGGAAGATCTATAAGCACTGCTTAGTAGTGCTGGTTCTCCATCTTCGCCGCCATACCAAATAGGGCCAACTGCATGAATTACATATTTGGCGGGGAGGTTATAAGCGCTTGTTTCAACTGCATGACCTGTGGGGCATCCCTCTGGGTACCTTGTTTGAGCTTCGGATTCCAGTTCAAAACCACCCGCTGCTCTGTGAATAGCCCCACATACTCCACCGCCAGAGATGAGCCTTTGGTTGGCAGCATTTACTATTACATCTACCCTGCGGGTAGTGATGTCGCCAACCAGAACTTTGATTTTTGCTGTCATGGAAGAACTATAACTAGCGGATAACGTTTGCGAAACACAAGCCACAACAGAGTTCTATTTCAGCGTCCCCAAATGGCATACTGCTAGCCTAAAAGTACTTAACCATCAATCGATAAGGGGAGTTATAAATGTTAAGTTCAGAAGCAAATCTAAATGTTGTGCTTTTCTTTCTACTAGGTAGCGGAATATTTGCATTCCTAGGTTTCAAGTTCTATGCACTAAAAGTAAATCCGTTCAAAGACTTCGGTATAGGTATCGCACTCTTTGGTTTATCTTTCCTAGGGTTTGCTGCCATTGTTGCAACTCATCCAACAGATCTAGGCCTGATGATGTCGCTAGCAGTTTTGCCTTTTGTTGGAGGCTTTGTTGCTCTAGTTTCTTCAGCTACTTTCAACTGGCAGAAGAACACTAGAACAATGATGATGGGAATCGCTATTGCATTCCTAGTTACCTTGTTCGCTCTAAGAACTTGGGTATATCCATCGAGCCCAGGTTTTAGTGAGAATGGTTTAGTTTCCTTCCACGCTCAACCACCTGTGTTGATTCTTTACATCCTTGCTTTCGCCGGCGGTCTGATGACAGCACTCCAGGTAGTAACTACCCATATCACCCTGTGGCGTCAGGCAGCTTTAACAAGGATCTTCTTCAACCTGATCATCCTTGGTGGCGTCATCTTGCTAACCAGCGCTGATGACCAAATGCAGTATCTAAACAGTGCACTTCTAACAACTGGTTTCTTAGGTCTATTTGTTCTCTATGTGAGAAGCAAAGTAGCCATCGATACCAAAGCTTAGATAGTTATACCAAAGAGACCCTACGCCTCGAACTCTCACAGGTTCGAGGCGTAGGGTCTTTTGTTATGAGAAGACAAATAGGCACAATCGTGGTTATTGCTTCAATCGCACTTGCAGGTGGTTCCGTGGCTTCTGCCGACACCGCAACTCCGGGACTAAACGTCCCACAACTAGGGCTTGCTAAAACCTACGCAGTTCTTACTTCAACCAGGATTGAAAACAACGGTTATACCAATACTGCTAGTACTAATCAAGGAAACGATTTAGGTATAAGCGAAAGCTTTGACCTTTCTAACTGGTCGGATTATGACATCGTTGGACGGACTAACTTCAACAACGATGCAGCTAGAGCTGCCCAAGCGGATCTAACCAAGGCTTACGTCAAAGCATCTTTGCTCAAAGCAACCGTTATCGACAGCCACTTAGGTGGGAAAACTCTTAAGCCTGGTGTTTATGTTTCCAAGACTGGCTTGTTCTGGATAACAGGAGCTTTGACACTCGATACTTTGGGAAACCCAAATGCCAGATTTGTTTTTAGAACAGTTGACTCAATAAGAACCTCAGCTAGAAGCAAGGTTGTTATCAAAGATGGCAAGCAAGCTTGCAACGTGTTTTGGAGAATCCCTGGCATCGCAACTCTTGGTCAGGACAGCACAATGGTTGGACATGTGATGTCAAATACTTACATAATCCTTCATCGAAACGTAAAGCTTTACGGTCAAATCTTGGTTCGTAAGGGTGGCGCTTTTCTCTACGACAGCTACATTAAGAATCAGGTTTGCCGCTAATAAGATAGCCTTATGAGATTTCTTCTAAAAGTTATTGATAGCAAATCACGTTCTGGTTCATCAGATGAAATGGCAGCAATTGATGAATTCAATGACATGTTGCAAGCCCACGGACATTTCATTCTTGCTGTTGGAATAGATGATCCAGCTCAATCTGTTGTCATTGACAACAGGTTAGACGCTGGTCTGTTAACTCACGGACCCGTTAATAACACT
>CAILDA010000108.1 GCA_903832875.1 uncultured Micrococcales bacterium | reverse complement strand
GATTCGGTCGATGGCAGCCTGAGCAGTTACTGAGAGTTCGTCCTGATGAACTTTTGAAATCTGCTCCAGTAGATCGATAGCTTGCTTACACCATCGAATAAAGTCTCCCGCGAGCATCCCGGTAGCGGTCATTATGCCATCGAGTCTTGATCCGGTAGCCCAGCGATACATCTGTAATGCCATGGTGGCATCTGGCTCTGAGGTAAGCGGTAAATGGTTTCGCTTAGATAAATCTTGGAGGTCATCCCACACCGCGAGGGTCTCATCAAAGACTGCAACAAAATCTCCTTTAGGTAGCTTTGGGTTCAGGTTTTCGTCATCACGTCTTGCTTCATAGACAAGAGCAGCAGCAAGTGCTGCCAGAGTCTGCGAATCAACTCCATGCCAGGTCTGTCTCCTAATACACTCGGCCACCAGTAAGTCTCGTTCGCCATATATCTTGGCTAGTTTTCCACCGGCTTCAGTAATCTCAAGATCTCCTTCGGACACTCGAAGATACTCAAGTTCAATTAGCGCCTGACTTATTCGGTCAAATGTTTTAGCTACCTGATTGGTGCGCGATTCAATTTGTTTAATGATGGCCTGTGTTTCGCGGTCAAGTTTGTACCAACGCTCTCCCCAGCGAGCATGCGATTCACGATCAGGACAACTGTGACAGGCATGTGCTCGTAGGGCTTTCTTCATGTTGGCAACTTGAAGTTCTTGAGCTCTAACAGCCTTGGAAGCTCTCAAATCATTGCGACGAGCTTGCCTGCCGGTTTGAGCTATTTCTCTTTCGATATCGCTTATGTGTCTGCGAAGACTCGCATACTCTCTGAAGTCCCCAAGATGGCAACGCATCGACTCTTCATAACCATCAAGGGAGGCTTGTTTCTCCCTGATTCCTCTGGCTAACCCAACTACTGATCTATCAGCTTGGAATTGTGCAAAGGAGGTTTCTAAAACCTCTCTTGATCTTCTCTGGCCAAAAGCTTCAATCAAATTCACAGCCATGTTGAATGTTGGTCTGAACGATGAGTTCAACGGGTAGGTCCGCTTAGAAGCAAGCGATGCAACATAATTTGGATCTAAGTTCGCTGCCCATTGAATAACCGAATGACCTTCGACATCGATACCTCGTCTTCCGGCACGGCCAGTTAGCTGAGTGTATTCACCAGGAGTAATCTGAACTCTCCCCTCACCATTGAACTTATCTAAGCGATCTAAAACTACTGTTCGAGCTGGCATGTTTATCCCAAGTGCCAGAGTTTCAGTTGCAAAGACAACTTTGACGAGTTTTCTGAGAAAGAGTTCTTCCACGACTTCCTTGAATGCAGGTAGTAGCCCGGCATGGTGAGCTGCCACACCTCGCTCCAAAGCATTCAACCATTCGAAATATCCCAAGGCAGCAAGATCTTCATCTGCAATGTTGCCGCACTTCTCTTCAGCTATTCGTCTGATGATTTGCTTATCTTCAGGTTTGGTAAGTCTTATCCCCGAGGCTAATACCGACTGCACTGCGGCTTCACAACCCGCTCTAGAGAAGATAAAGAAAATAGCTGGCAGTAAATCAGCTTCATCGAGTAAATCGATAATCTCTGGCTTAGTGGCCTTATAGATGCGATTGTTATTGCGCTCAGGAAATCCTGAATGCCCGCGTCTACCGCGCATTGGCTTATTTATTGGTTGTCGCATCTTGTTAGCGTGACGCTGCACCAAATCAGCATTTACTCTAAGTTCCTTATTCGTTTCATCAAATAGTGGAATTAATTCATCTGCGAAAAGCACATGTTGATTCAGTGGCACCGGCCTGATTTCAGAAACGATAATCGCTGTGTCTCCACGAACTTCATCAAGCCAAGCGCCAAACTCTTCCGCGTTAGAAACTGTTGCGCTGAGGGACACTACTTTGACATCTTTAGGTAAGTGAAGAATTACCTCTTCCCAAACCGCTCCCCTGAACCTATCTGCTAGATAGTGAACCTCGTCCATGACAACGTAGCCAAGACTAATCAGAGCATTCGAGTTCGCATAGATCATGTTTCGCAAAACTTCTGTTGTCATCACCAGTATCTGGGCATCGGAATTGATGTTCGTATCGCCTGTTAGAAGGCCGACCATCTCCTCACCATATCTAGCTTGCAGCTCAGCAAACTTCTGATTGCTTAGCGCTTTGATAGGTGTTGTGTAGAAAACTTTTAGAGATTTCTCAACGGCAAGATGAATTGCGAACTCACCAACAATTGTCTTACCTGCACCGGTTGGGGCTGCAACTAGTACGCCTTGACCAAGTGATAAAGCCTTGCAAGCTTTCTCTTGAAAGTCATCTAGCGGAAATTTGAGAAGCTTTATAAAACTTTCATAGCTTGGATTCGATTTGTTTTGCTTGGCTTTGGCGAAACGTTCAGCAGGTGTTAGTTCTTCGCTCATTCTTCGAGGTTATCTGGAATGTAGTCGCCTGCAATTTCAAGGTCTGTAGCAGAATTCTTGTTTCTAAGTGCTCTCCGCTTGTCGTTCAGATATGCAATACCTGCGGAGAGGTAATAAAACGCGACGAGCGGAACCATCAGTAGGAACATAGACATCGGATCAGATACAGGTGTTGCTAGTGCTCCAATAACCGTGATCAAGAATATTGCTAAGCGCCAGCCCTTAAGAATGCTCTTGGCTGAAAGAGTGCCAATAGCGTTTAACAACACCAAGATCACTGGCAACACGAAGGCAATACCAAAGACCAGTAACACGCGAACAGTAAACAAGATATATTCCGCCGCGTTGATGACGTTTGCGCTTCCTTCCGGTGTGAATGAAAGCAAGCTCCTTACAAATTCGGGAAACAGGAACCAACCAAAATAGGCTCCACCCAAAAATAACGGTGTGCTAGTCAGGACAAATAACACCGTGTATTTACGTTCACGTTTTTTGAGAGCTGGAGCTATGAAACCCCAGATCTGGAAGAGCCAATACGGACTGGTTAGAAATACTCCGATGAAGAATGCAATCTGCATTCTTAGATCAAAGGCGGAGACCAAAGAGCCAAAGTTGATTTGAGCGTTAACGTTCGCATCTTTGGCTAGTTCTAATACAGGCTTTTGGAGTGCTTCGAATACAAACTCAAAGCAGTACCAACCAGCAATCGTTCCAGCGAGTATGGCTAAACCTGAGCGAAATAAGCGCTTTCTAAATTCACGTAGATGTCCCGAGAGTTTCATTCTCTTTTCGGGATTGCGGCGAGAAGCCATTACTCGTCTTTAGGTTGTTCTTTCTCAGAACCCTGCTTCTTGTCTTCAGCGCGCTCGTCACCTAGTTGCTTCATTTCCTTTCTGAAAATGCGCATAGATTGACCAAGGCTCTTGGCAAAGCCAGGAAGCTTAGGTGCACCCCAGATGACAAGGACAACGAGCAGAATGACCCAAATGTGCCAGCTACCAAATATATTTCTCAAGATTTTGCCTTACTTTGTCGGTGTCTGTTGCTGTGAACTGCTGTTATCTAGCCTACGCTGTCGATCCAGCCTTGAACGCTTCAGAGCGCTCACTTCTAGTTTCAAATTCTTGGTTTTCTGGGCTATTGGATCTCTAGATCGACTGATTCGCTTGCTTGATGCCCGAAGCTTCAGGACCACTACAACAAGTGAAACTAACGCTCCTATAGCCAAAATACCGAAAACAATGATGAATACCGTGTTCACGTTATTCAACATCCCTAGGGGCACTCGGGCTGTTCTCGCCTATTGCCTTTAGGGCGAATTCTCTAACCGCAGCCTTGGCCGATTCAGGAGCGATAACTCGAGCAGCACCACCAAATCGGGCTATTATCCGACCAAGATTCCGAACATCTCCCACCTTGATTTTGAATCGCTTTACAAAAGCGCTGATGCTTTCAGGCTCTTCAACAGGTTTGAAATCGAAGATAAGTGAATAAGCCTCTGGATCAACTTCAACGGTAACAATTGAGTCGGTCTCGGCTGGTGAGTAAATCTCATCGGAAAGAACAGCTGCTCTAGCCTCAGCGCTAATAGCTATTTCTGTTGCTTTAGCATTCCTCATCCGATCGACTCTAAAAGACCTAACATCTTGACTTTCAGGGCACCAGCCACGAAGGTAAATAGTTTCACCCTGAGGGTCGATGCGAAGCGGTTCAATAACTCGACCGATGGTTGTTACTCCTCGAAGATTTAGATAGTCACAACTAATCGCAACACCTTTTGCCATAGCATCTCTAATTATCACTAGGTCAGCATCTCTTGAACCAGGTTTTATTATTACTTCCGGCGCTGCACCACGAGAGTCACCACTAGCCAAAATCTTTTGAAGTTCTTCGATTTCGCTGTTATCGACTAAGCCTGGGAGGGATGAAAGATATACCAACCCTGCCGCTAAAGCGGATGCTTGTCTGGAAGAAAGTCTTGGGACCTCATCAACTGCGTTGCTGAAGTCGTACTTAATTGACACGTAGCCATCGTCAAGATCGTCATAGTCAACTAGGTAGTGACCAAAGTCGTTGAAACTCATGAGATCAGTAAAGCTGATCATCTTGACAGCCTTTATGATCTCGTTTTTTGAAACGCCAAAGTGCTTAACCAAGTCTGCTATTTCGTATTCTTCGCCTTGTACTAACAAACCAGTTAGCGCAAGCATCAGGTTGAAACGATCTGAATCGTCAAGTTTCTGTTCATTAGGCATGCTGATCAGCTACTTTCTCGAATCCAGCGCGAATCAATGCGGCTAAGCTCTCTGGCCTAACTACTTCGATTTCATTTGCATACTCGCGTAGTTGTTCCGCTAGAACATAGATGTCGTGATAGTGAAGTTCAACTTCACCGGTATGTTTTGCTGAACTCAGATCAAGTTCAAATCGGAACCAGGCTTCGGTATCTGGTTTAACTCTTAGTAATGCAGTTTGTTTTTGCGCTAAAGCATCAAGATCAGCAACAGCTGCATCTATCAAGTGCTTGGCTGGCGGCTCAAAGCTCACCGAATCTTTGCCAGCCTTAACTGCTGTGACCTTGCTAACTATTCTTCGAAGCATGAAGTTTCTTGTGTCTTGACGCAGCTCATCGAAACCCATGACCAGCCATTGACCAGCAACTTGACGCAACAACCATGGTTGTAACGTCCTTGTCATGATCTCCCCTGTTTGAGGATTGCGGTAATCGAACTGTACGACCTGGTAGTCAGATACAGCATTGTTCAAATCTCGAAAAGATGGCTCATAAGCCTGAATCCTCGGTGCGATACCAACTATGTCCGAATCCTCACCGACAGAGCCCATGGCGCGGAGCTTTGTTATGCCTCGACTGGCAGCGGTTGATAACGATCCTCCAGCCCAGGCTTCAGCTGCAAGATTTAGTAGGGCTAACTGTCTTGGCGTGAACTTAATATCTTTTGGCCAATAAAAAGATTCACGTTTGATTAGATAGACAGTTGCTTGATTGTTTTCATCTTCGTGAGCTGGAATGCGAGCTTCAAGTTGAATTCCATTGTGGCGCAGACTTTCTTTGTCTCGTTCAAATTTACGTTCAAGACTGGAGTTATCTCCACCTTCAACGTATTCGGTGTCGTATCCCCGAACCGATCTTAGAATTTCAGTCTTGGTCAAGCCACGAGTTGTGTATAGCAGAGCGCAAGTCAAACTGAACAAGCGCTCAGGCTTGCTTACCTTGTATTCGTTTGATGGCTTGTTAGTCATTACCTCTGCAGAACCTATTTATTGATTCCAAGAACATCGATTACGAAAACCAAAGTTGAGTTGCCAGGAATCGTGCCATTGCCCTCAGGCCCATAGCCATCGGCAGGTGGAAGTGAAGCAATAATTTGCGAACCGACGGTAGCGCCTTCAAGTGCTTTGACAAAACCTGAGATAAGACCAGATTTTGAGACATTAAAGGTTGCCGGAGTTCCATTGTTCCAACTCGAATCGAAAGGTGCTTCGAAGGTTGAGCCCCAGATCCAACCGGTGTAGTGAACTGTTACTGAGTCGCCAGCCTTTACGGTTTCTCCCTTACCTTGGATCAGCACAGCTTTCCTGAATTCAGTTGGTGCTGAGAAGTTAGGTTGAATCAACCCAGGTTGACCAGTTTTAGGTGCTCTAACAACAGCAGGCAATCCAGCTTCTGGGGACTGAACATCACCGTTAGCGTGCGGCAAATAAACCTTCTTCAGATCAATAACAAAAAGTGAACCCTCTGGGTCATCTTCGGTTGGTGCAGTGGCGAAGATAACCAATGAACCCTCTTTAACTCCAGAAAGTGCATCACAGTAAAGTTTCGAGTTTGTCGCATCAAAAACCTGCGCTGCAGGGTCAGTTCCATTGAATTGTGATGAACCTAGAACAGTTCCAGTAGATGAAGAGTAGACCGCATACTCGAGAGCAACTAATGAGTTACCTGTAAAGGTAGGTCCACTTCCCTCTCTGATAACTTTTGTCTGAGTTTGTTTGATTGTCGCAAGTGGAGCTTTTATCGATGAGCCAACCTGTTGCGTAACAAACTCGACAGTTGGCACTTTGTCTTTAGTTGCAGTTACCTTAACGCTGTCAATTTCAGATCCACCCTTGTATGTCTCACAGGAAGGAGTTAAGCCCTCAAAAGCTCGCATAGTCGGGCTGGCATTGGAAGTACAGCCGGCAAGCACTGCAACAAGTGCTGCTGAGATAAAGATGGCTTTTAGTTTTGACACGCTTACTGCTTTCTATGGGATTTGATAAGTTTACTCGTCGTTCTCGTCTGGGGTATCAAGCTTGGCCTCTGCTGCCCGTTGGGCTGATCGCAGTGATTTACGGAGCTTCTTTTCACTGACTCCGCGCTCCCCTAAATGATCAGGATTCCAAATAACCAAATCTTCGTCCTCAAACTCAGGCTTTGCTCTTCTACTAAAACTCGGTAAAACAGCTCCTGGGGCTAGCCTTCTGGCAGTTAGCAGGAATCCAGTGTGTCCACCCATTCGATGCTCAGGACGCACTGCAAGGCCCTGGAGATGCCAACCTCGAACAAGGGATTCAAAAGCTTCAGGTTCTGCATAATTTCCTGTTGAGCGAATCTCTTCAGCGACTCTAGAAAGCTGAGTCACCGTAGCCACGTAACAAACTAGAACTCCACCTGGGATTAGAACCTCGGATACTGAATCGATGCATTCCCATGGTGCCAACATGTCTAGCACTACCCGATCAATGCTTGCTTTTTCAATGTGCTTTGCGAGTTCAACTTCGAGGCTACCGATAAGGACTCTCCAGTTTTCCGGTTCTTTACCGAACTGGGTAGCTACATTTGCTTTCGCTATATCAGCAAATTCAGATCTTCTCTCAAAAGAGGTCAATTCCCCAGTTTCGCCAACAGCTCGAAGCAAATACATGCTTAGAGCACCAGAACCCACTCCAGCTTCGATAACTTTTGCTCCAGGAAAGATATCCCCCATGGTCACGATGCTGGCAGCATCTTTTGGATAGACAATGGCAGCGCCTCGCGGCATAGACAAAACAAAGTCAGTTAGCAACGGACGAAGAGCAAGGTATTCAACACCTGTGCCGTTTTGAATTACTGATCCATCAGGTTGCCCAATAATGTCATCGTGCTTTATATCTCCTCGATGAGTTCCAAAAGTTGCGCCTTTGACCAAAGTGATTGTGTTGAGTCTTCCCTTAGGGCCCGTTAGCTGAACTCTTTCCCCTGCCACAAAAACTCCACGCTGTGCTTTGTTTATTTTCGACACTAGATGAGCTTCCTTAGCTGTTTATAGGTAACTCCAACCAGCGTAGGCCAAAGCGTTCTTCCCTCTTTTTCAGGGATAGGAACAACATGCGGTATGCCGATAGCCAAAGTTCCAGCAGCTTCGGCAGAGTTCAAACCAGATAATGAGTCTTCAAACGCGATACATCTTGACGTTTCAAATCCAAGTGCTGCAGCAGCTTTTTCATACGCCTCAGGATGAGGCTTGCCACGGGTAACATCATCGCCGGCAATAATGACATCAAAGGCATCAAATTCAATCGCATCAACTACCTGCTGAGCCATGCGATGCAAGGACATTGTCACTAGTGCTGTTTTGACACCATGCTTTTTAAGATCCAGTAGGAGCTCTTTCGCGCCAGGACGCCAAGGGATGACTTTAGCCAATTTACTTTGGACTTCGGATGTAAGTCGGTCAACAATTTCGGTCGGCTCAAGGGGAATATTGGCTCGGTCTTTTAGCAATTTAGAGGATTGGTCAAGGCTCATGCCAACCACGTCTAAACCGTCCTCCTGAGTCCACTGGCCGTTGTGTTCGGCAGCCAGAGCACTCTCACTTTCCATCCAATATGGCTCAGAATCGATTAGCGTTCCGTCCATATCGAACAGCACAGCAAACTTAGGAATACGTGCAAACATTATGCCCAAAGTCTAATCTGCAGTTATGAATTAGAGTTCTAAGAGAACCCTCGCTTTGAAATGGTAGGACTTTGAACGACACATCCAACATCTTCAGCGGTCGAGTCCTGATTGTTGCCTTTGACGGCTGGACCGACGCTGGATCAGCCGCAACCGGCTCAGCTAATTACATCCGCGAAAAGCTTGTATCTGAGCGATTAGTAGTTATTGACGATCAGGACTACTTTGACTTCCTGCGCCAACGCCCAATCATCGTGCTCGATGAGCATGGGGAACGTGACTTTGTTTGGCCAAACATTGAGTTTTGGGGTCCAGGCTCAAAAACCCCACTCAACCCAAAGGAACTGCAACTATATTTCTTGATTGGCCAGGAGCCAGCTTTGCAATGGCAGTACCTGCGTGATGAGATTCTAGAAATTGTTGAAGACCGCGATATCGAATCAGTAATCATGGTTGGCTCACTAGCTTCTGAAGCGCCACACACTAGACCAATAAAGATTTACAAGAACAGTCAGACCGCAGCAGTTAGAAATGCTTTTGGAATAGAACGAAGCAACTATGACGGAAGAGCAGGATTCCTATCAATTCTGGGTCATGCTTTCGAAAAAGCTGGTTTGCCAACGATCTCTGTCTGGGCCGAAGTCCCTCACTATGTTGCATCCATGCCATCTCCTAAGGCTGCTCTTGCTCTTGTCAACGATCTAGAAATCATGCTGGGGTTCACCATTGCCCATAAAGAAATATCGGAAGCTGCTTTCGAATGGGAAAGATCCGTTGATGATTTTGCCGAAGGTGACGAAGACTTGCTCAACTACATTTCTGGTCTTGAAAAAGCTAGAGACGAATCTGAAGCCGAAGAGATGAACACGGATCAGCTGGCTTTAGAGTTTGAGAAATTCCTAAGACAAAACGAGGGTGAAGCTGGTTCTAGCGAAAGCTAGGCAGAAATAAGTCCAAGACTTAGAAGCACCATCAACCCGACACCAACAGTTACCCGCCAGATAACAAAAGGCATAAACGAACCTTTATTCAAGTACTTGAGTAGTCCAGCGATTACCAAGTAGCCCACAATGAAAGATGTCACTGTTGCTATCAGAGTTCCGGTTAGCGCATCGGTGTCTAAGTTTTGGTAGCTGTCTTTGAATTGGATAAGACCACTGGCTAAAACTGCAGGTATACCAATCAAAAAACTAAACCTTGCAGCCGCCGCTCTATTAAAGCCAGCTAGCAGACCAAAACTGATGCTTGCCCCAGATCTTGATACTCCTGGCACTACTGAAAGCATTTGCCCAAGTCCAAAACCAAGAGCAGAGCCGAAGGTGAGCTCCTTTATTACCTTCTGCTTTGAACCAAGTCGATCGGCTAATAGCAAAATCAGTCCAAACAAGATCAGTGTCACTGCGATGACCCAAAGAGTTCTTACAGTGTCTTCGATGAAGTGTCTGAGCAGTAAACCTGCAATACCGACTGGTATGGACGCAATGATTACAAACCAAGCCATCTTGTAATCTGCATTCGCACGAGCTGAGCTACTAAAGAAACCTTTTAACCAAGCACTAACCAGTCGACCAATGTCTTTGGCAAAGTAAATTAGCACAGCAGCTTCAGTGCCAAGTTGGATTGTTGCAATAAATGCCGTGGTTGCAGAGTTCTTGTCGGACAGCCCTGGCACCTGCATTAGTTCTGAAGCGATTTGAACGTGAGCGCTGGATGAAACAGGTAAGAATTCAGTTAGACCTTGAACGATTCCAAGGATGATTGCTTGGAGAAAATTCATGCCCAGTCTTCATCGTCCTCGGCTAGCTCCATTGGAAGAATCTCGCCGAATTGATCAGATAGTGCCTCTTCATAATCTAGGAAGGCTGACTTCAGATGTTCGTAGGCTGAGAGTACGGCAGGGTCATCAGACCCCCTGCCAGATGAGACTGCTTCGAGATGTCTCTCCAAAGCAGCAACAAAATTGTTCAGTGAACTTCTCGCCTCGTGTGCCATAAGGCAAAACTACTCCTGGTTAGGCCAAAATCTATACAAATAACTCTCTAATATTCTTTTGAGCGTTTAGTAGTAACATTTAGAACTGTTGCTCAAAACAACTTTAAGTCCGGGTGGCGGAATGGTAGACGCGCTAGCTTGAGGTGTTAGTCCTCTTACGAGGGTAGGGGTTCAAGTCCCCTTTCGGACACGTAGTTTGAGACAGCTACCACAAAGCCCCGATATTTTGTATCGGGGCTTTGTTCATTTCTGATACATGAAGACAACCTAAATGTTCAAGACAAAACTGCCTAATCACGATATAATCAATATAACCAAGCAAATCTGGAGGGAAGATGATGCGTTCCTTGAAAAAGCTAGCCATCTTCAGCTTTGTGCTTGGGTTTGCAGGTGTTGGGCTGGCACAAGCTGCATCTCCACCGAGTCGTTATGTTTCCTTGCTTATTCAAGATACCGGTGGATTCACACCAGTTGATTACGCTTTCGCCCGAACACCAACTGTTTTGTATAGCGATGGCCTTTTGATTGTCCCAAGCAGAATCGTAACCGCGCAGTATCCAGGACAATTTGTTTCAGCCTTCATGCAAAAGAGAGAGTTGGCAGCAGTTCCTCGAATCCTGGCTGCGGCTGAAAAGAGTCATTTGACGGATCCCAAATTCGATTGGGGTATGCCATGGATAGTTGATGTTCCTGACACCATGTTTGTTACCCAAATCTCCCCTAAAGCTCCTCAAACTAAGCTGTCAATCTATGCACTCGGCTTTGATGTAGGAGTAACGCCTAAGTCTAAAGCTGAAGCACGTCGATCAGCATCAACTTTCAGAGACAAGATCGAATCATTTAGCTCAGAGTTTATGTGGACTAAGTCAAAACCGACTATTTGGAAACCAACCAAGTGGCTATACATGGCAAGCGAATCTCAGACCGAGGCCTATAGCAAGACATACAAGTGGTTTGGTTCAAAACCACTTCGATTCACCTCATCTTGTATGGAGATGACTTCCCTCGAGAACGCAAAGCTCAATGTTCTACTACCAAAGTTGAATTCATCGTCCAGGTTTAGCTCGAATGGGAAGATCTGGCGAATCACTGTTCGACCCCTTTTCCCTCACGAAACAGGCTGTCAGTCAATAATCAATTAGTTCAAGTTGTAAACTGCTCAATAATGTCCCAACTTGAAAATCCAGAACTTCCGCATGCCGCTCATTATTCAATTGAAGTGGCACGTGAGCGCATCGCTGGCAAAAAGCTCTTTGTTCTAACCGGAGCGGGCATCAGTACAGATTCCGGAATACCTGATTATCGAGGTCAAGGACGAGTTGCTAGACATCCAATGACCTACGACACTTTCATGGCATCCTTTGAAGCTCAGCAACGTTATTGGGCTAGAAGCTTTGTGGGCTGGTCCAGAATCGCACTAGCCAAACCTAATGCTGGACATTTTGCTATTGCCTCAGCACAGGTAAACGGCTCAGTTACTGCTCTCGTGACTCAAAACGTCGATGGATTACACCAGGCAGCAGGCAGCAAGAACGTAATTGATCTGCATGGAAGATTAGACAGAGTGATTTGCCTTGGTTGCAAAACTTCGATAGCAAGAACAAAAATGGATGAGTACCTGCAGGAACTCAATCCAAACATCACCAAAGACAATTCAGTTGAATTCACTCCTGATGGCGATGCTGAGGTTGATGGCACTGAGAACTTCATTGTTCCTAAATGCCAGAAGTGCGATGGTATCTATAAGCCAGATGTGGTCTTCTTTGGAGAATCCGTGCCAACTAATCGAGTTGAACTAGCTCTAAATCAACTAGCTGCTTCAGATGCGCTACTTATTGTTGGCTCATCTTTGACAGTTAACTCTGGGTATCGTTTTGCAAGGCTTGCCGCTCAATCTTCAAAACCAATTGTGATTGTGAACATCGGTGAAACCAGAGCAGATGATCTAGCGATCGCAAAAATTGAAGCAAACACCTCAATAGTTTTAGAAAGGCTATTAATTGACTGAAACTATTTTGGGTTTACTGCGTCACGGTCAAACCGATTGGAACATCGATCTCAGACTTCAAGGATCAAGTGATATTCCACTCAATGAAACTGGAATCAATCAAGCCACAGTAGCTGGATCGACACTTTCAAGAGCTGACTGGGATGTCATCATTGCCTCTCCCCTGTCAAGAGCTCGCGACACAGCTCAAATAGTTGCTCAACAACTTGCCATGCCTGTTGTGATTGTCCCAGAGCTGGTTGAGCGCTCTTTTGGAGTCGCCGAAGGGTTTAGCCATTCAGAGTGGCGCAAAATGTATGAAGCGAATGAGCACATCGAAGGGCTTGAATCAATTGAAGTTCTTAGATCAAGGTGTGAACTGTTGCTTCAGTTGATAGCTACCGAATATGACGGGCTCAGAGTCCTCGCGATTTCACATGGAGCGTTAATTAGGAAAGTGCTACGAATTGTTAGTGATAATCAGGTTCCTCAAGATGGCGACCGTTTAGGGAACGTATCACTGAACAAGATCGTTCATTCAGATGGCTATTGGGCTATCTCGGATTACAACCCGAAATCACTTGCTCTCTAAGTCATTGAATGCTTGCAGCAGTTGATCTGCTGAAGCAGCCCAATCAAACTTTGCTGCCTGCACAATTGAGGCTTCAGACGATTCTGCCCAGTTAGATCCTGTGTTTAGTTCTTCGATTCTTGCAACCAGATCTGTGGGGCTATCAGGATTGAAATAAGAACCAGCGTTAGAAGCCACCTCATGGAAGATTTCTAGGTTGGAGACAACAACTGGTGTTCCACGCTGCATTGCCTCAACTAACGGAATTCCAAACCCCTCATCTTTACTGGCAGTTACCAGAGCAAACGCCCCGTCCAAAAGATCTAAATACTCTTGATCGCTCACGCCATTGTGAAAAATGACTTTCGAGCCAACTGCAATTGCTAACCTCTCAAGTTGGTTTTCTCGACTTTCAGCAATCTTGCTAAGAAGATGTAGCTCAAAACCAGGTAATGAACCCACCGCTCTAACTAGCGTCTCAACGTTCTTGTATGGCATGAAAGAGCCGATGTAAAGCAACTTCTTAGTAGTAGGTGCTGTTCTAGCTTTGCCCTTGTGGCTTGCCTCTGGTGCGTTATAGACCACTGTGACAGGTCTTTTAGTTAGCCTGTGCTGAGCAATTAGCTTCTTTGTTGTTTCCGAAACAGTAGCTATTGCATCAGCTCGGTTTAGTAACCAACGTTGCGGCTGGTAGCTCAGGTGGTAAAGCCGCCAAACTGCACGAACCAGAAGATTCAGATCTTGCGGTGGTTTTCTGTGTCGGTAGTAGATCAAGTCATGCAAAGTAAGAACAAGTTTGTATTTACGCCCAACGCTCCCCATTACCTGCATTGGTGAAAACAGGTGGGATACGCCAAGTTTGTTTAGTTTTCTGGCAATAGAGAACTCTGAGGGGGCTTGAGGATTGTTTACCAGCAGATACTTAATTCCTGTTGGTAGTGACTCGAGTTGACGTAGGTCATAGATCAAAACCACTACATCAATCTTCTTGCACAAAGCTTTGACCAGTTCAGCCGAGAAACGACTTATGCCATCGTGGTAACCAATTCTGATGAAACGAGCATCAAAATGCAGTGTTTGCACTAGTTGCTCTGCTTTGCAATGAATTCTGTAATCACGTCGATGGTTTCTTGAGCTGCTTCATAATGAACCAAATGGCCACAGTTCTTGATTTCATAAACATTTGCGTCAAGCATCTTCTTAGACATCTCAATAACTGCAGCTACCGGGGTAATCTCATCCAGTTCGGCGGCGATTAGAAGAATAGGTTTCTTGATTAGCGGAACATAAGGAGCCATGGTGTTATCGATGGAGGCGATGTATGACTGCCAAACAACCTGAGAATTAGCAAAACTATTGAAATGAGTCTTGTGCTGATTCTTAATCCACTTACGAAGCTGCTTGTCATTGGATTTAGTCGTGTAACTGCTCATCGAATTCACCAACAAAGGGGTCTTGAGCATAGACATGCCGAGACTTTCTGGGACAACGTGAGCTAGCCAGTAATAAGATTTCACGACTCGAAATAAGAAACCTGAAAGACCCCCGCTAGAACCACCAGCAACTGGGTTGATGCAGACCAGAGCCTTCAGTGGAGAGCTTTTTGCCTCTGCAGCAGAAATGATCAGAGTGCCAAATGAATGTCCAATAGCTATTGGGTTCTTAAGATCGATGGCTTTTAGGAACTTCTCAAACCAGATCACGTAATTATCTAAAGTGTGTTCAACATTCAAGGCAGAAGACGTGCCGAAACCAGGGATATCAGGGGCATAGATATTGAATTCAGTTAGTCCGCCCGCGAAGGCCTCTAGGCCGTGGTGGTCTCCCCTGTAACCGTGCACCAAAACAACATTTTGGGCTTTACGAGAATCGGCAGTGCTTGCTGGATAGAACCAGTAGTCGGTGTTCACCGAATCGATAGGGACGCTCTTTTTGATGGTTCTGGCTTGACCCATGTCCATGAATTCTGCTGCTGTTTTCAATTCGCACCTCCCAACTCAATATTTTAAGTCTAACCAGCCAAAGCGGACGGACTGGTCCTAACCTGAGATGTCCGAGTCTGGAAGTAGTCTGAAGAAATGAATGAATCCGTAGATAAGTTGCCACTTCCTAGCTGGCTAGAAACAATAGCTGTATTCGACACTGAGACCACTGGTCTAAATCTGAGTGAAGACAGGATTGTCACTGCCGCACTTCATCGAATAAGCGCTAATGGAGAGGTTCAACCTGGCGGGTTCGATTGGGTTATTAACCCGGGCATCCCGATTCCAGAAGTTGCTAGCAGAGTTCACGGCTACTACGACAAGGATGTTGTTGATGCCACAGCACCTTCCCAGGGTGTTAGTGAAATCGTTCAGGCTATTCAAGCCTGCTTTGATGAAGGTATCCCAGTTTTGGCTTACAACGCCGCCTACGATTTCACAATCCTGCATTATGAAGCTAAGCGTTACGATGTGCCAGCATTGAAATTTGGTTGCGTTATTGATCCTCTGGTCATCGATAAGACGATCGATAAATACCGCAAAGGTAAGCGAACTCTGATTGCAGCTGCAGAGCGCTACGGAGTCTCATTAGATAACGCACACACTGCCAAAGACGATGCTGTTGCAGCCGGTCATGTCGGTCTAGCAATGCTTAGATTCTTCCTCGCTCAAGATAAGCCAGTAGTTAAATTTCCTGACTCACTTCAAGAACTCCATGACCACCAAGCTAAGTGGGCGGATGAGATCGAAGCTAGCTATGCCAAATGGCGTCAGCAAGATGTCCCTGACTACAAACCGCAATTCGGTTGGCCAGTCAAACAACTTGGTTAAAAAGAATGGACCCCACAATGAGGGTCCATTACTTTTAAGAACAGAATTAGCTCTGTGCACCAAACTTCTTGTAACGAGCGTTGAAGCGCTCAACACGACCAGCTGAGTCGAGGATTCGCTGCTTACCTGTGTAGAACGGGTGTGATGCTGATGAGATTTCAACATCGAAAACTGGGTATGTGTTTCCGTCTTCCCACTCAATGGTCTTAGTGCTTGTCACGGTTGAACGT
>CAILDA010000107.1 GCA_903832875.1 uncultured Micrococcales bacterium | reverse complement strand
GCTGGACGTGATCTAAATGCTGAGTTGAGTAATCTTGCTGAATACGAAGCGAATCATCAGGAACAGGTTATCAAGCAATCAACTCCTGTTGAACTGAATATGATCTCCCCGTCAGCCGCTACGCTCGTTGCTGCGATTGAATCTAAGCCATTTGAGGGAAAGATCCTCAAGGAATGGATAGATAAGTTAAGTGAAGATAGCTATATCCGAATTAGAGATGCCGTCAGGATGGGTGTGGTTGAGGGTGAATCATATTCACAAATAACAAAGCGCATCACGGGTACTAAAGCGCTGAATTATGCTGACGGTGTTGCATATTTAAACTACAGACAGACTCAAGCGCTGGTATCAACGGCTGTTAGTCATACCACCAACGAGGCACGTCAGACATTCTATGGTGAAAATGACGACATTATTAAAGGGGTTCAGTGGGTTTCGACTTTGGATTCTCGAACAACTCCGATATGCCAATCACGGGATGGAAAGGTTTACCCTCTTGACTCTGGGCCTAGACCACCAGCGCATTTTAGGTGTAGAAGCGCCACAACTCCTATTCTCAAGTCATGGAAAGAATTAGGGATAGATATGGAAGAGGCTCCAGCAGGAACCAGAGCATCAATGGATGGTCAGGTCGCTGAAGCAGAAACATATCAAACATGGCTGAAGAAAAAACCAACAGCATTTCAAGATGAAGTGCTTGGACCTAACAGGGCAAAACTATTCAGAGATGGTATGCCATTAGATAGATTCGTTGATCAGTCGGGTCATGAATATACGCTGAAGCAACTTAAAATAAAGGATGCAGCGGCGTTTAAAAAAGCAGGTGTTGACGTTTAGTCAACCGCATGGTTAGACTATTGATAATGTGATTGTGTCACGTTAATCTGGTTAGGCCAGACCAATCGCCACAAGGTGGCTCCCAAGGGGATATTTATGGAAATTACTGAAGAAGAATTGTCTGCAAAAATTGCAGAAGCCATTGAATCTGAAGTTCAGGGGTTAAAGGCAAAAAATGCCGAATTAGCATCGAAACTTAAAGAGGCAAGGCAAGGGACTCAAGTTGACCCTGCCGAATTAGACAGACTGCAATCCAAGATTGATTCGCTAGAAGCCGATCTATCTGGGGCGCAAAAAGCTAGTAAGGATCAGGCAAAGCTATTGAAACAGGCTCAAGATGCGTTGGTGTCTGAATCTGGATTCACCCAGAAACTTCTTTTGGATAACGGATTAACAGAAGCATTGGTCAAGGCTGGGGTGGCAAGTCAATTCTTGCCAGCCGTTAAGGCTATGTTCGGGACACAAGCAAAAATTGTCGCTGATGGAGACGTTAGAAAGGCGCTGATTGGCGACAAGGACTTAACAGAGTTTGTCTCAAGCTGGGCAACCAGTGATGAGGGCAAGCACTACATCTCCGCTCCTGCAAATGGTGGCGGTGGTGCTAGTGGCGGGACTGGTGGCAGTTCCGGCCAAAAGGTTTGGACCCGTGAGAAGTTCGACGCATCGTCACACTTTGAGCGGTCTGAATTCGCAAAAGCTGGCGGGAAGGTCATGGAATAAGCCATCGCCTCTCGTCGGTGTAACAACTGACTAGAGGTGAAAAATGGCTAATGTTCTCAATAATTTGGCTGCGGATATTTATAAAGCCGCAGATGTTGTAGGCCGCGAACTCGTCGGCTTTATTCCTTCCTCAACCATCAATGGCGATGCAACGGTTCGTGCCGCTAAGGGCGATACGATCCGTGCTGCATTTACCCGCACTCCGAGCGTCAACACTTCGTTTGCTCCGTCTATGACGATTCCAGAAGGAACCGATCAGACGGTAGACAACAAGACCATGACGCTCGACAACTACGCATCAGTTCAGATTCCTTGGACTGGTGAGGACATTAAGCATGTAAACAACGGTTCTGGATTTGAGACCATTTACGGGGATCAGATCAAACAGGCAATGCGTGCTATCTGTAACAACATCGAATCAACGGTAGCCACGGCTGCATACAAAGGCGCATCACGCGCTATTGGTTCTGCTGGTACGACTCCTTTTGCTTCAAACTTCGATACTGTTGCTCAGGTTCGTCAGATCCTCGTTGACAACGGTTGTCCGACTGACAATGCAATCACGCTGGTTCTTAACTCAGCAGCTGGCACGAAACTGCGTAACCTTGCAGCACTCCAGCAAGTCAATACTTCTGGCAATGCAGATCTTCTCCGTCAAGGCACTCTGCTCGACCTTCAGGGCTTGATGATTAAGGAATCTGCTGGCGTTGCAAGCCACACTAAAGGCTCCGGTACTTCTTACTTG
>CAILDA010000106.1 GCA_903832875.1 uncultured Micrococcales bacterium | reverse complement strand
TTTTCTGACCCGTTCTGGGGAACTGTTACCTCTGGCGTTAGCCGTGTTCTTGCAGAGAGCGGCTTACACACCGTTCTGATGGTTTCTCCCGTGGGCTCTTTAGACGGTGGTGTTGCTCACTATCTAAAATCTGGTGAAGTTGATGGAGCTATCTTCTTTGTTCTTCACAGCGATGCACTTGTGAACGATCTCAAGAAGAGAGGGTTACCGCTGGTTATTACTGGGACCCCACACTCCAGCACAGACATTCCTTTTGTTGATACCGATAACTTTGGTGGAGCATACACAGCCACCAAACACCTGATGAGTAAGGGCTGTAAGAAGGTCGGCATCATCACAGGTGACATCGGAACTACTGCTGCTAAGCAGCGTTTAGATGGATATCTGCAGGCATTCCGTGAGAGCGGAACTCTGCCAGTGAAAGGTCTTATCTGTGAGGGCGATTACTCGTTCGAGTCAGGTAAAAAGCATGCTCAAGTGTTGATGGATGCTCACCCAGATCTTGATGGCATCTTTGCTAGCAACGACCTTATGGCGATGGGTGCTATCACAGTGCTTGAGGCCGCTGGCAAGACTGTGCCAGGTCATGTCAGGGTAGTTGGCTTCGATGATGCCTTGATTGCTCAGACCTCCAGACCTGCTCTGACCACCATCAGACAGGACGTTGTGGCACTAGGTGAGGCAGCCGGAAATCTGATTATTGCCCAGCTAAATGGCCAAGAATTTGAACCAAAGATTCTTCCTACTGAGCTTGTTGTTAGAGAGAGCGCTTAGCTCTAGATAACGAATTGGTAACTACCCGCGAAACCGCTTTCACGAACCACTTCTTAGGGATAATCTGCTTATAGGAAGTGTGTGCGCACTCCGAAAGATCTTGAGAATCTGGCGCAACCTTTCCCATTCAAATCCTTCGGCGACACCCTTCCTCATAAGAAGAAGGACTAACCATGAACTTAACCTCAAAAAAGCTCGGAGCACTAGTTGCAACCGCTTTGCTTTCCATCGTTGGTATCGGAGCTATCTCAGCTCCAGCCCATGCAGCGGATTGCCCTTACCCTGTTGAGAACCAAGCTGCAAACGACAACCCTAAGGACAGCATTCGTCTAATTAGCCCAGTGCTAACCGAAGACAACTCAATCAAGAGATATGACTTTGAAAACCAATTCACTATTGACTGTGACTGGTTCGGTGTTGGTATGCGTTTCAACCAGGTTTATGTTCCATTTGGTCTTCGCACAAGCCTAACTTTCCACGCAGCAAATGCCGCGGGTGCTCCTCTTGTTAACACTGTTGTTACTCTTCGTGCTAACAAGGGTTACTCAAACTCAAACGCAGCCGTTCGTGTTAACGGAATCAAGGCTCGTCCGGCTCCTTCTAACGCATCAGATGGTGCGAACGTTACAGCGACTACAGATGTCAACGGAAACGTAACCTTCGTAGTCAACTCACCAGATGACTGCACTACTTACGGTGGTGTTCTTCCTGCAGCACCTACTTCCCTAGATGCAGATACACCTAATGACCGTAACGCTGACCCAGCCACTGACTGCTACAGCCAGCTCCTACCAAGCATCACTGGTGAGAAGACTGACTCTGCTGACTTCGTTGAGTTGCACTACTTCAATTCATCTGCTTTGACATACAACGCAACAGAAGTATCTCTAGCTTTGCTAGCACCAACTCTTGATGGCACAAACTCCATCGCAGGAGAAGGTGTTGTTCAGGCTTATGCACCTCTTGCTTCTAAGCAGATCATTGCTTTCCAAGCAACTAAAGAAGATGGTTCATACGCACGTAACCAGGCAGTAACTGTTCGCATCAATCTTGCTAACTCAGGAGCAAATGCAAAGATCACTGCAGGTATCGTAGGTAACTCAGCTCTAGGTAGTGCAACTGTTCTATCAACAGCTGATGCAACCAAGACCGCTGAAGACCAACTCGTTCTTTCTGGAACTACAGATGCATTCGGTGTTGTTACTTTCAACTTGACTAACTCAGACACAGTTGGTGAAGCAATGCCAGCTACAAAGACAACGCCTGTTCCTGTTTCTGGTGGAAAATTTGCAAAGATGATCGCAGAGCTAACTGGTGTGACAACAATGGGTAATGCTGTTGAGTTCCACTACTACAAGCCAGCACTGCCAATCACTGTCTCAGCGGCGGCTTCTGGAAGGAAGATCTCTGTAACAATCAAAAATGCGATTGGTAAGAGATTTACAGTTTCTATCACTGGACTCAAGAAAGTTACAGTGAAGCCAACCAAGGCAACACAGGTATACACATACACAGTAACTAAAGGTTCGAAGACTGTGACTGTTTCTGCGGATGGAAAAACTCTTACAAAGAAATTTACTATCAAGTAACTCCTAAGTTAAAGAAGAAGCGGCTGCCCTTATGGACAGCCGCTTCTTCTTTTAAGTTCTAGTTAAGTAAATCTCCAATAGAGTTCAGAATCTCATTTGGTCTGAATGGATACTTGTTGATCTCTGCATCATCAGCAATACCGGTTAGCACTAGCACTGTGTGAAGACCAGCTTCAATACCAGCGACAACGTCAGTGTCCATACGGTCACCAATCATTCCTGTTGATTCTGAGTGAGCGTTGATCTTATTCATTGCTGAACGGAACATCATTGGGTTTGGTTTACCAACGATGTATGGTTCACGACCAGTTGCTTTAGTAATCAAAGCAGCAACAGAACCTGTTGCAGGTAAGACACCATCAGCGCTAGGGCCAGTGGCATCTGGGTTAGTAGCAATAAATCTTGCACCGTTGTTGATCAATCTGATGGCTTTAGTTAGTGAATCAAAGTTGAAGTTCCTAGATTCTCCTAGAACCACATAGTCAGGGTTCACATCAGTCATGACGTAACCAATTTCATGCATGGCAGTAGTCAAACCTGCTTCACCTAATACATAGGCTGAGCCCTTAGGTTTTTGAGATGCAATAAAGTCAGCTGTTGCAAGAGCCGAAGTCCAAATAGCGTCAGATGGGATATCTAAGCCAGTGGCTTTTAGCCTGGCAGCTAGATCCCTAGGGGTATACATCGAGTTGTTAGTTAACACTAAGAACCGAAGCCCCTCTTCTCGCCACTGCTTCAATACTTCAGCAGCTCCAGGTAGGGCATGTCCTTCGTGCACAAGCACGCCATCCATGTCAGTCAACCAACATTCTATTTTTCTACGTTCAGCCATGTCTCAAGTTTACCTTCAGCAAAGTTAGGCTTGAGTTGATGTCAGATAAAGAACAACCAAACAATCCAAGTCATGAACTAACCACTTGGGGCGTTGGGCCTTGGCAGGGAGACTTGCCTCAAGGCTACGATGCACCTGAATCCATCTATGACCCTGACTTACTAGCTAATGGGGATACCCGTAACGTCGTTGATAAGTACCGGTACTGGAAGATGGAAGCCATAGTCAAAGACTTAGACCTCAAAAGGCATCCTTTTCATGTTGCCATTGAGAACTGGCAACATGATCTAAACATTGGCTCAATAGTCAGAAACGCCAACGCTTTCCTAGCCCAAGAGGTTCACATCATCGGCAATAAGCGTTGGAATAGACGTGGCGCTATGGTCACTGACCGTTACCAACACATCAGACACCATGAAACAGTTGAAGAGTTCCTAGCCTGGGCTAAGGCAGAGAAGCTTCCTATCATCGCTATCGATAACGTTGAGGGCTGTAAGAAGATCGAAGAATATGACCTTCCTGAAAGCTGTGTTTTCCTGTTTGGTCAGGAAGGCCCAGGCCTATCGGATGAAGCCATCAAAGCAAGCGATGTAGTCCTAGAAATCACCCAGTTTGGCTCCACGAGGAGCATCAACGCCTCTGCTGCAGCGGCTATAACCATGCACACTTGGATAGTCCAACACGTCTTCGGATAAACTGAAATCGTTCCTATAGGGGTACACAAGTTGGGAGGGCCTAATGAAAAAGCCAAACAAGGATTCTGTTTCACAAGCCGCAAAAAATGCTATTAGTTGGACTAAAGACACCGCGGGTAAGGCTAAAGACAAAAGCCGCGAAGGTTTGAACAAGGCCTATGAAGCCAAGAAGCCCTTCGCAATTGAGGCACTAATTCAGCTTCGCAGAGAGAACCCAAAAGCTAGTCCAACGAAAATCCAAACTTTGCTTGACGACCAACTGCGCGAAGCGGAGAAAGAATCGGGGATGGGTTCTTCTGAGTTTTCGAGCATAATGTCTATGTACGTTTTCACTTCAATTGAGCTACACAATTTGGAAGATGGTAGCTCTGCAAACCACCAGAAACTCACCGATCTAATGGTCATGTTGGACAGCTCGGCAGTTCGAGTTGCCAGAAAAGTTGTCGGTATCGCAGCGAATGTTGTCATGTTGCTGCCACAGGGCAAGGCCATCAAAGGCGTCACTGTTGCAAGAAAGGCAATCGTAGGCGCTGCGGCCGCGGCTGCAACTACGAAAGGTGTACTCAAAGCGAATGGCAAGGAGTTAGCGATTTCTGGGACAGTAATCTCGCAGACCAAGAAAATCTTGGGCCCAGCGCCTAAAGCGTGGGCTTCGGATTTACCGCCTGAAAAGCCCACTAAACCAGTCAAGAAGGCCCCCAAGAAGTAATCCCCATCCAGCTCCGGCGTTGCTCTCTCAATAAAGTAAAATAATTAGGCAAGCCCACCTAAAAACAGAAACGAGATTGCCATGCCTGCTTTCGTGATCGTAGGAGCTCAGTGGGGTGACGAAGGCAAGGGTAAAGCAACCGACTTGTTGGCGGAACACATTCAATATGTTGTGAAGTTCAATGGTGGTAACAACGCAGGTCACACAGTTGTAATTGGTGATGAAAAGTATGCACTGCACTTACTACCTTCAGGTATCTTGACTCCTGGTGTAATTCCAGTTATCTCTAACGGTGTAGTTATTGATTTGCAGGTTTTGTTCGAAGAACTAGATGCTTTGAATGCTAGAGGCATTGATACTAGTCGTCTTCGAGTTTCAGCTAATGCTCATGTCATCACCCCTTATCACGTATCCCTTGATAAGACAGCTGAACGTTTCTTAGGTAAGCGTGCTATTGGAACTACCGGTCGAGGTATCGGCCCAACATATGCAGACAAGATCAACCGTGTTGGTATTCGCATTCAGGACTTGTTTGATGAATCAATTCTTCGTCAAAAAGTTGAAGCCGCCTTGGTTCAGAAGAATCAGTTGCTGAGTAAGGTTTATAACCGCGCTGCAATCCGAGTGGATGAAATAGTTTCCGAACTCTTGACATACACAGAACGCCTTCGTCCAATGGTCGCCGACACCGCACTTGAATTACATCAAGCTATCGAAGCTGGCAAGAACGTTCTCTTTGAAGGTGGCCAGGCAACCATGCTAGATGTTGACCATGGAACCTATCCGTTCGTGACTTCATCAAATGCAACTGCGGGTGGAGCAGCAACAGGATCTGGTATTGGTCCTGGTTTATTCCAGAACGTAATCGGAATTGTTAAGGCATACACAACTCGTGTTGGTGCTGGTCCTTTCCCAACAGAACTCTTTGACGAGTGGGGTGAGCTCCTTCGTAAGACTGGTCACGAGTATGGAACAACAACAGGTCGTCCACGTCGCTGTGGTTGGTATGACGCTCCAATTGCTAGATACGCAGCTCGCATCAACGGTCTAACTGATTTTGTTTTGACAAAGCTAGATGTGCTAACTGGTATCAAAGAGATCCCTGTTTGTGTTGCGTATGAAGTTGATGGCAAGCGAGTGGAAGAAGTTCCAGTTTCACAATCTGATTTCCACCATGCAATTCCTATTTATGAAAACTTCCCAGGTTGGGAAGAAGACATCACAGGTTGCAGGAGCTTTGAAGAACTACCTAAGAACGCTCAGGACTATGTGAGAGCACTAGAGAAGATGAGTAAGTGTCGTATCTCAGCTATCGGTGTTGGTCCTGCTCGCGATGCAACTATCGTGTTGCACAACATGCTTGGCTAGTTGTGTTCCTCGTCATCACCGAATGACATTGATTCATTCTGAATAGTTTCAGGGTTACTAATACTCATAGGGGTTCCACCAATGTCATAGTGGTGACGAATATCCCCTTCATCATCGTCATCAGCACTGGCAGGGATTGTCGTTGCTGGCTTGTTGAGAGCATCTCTGCGTCTTAGACCTTCTCTAAAGCCGAGAAAGACTACAACAACAAAGACAGCAATAATTCCCCAGAACACAGCTGGGTATTGGATAAAGAAACCTAGAGCAAAAATCATTGCGACAAAACCGAAACAACCGCTGAAGAAAGCCTTCATTTGTAACTCCCTACTTGTTAGTTGTTTTCAACCTAGTCATAACCTAGGACAATAGACACATGCAAGATTTCGATGATGTCCACAAAGACCAGGTAAGGCTAGATCCGCCTGCTGGTAGAGCGTCTCTTACTGGAGTCCTCTACTACCCGGACATCCTAGATCTAAGGCTTGCGGGCTATGAGTTAGAGCGCTTCGAAGGGCTTCTTCTAGCACTTGATCAAGCTTCATATAGGAATGCTCTCAGGGTTTCTAAGATTCTACGTACCTCTGAAGCAACCCCGATTTGGAATGCTAGAAGAGCTGACCAGGTAGAACTTCTCGTCCTCGATTCAATCCATGAATATGGTTTAGCTCAAGTTCCGCAACTGCTCAGAAGAGTCCTGGGCAGAGTATTCGAAGATGACACTAAGAACTACCTGACGATAGATCTAGTGACAGTGTTCTACTGGGCATGCCTTGCTCAAGTTGCTCAAGACTATGCCTGGCGTGAACCAAGACTCATGGAATGGGCCGAGTATTTGAGTTATCCAGTTAGAGCTGTGTTTGGAATCCCTGTCTAACTAACTTCAGGTTCCACACTTAGAACTACCACTGTGCCGGTTAGATTCAAACGCTCAGTATCCCACTTGAACAGGTTCGCACCTCTGTCAGCTTTTTGGCTATAGCGGAAATCCATGACACCATTGCCGCCTAAGCGCTTTGCCTCAGCAGCCATTAGTTTTTTGGTCTCAGCTAAGTTTGTATTCTGTGTTGGAGCTTTAACGGCAATGGGGCCAATCGCCTGACCTTCCAAACTTCCTTCAGAAAAGAAAACTCCATCAACTTTTGTGATGTAAGCCAAATTAGTTTCTTTCGATGATGAATATGATTTCTTCGCGTGAGCCGAATGCGCCTGGAATTTCGGCTGTGGTTACGGCCTTCAGAGCCCAACCTTCTCCAGCGTAGGAATTTAACATCTCTTCAAGCTTTGCTGGATCGAATTTTCCAGAAAAGAATCGGTCTTTCATTGTGACTACTTTGTATTCCATAATATTCCTATCGGTAAGGTGTTCCTATAAGGGAATACTACGCTTCACAAATCTTAGGTGATGAGGATATTGATAACGGTTTAGTTACTAGCCTTCCAAGGCCAAGTGCACTTTAGTTCTTGTCGCCAGCAGTGTGCTTGCCGCCTGCTTCGCCAAGGCGATCCATTACGGCAAATAGCACTCCGGACACAACGAATGTTAGGTGAATGATAATTCGCCAAATAGTTCCTTGACCAACTTCTTCTGATTCGTGGTTAGAAAGCTCAATGAAGTCTTTTAGAAGTTCAATAACAGATAGCGCAACTAGCGAACCGATGAGCTTTAGCTTCAGACCACTGAAGTCGATGGTGCCCATCCAAGAAGGTCTATCGGTGTTGTCTTCTGCAATCTCAATTTTGCTTACAAAGTTCTCGTAACCTGCAAATAGAACAATGAGCACTAGGTTGCCTAGTAGAACTAGGTCTAGTAGTCCTAGAAGATCAAGTGTGAAGTCGTGAGCATCTGAGCTGTTGATGTGTGTGGCAAGAGATAAGAACTCTATGCCGTAACGCCAAAGCAGGAGAGCAAGAGCACCAACTAG
>CAILDA010000105.1 GCA_903832875.1 uncultured Micrococcales bacterium | reverse complement strand
CCATGGTGTTTACGAAGAAGCCATTGTTGATATCTGTGATCAGGTTCACGCAGCCGGTGGTCAGGTATACATCGATGGTGCTAACACCAACGCAGTTGTTGGTTATGCCAAGTTTGGTGAATTCGGTGGCGATGTTAGCCACCTGAACCTGCACAAGACCTTCTGTATTCCTCACGGTGGCGGTGGCCCAGGGGTAGGTCCTGTTGCAGCAAGATCCCATCTTGCAGCTTTCCTACCAGGTCATCAGAATGCTCAAGGTGAACTACCTAACTATGGACCAGTCTCTGCTGCTCCTTATGGCTCAGCAAGCATCCTTCCGATTTCTTGGGCTTACATCCGCATGATGGGAACTCAAGGGCTTAAAGATGCAACAGCAGTTGCTGTGCTTTCGGCTAACTACATTGCGAAGAAACTAGATCACGCTTATCCCCTGCTATACACAGGTAAGAGTGACCTGATTGCGCATGAGTGCATCATCGACATCCGAGGAATTACTAAAGACACAGGTGTCACCGGTGAAGATGTTGCTAAGCGCTTAATTGACTATGGTTTCCACGCGCCAACCATGTCCTTCCCTGTTGCTGGAACTCTAATGATTGAACCAACTGAATCTGAACCGAAAGAAGAACTAGACAGATTCATCGATGCCATGCTTCAAATTAAAGCTGAAATCGATGAAGTTGCTTCTGGTAAGTATGCAATCGAAGATTCACCACTACGGAATGCTCCTCACACTGCTAAGCATTTAGTTGGCGACTGGGACAGAAAGTATGATCGCGAATTAGCTGTTTTCCCAGCTAAACAGTTCAGAAACAAGTACTGGCCTATCGTGAACCGTATTGACAATGTCTATGGCGATAGAAACCTAGTTTGTTCTTGCCCACCCATTGAGGCTTTTGCAAATTAGCCAAACTGGGCTCTAAATCTTCATTTAGACTTGATTCATGGACGAATCAATGATGAATGTATCTTTAGAAACTTGGATTATTACAGCCGTTGTGCTGTTGGGAATCATTGTCGTTGACTTGATTCTTCAGGTTAGACGTAAAACAGAAACTTCCTTCAAGGAAGCTGCCATCATGAGCGCTTTCTTCATCTCACTAGCTATAGCCTTTATGCCTTTTGTCGGTGCGACCTGGGGCTCTGAATTCGGAGAACAATACATAGCGGGTTTCATCACTGAGTGGTCACTATCGGTCGACAACCTCTTCGTTTTCCTAATTATCTTTACCAAGCTAAAAGTCCCTGCTAAAGCACGTAGTCAAGCGCTAATCGTTGGAATCATGATCGCGCTGATTCTCAGATTCATTTTCATTGCAGTTGGTGCTGCCGCTATTGCTGCCTACTCTTGGGTGTTCTATATCTTTGGTGCGTTCCTTGTTTACACAGCGATCTCTCTCGTAAAAGAACACTTCAGCGACCACGATGATACCGACGCTCCAGGCGGCAAGATGATTGACTTCCTCAAGAGAAGAGTCAATGTTGTTGAGGAGTTCCATGGAGCTAAGGTTTCGATTAGACAAGACGGTAAGCGTTATTTCACTCCATTGCTATTTGCCATGGTTGCCATCGGCAGTGCTGACATTCTCTTTGCACTAGATAGCATCCCTGCTGTATTTGGTTTAACCAGTGAGCCTTACATTGTCTTTACAGCCAATGCCTTTGCTCTTCTAGGTCTAAGACAGCTTTACTTCTTACTAAGTGGTTTGCTACTTCGTCTTAAGTATCTAGGTCTTGGTCTTTCTGTAATTCTTGGTTGGATTGGTGTCAAACTTGCAATCCACGCTTTACACACAAATGAGCTTCCATTTATCAATGGTGGTAAGCACGTTGAGGGCCTTCCAGAAATCACAACCGAATTGTCACTTGGTGTCATTCTTGGAACGATAACAATCGCTACCGTAACTTCACTTATCGCCACTAGAAAGAAATAACATGCCGACACTTTCTAAGACAGAGCTTCAAGTATCAGAAATCTGTTTTGGGGGCAACGTATTTGGTTGGACTGCAGATCAGGAGCAATCTTTCGCGCTAATCAACAGATTTCTGGAATTAGGCGGCAACTTTATTGACTCTGCTGATGTTTATTCTTCTTGGAAAGAGGGTAACCAAGGTGGCGAGAGCGAAACCATTATCGGTCAATGGTTAAAGCAAACTGGTAAGCGAGACCAAGTTGTCATTGCAACTAAGGTTGCCATGCTGGAAACAAGAAAAGGTTTATCAAAGAAGAACATTGTTCTAGCTTGTGAGGATTCTCTGAGAAGACTTCAAACAGATCACATAGACATTTACTATGCACACTCCGATGATCTAGAGACTCCACTTGAAGAAACCCTAGAAGGCTTCAATGAGTTAGTGGTTTCAGGCAAGGTTAGATACATTGCTGCATCTAACTACACCTTTGAACGTTTAGGTCAAGCGCTAAAGATTAGTAAGAGCCACAGCTTTGCTTCATACATTGCCTTACAGAACCGATACAGCCTGGTTGCTCGTGAACCTTACGAGTCAGATGGTGCTAAATCAGTGCAAGAATATGGAATTTCAGGTTTGCC
Organism: uncultured Micrococcales bacterium; assembly: GCA_903832875.1. Lineage (GTDB taxonomy): Bacteria > Actinomycetota > Actinomycetes > Actinomycetales > Microbacteriaceae > Rhodoluna. The sequence goes on along the minus strand of CAILDA010000105.1, from coordinate 470 downwards.
TTATTCAACTCTTGGCAGTGGTTTCCTAAGCGGTAAGTATCAACCAAATTCAACTGTTGCTTCAGCTAGAGCTGAAGGTGTCTCTAACAACTATGCCAACGAGGCAAACTTCGAATTACTTAGAAGGTTAGAAGAGATCGCTACTAGACATAGTGTTTCGAATACCGCAGTTGCTCTTGCTTGGCTTAGAGAACAACCAGGGGTTACAGTTCCACTGGCCTCAGGCAGAACTATTGAGCAACTAGATGCTCTGATGCAGAAGGTTTCTTTGACTAGCGAAGAGTGCAGCTTTATAGCTGGCTAGTTAGTTTAGGTTTGATTCGATTAGCGAGATGATCTCTGGAGCATCCGGCTTGGTTGTTGGTCTAAAGCGGTGAACTTCCCCGTTAGCTAAAACCAAAAACTTCTCAAAGTTCCATTTCACATTACCTGCATTGCCATCAGCGTCTTCAGTCTTTGTCAATTCCTTG
>CAILDA010000104.1 GCA_903832875.1 uncultured Micrococcales bacterium | reverse complement strand
TAGTTGACAATGGCCAGTTGTCTTCTGCTCCTACACCAGTGATTTCAGGTTCAGTCGTTGTTGGTGGGACTTTGGTTGTTTCTGCTGGTTCTTGGGATGATGGCGTTTCTTTGAGTTATCAGTGGTTGCGTGGTGGTGTTGCTGTTTCTGGTGCTACTTCGTCTTCTTATGGTTTGTTGCCGTCTGATCTTGGTGCTGTGTTTACTGTTACGGTTACTGGCTCTAAATCCGGTTATGTAACTGTTGTGAAGACTAGCGCTGCTACTGCTGCGACTTCTGCTGGTGCGTTTTCTTTAGCTCCGACCCCGTCTATTTCTGGTTCTGCTGTTGTTGCAGGTACTTTGACTGCTAATTCTGGTGTTTGGGATTCTGGGGTTTCTTTGAGTTATCAGTGGTTGCGTGGTGGTGTTGCTGTTTCTGGTGCTACTTCCTCTTCTTATGTGTTGTTGCCGTCGGATCTTGGTGGTGTGTTTACTGTTACGGTTACTGGCTCAAAAGTTGGTTACACCACAACTTCTAAGACCAGCGCTGCTACCTCAGCGGTTTCTGCCGGCTCTTTTGTTTCTACTCCGGTTCCGACTATTTCTGGTGTTCCTTCAGTTGGGCAGGTTTTGACTGTTTCTACTGGAACTTGGGATGATGGCGCTTCGTTTAGTTATCAGTGGTTGCGTGGTGGTGTTGCTGTTTCTGGTGCTACTTCGACTACTTATACTGTTTTGTCATCTGATCGTGGACTGGTTTTCAGCGTTTCTGTTACCGCTACAAGGACTGGTTATTCTTCAGTTACTTTGGTTAGTCCTTCTACTAGCGCTGTTGATTATGGTGTTCAGGTTTCTTCAGCATCTCCTGTTGTTAGCGTTGTTGGTTCTGCTGGGATAGTTGTCGGTTCGACCCTGAATGTTGCTCCTGGAATTTGGGATTCTGGTGTTGCGATTTCTTACCAGTGGTTGCGTTCTGGTTCTGCTGTTTCTGGGCAGACTGGTTCTAGTTATGTTTTGACTTCAGATGATTTTGGTGCTGACATAACTGTTGCGGTTACTGGAACTAAGGCTGGCTTTGTGTCAGTCGTAAAAGTTGCTGCAGCTGCTAGCCCGGTCGGCTTCGGTTCGTTGTCATTGACTCCAACTCCTACACTCTCTGGCTTGGCTAAAGTTGGTTCGACTTTGACCGCGGTTACTGGAACCTGGGATTCCGGCGTTTCGTTGGCTTATCGCTGGTTCCGCGATGGATTTGAAATTTTGGGTCAGACTGGCGCAACTTACGTTCTAACTTCAAGTGATTTCGGGAAGCCGATTACGGTAACTGTTTCGGCTTTCAAGGCCGGCTACACATCTGTTTCTAAGAGCAGCTCGGCTACAGCTCAGGTTAACTCTGGGGCCATGTCATTGACTCCGTTGCCGGTGATTAATGGTGTTAGCTCGGTTGGTTCTACTTTGACTGTTACTGCAGGCACTTGGGATTCGGGTGTTTCTTTGAGTTATCAGTGGTTGAGAAATGGATCTGAGATAGCTGGAGCTAATTCAACAACATATTTCCTAACCGTGGACGACCGAAACTATTCAATTTCTGTTCGTGTTACTGGAACAAAAACAAATTATGTTGATGTTTCAAAAACAAGTTCACTAACTCAAATAGTTGACAATGGCCAGTTGTCTTCTGCTCCTACACCAGTGATTTCAGGTTCAGTCGTTGTTGGTCAGCCTCTGAACGTAACCCTTGGTCTTTGGCCTGATGGCGTGGCTGTGAGGATTCAATGGTTCAGGTACGGAACAGCAATTCAAGGAGCTAACTCACTCAAGTACACCTTAAGAGCGGAAGATGCTGGTGCTCAGATATTTGTTGAGGCAACAGGCACAAAGGACGGTTACATGCCTTTGCGCATGCAGTCTGAACTAACAGGAGAAGTGCAGGACGGTCAATTCGCCAGCGCCCCGACCCCTTCTATCACAGGTGTTCCGAAAATGGGTTACACGCTTACCGCTGCTCTGGGAAACTGGGATTACGGTGTTGAATTCCAATATCAATGGCTAAGGGGCGGAGATGCGATTGATGGCGCAATTGACCCTACATACAGCATCGTGAGTGAAGACGTTGGAGAGATTATTGGCGTTCAAGTTACAGCAAACCTTGATGGCTACACTCCTATCGTTTACGTCGTATCCACTTCGAAGCCGATAGTTCCTGGAGTTCTAACTCTTGCAAAGCCAACTATTACTGGCACACAGCAAGTCGGGGCACTACTTACATTGCAGCATCTGGATCCAACTCCGATTGGCGCAGATCAATTTGTGCAGTGGTATCGAGGGTCGACAGCAATTGTCGATGCAACAAGTTGGACCTACACCTTGGTTGCCGCAGATCGTGGACAAGTGGTAAGCGCCAAAATTACTGCAACATTGGATGGTTATTTGGACACCACTGTTACTAGCTCGAAGACCGCACCTATTGCATTTGGAGCATTAAGCGTTCGTGGTTCGGTAGCACTTAGTGCCTTATCAGCAAAGGTTGGCGCAACTCTAACTGCAAATCCTGCAGATTGGGATCCGGGAGCAGCAATCAAGTACCAATGGAGAAGAAACGGTGTAGCCATATCCGGTGCAACTGCTAAGACCTATAAATTGATAGCTGCTGATAAAGGGAAGAAGATTACCGTCACAGTCGTAGTGTCTAAGACTGGTTATACCTCAGTCACTATAACTTCTGCTGCGACTTCTCTAATCGGATAAAGCTAGAACTCGGGAGATTAATCCCCTGTGCGTTTTTGGGATAGTGACAGTTAGTTAACTGACTCAGGGTCATCGATAAACTCTCTGACTTCTTGAGGGCAACGGCAACCTTTAGCAATCTTTGCTGCCCAAAAGTATGCTTCCTGTTCATCCTTTACTTCAAGAACAGAGAAGCCACCTAAGGCAACATCACTCTTGGTTATTGGTCCTGGCGTGACGATTCCGTCTTCAGTAACAACAACTGGTTCATAGGTGTGAAAGCCACCACCAAAGATCCACACCCCAGCAGCTTTAGCTTCACGAACAACAGCATGGGACTCATCAGCAACTTGCTGCCACTGATCGTCAGCAACCTGCATGTCACCATCGTTGAAAGAGATTATGAATCTAGGCATGGGCACAATTCTAAATGAAAGAGCCACTTCATTAACGAAGGGGCTCTTCTAGCAAGAAAATAGATAAATCAGTTAGTAACAGTAACTTTCTTATCTGTTTGCACGAAAGCTCTGTTTCCAACTTCGTCATAAAGGCTAAGCCAAAGTGTGTACCTACCGGCAGGAGCTTTAGTTGAGATTACGTAATCCTGCTTGTAGGTTCCGTCAATGTTAGTACCACTGAATAACACGCCAGCGCCAGATGCGTTAACGTAAATGCTTCCATCTGTCCAAGAGGCAAAACCTCCACCATCTTTCATAAACCAGCCATAAATACCTTTAGTGCCAGTTTGGTCTGTAACGTCAACGGTCAGGGAGATCTCTCCGCCAGGAGTTGAAGTTGAATTTAGATTCAGAGAAGAAAACTCTGGAGCTTTAGTGTCTGTTGAACCGCCAGTTACTTCAAAAGTTATTTGGTGTTGAGTCTGAGTTGAATTTCCAAGCACGTCAACTGCGCCAATAAAGAGTGTGTATAAATCGTTCACGGCATTCTCAGGAATGCTGCACTCTATTTGGTAGAGCCCGTTCTTGGAATCGCCACTAACTAGTTGACCTTCAATTCCAAATCCACACCAATTAGTAATCCAGCCTGGAGCGCCACCTATCGAGGCCCAGGTCTGCCCCACTCCAGATTCATCTGAGACCATCCAATTTAGCTTTATGTTTGATCCAGCCGCGTAGCTTTTGACCTGAGCTGTGTTGACACCGAACTCAGGTGCGATTTTGTCTAATTTGCATGAATCCATCATTCGATCAGATGGGTCACTGCTGCAGGAGTCATCGCCAGCACCTGTTTGGATTGCATCTTTAGCTAATCCACCATCGATTAGATCATTACCCGCGCCACCATAAATTGAATCAGCGCCAGCTTCGCCTTGAATTAGGTCAGACTCAGTGCCGCCAAAAAGTGTGTCCTGTCCAGAGCCACCAGAGATTTCATCTTTGCCTCTACCACCATCTAGGTAATCAATTCCAGTTTCACCGTTTAGCTCGTCATTCCCTAGACCACCGATTAGTCGGTCATTGCCACTGCCGCCAAAAACAACATCGTCCCCACCTAGACCACTAACCGTGTCATTACCGCCACCAGCACAGATAATGTCATCTCCTGAAGTTCCATTAATGCGATCTGATCTATCTGTTCCAACTATTGTGCAGACAGGGGGTGAGTACGCAGAACTCACACTAGGGAACCCTGCCACTAACAGAGGTAGTAGCGCAGCTACTGCAAGCTTTTTACGGAGCATCTGGAACCTTTCAGAAATCTTTCTAGAAATCTACCAACGAACTGGAACTCCATTGACCTGCCAAAAACAAATTCAAGGAATTTCTCAGAAACCTGAAACCGCTTTCACGGTAGAGCCACATTCATCGATCCAACTAATGAAAATCGGCTAAACAACTCGAGTTACATCCATTTGGATTTGACCTTACTCGGCATAGGCTTTGGATAACGATTGGGGTCAAGTGGCACAGAGAAGAACAAGGCTTGTAGCTCTTGTTATGGCTACACATTTCCCACAGGCACTAACCATGCTGCTTGTGACCACCGCTGCCAGTGCTCTCTATGGTCAGCATGGGATCCAGTTACTATTTCTTGCAATAGCGACTGCAGCAGGCCAGGCCTCAATTGGTTGGGGTAATGATTACATCGATGTCAACACAGATAAAGCACTAAACCGAACTCACAAACCTTCGGTCAAATATTCCTTAGAACCCAAGAGTCTAAGAACGCCGATAATGGTTGCCCTTGTAGTGATGGTTCCTTTTTCCTTCTTAGCTGCCGGCTTTGTAGGTGGCTTAGCTAACATCTTGGCGGTTGCAAGTGCTCAGGTTTATAACCGCTACCTTTCCAGGACTATCTGGTCTTGGCTACCGTATGCGGTTTCCTTTGCTCTCTTGACAGTGTTTATAACCCAATCAAGTTCTAGTGCACTGTGGCCGAGCTGGCGGGTTGTTTGCATAGCGTCATGCGTTGGTGTTATCGCTCATGTGTTTAATGCACTGCCAGATTTACAAATAGATAAAGATTCCAAACTAGGAGGTCTTGTTGTCTCACTTGGCAGATCAAGAGCCATAGTTCTACTAGTCGTGTTGATGGCGATTGTGCTCGGCTTATTAGTTGAAGTTCTTACCTAAGGTCTACTGGGTCACTAGCGCTTGAAGGGGCAGTGCCTACAAATGTTCGTGCAGCACTTACCTTGATCAGCAAGGGTCTTGGCATTGAAGACAAAGAACCCTGTTTCAGGGTCTATGTAACCAGGCTCTTCGAGAGCTAAGGATTGGTTGTGCGCAGAAATGATTTCTTCATAACGAGGGTGCGACGGGCTCAGCATGTCTGGATGTGGCTGACAAAGCTCTCTCGGTAGCACTCTTGTTTTTGGCATAGAACGATAATCGTATGCTGAGATGCTTCCGTGCTCGTCAAGACACAGGTTACATATTCAATGATTTAGAGAGCCTTGCCACTATCTAAATGAAAGAACCCCACCGTGGAGGGTGGGGTTCTAGTAGGCCCCGTCGGGATCGAACCGACGACCCACGGATTAAAAGTCCGTTGCTCTAACCAACTGAGCTAGAGGCCCAAATCTGCATTGCAGACTTTCTATTCTAACTTTGTTGAGAGGTTATTTCTCAGAGAATGTAATAGTTGCCTGGACCGCTTGCTTCCAGCGTTTATAAGGTTCAGGGCTTGTCTCAACTGGAGTGAAAGATGTCTCAACTGGGTTCAGGTTCCTAAGTGTTTCTAGGTCTTTCCAGTAACCAATGCCAAGGCCAGCAAGATAGGCAGCACCAAGAGCAGTGGAGTCAAGGTTTGCTGGTCTTTCAATGGAAACCAGGAGTTGATCTGCTTGCAGTTGCATCAGCAAGTTATTGGCAGATGCTCCACCATCGACTCTTAGTGAATTTAGCTTCACACCGGTTGTTGCCATGGCATCGAAGACATCTTTCACTTGGAAAGCAAGGGCTTCGAGAGTTGCTCTAGCTAGGTGTCCTCGTTCTGTTCCTCGGGTTAGACCAAAGACAGATCCTCTGGCATCAGGAATCCAATAGGGAGCTCCAAGACCGGTAAGTGCTGGAACGAAAACTATTCCACCGTTATCTGGAACTGTTTTTGCCAACTCTTCAATCTCTTCAGCATTGCTGATGATCTTGAGTTCATCTCTAAGCCATTGCACGGCAGCTCCTGCAACAAAAACAGAACCTTCGTTAGCGTAGGTTCTATTTCCTTTTAGTTGCCAAGCAACTGTTGTGATTAGACCATTGTCTTGAACTAAAGCTTTATCGCCGGTGTTCTGCAGGATAAATGCACCTGTTCCATAGGTACATTTAGCTCCACCTAAATCAAACTGAGTTTGACCAAAGAGAGCTGCTTGTTGATCTCCGGCTATTCCAGAAATAGGTATCTCTAAACCTAGAAAGGCAGCTGGGTTAGAAGTTGCTAGTAGACCACTTGAGTCAACAACCTCAGGAAGTGCATGCTCAGGAATCTCAAAGAGGTTTAGAAGTTCTTGATCCCAGGATCCTAAATGGATGTTGTATAGCTGGGTTCTTGAAGCATTACTGGCATCAGTTAGATGAGATTCACCATTGGTAAGTCTTGAGATTAGATATGTATCAATGGTGCCAACGATGGTGTCACCATCGATGACGCTTTGCCAGATCTGGGGTTTGTTTTTGTTAATCCATCTAAGTTTTGAAGCACTGAAGTAAGGGTCCAGGGGTAAACCTGTTTTTTGTTGGACTGAGTTGATGGCAGGGTTTGACTTGAGTTCTTCTAAGACTTCAGTTGTTCTTCTGTCTTGCCAGACAATCGCTTTGCAAGGGGAGACCAGAGTTCTTCTATTCCAGAGACCAACAGTTTCTCTTTGGTTGGTGATGCCGATCGCTGAAAAGGTATTGCCAACCTGAGCAACTACTTTTCTAGCTGCGCTTAGGGTTGCCTGCCAGATCTCTTCCAAGTCATGTTCCACCCAACCAGGCTGTGGGTAGTGCTGCGGGAACTCTTGATAACCTCTGGCAGTTATCTTGCCTTCCAGGTTCACAGCGATAACTGTGACACCGGTGGTTCCTGCATCAATGGAGAGAATCATAAGTATTCCTTAGTGCGGCATAGGTTCATAAACCAGGTCTTCTGGTTGGGAATCTTTTCTTGGCCATTCAATTAAAAGCATTGCTGCAAGCATCAATGCTCCACCAAAGATGGTTTGTAGGGAGAGAACTTCTTGGCCAACGGCAACAGAGGTTAGAGCTGCAAAGACAACCTCCATAGTCAAGATGATGGCAACTCTTGAGGCATCCATAATTGATTGAGCCCAGGTCTGAATAAAGAAAGCTAGAGCTGTTGCAAAGACTGCTGTGAAGAGCACGGCAAACCAAACTTCACCATCATTAGGTGCTTGATAGCCATCAGGTAATGCTCCTATCCAACAGACAACAGCAACTGTTGCTAGTTGAATAACTGTTAGCGCATAAACGTCTTTACCAGGAGACCATCGACTAAGTCCTACGATATGTGCTGCAAACCCGAGAGCACACAACAGAATCCAGATCTGACCTAAGTCAAATGAAGCATCTTTGATGGTGATAAAACCCAGTCCAACTGTTGCAAGGATTGCACCAAGGGCAACTATGGACTTCGGTTTCTTTTTGAAAATAGCCCAGATTAGTAGCGGTGTGAGAATTACATAAAGACCAGTAATGAAACTGGTTATAGCTGCGGTTGAGAGTGTGAGACCTATGGTCTGAGTCACGTAGGAGAAACCTAGGATCACGCCAAGGATGATTCCATAGATAAGGGTCTTACCTCTAAAGGCTTTTAATACCTGTGGTTTCACAACAACCATGAGGGCTGCTGCAATAGTGAAACGAATAGCTAGGAAATCAAATACTGGAATCTTCTCCATAGCTGGCTTCATCACAACAAAGGAAGCACCCCAGGCTATGGTCACTACCAATAGCGCTAGAACACCTAGAGTGTTTTTCTTCACTCAGTCAGTCTATTTCTGGCGCTTGATTGCGGTGTTATGGGCGATGTGCTTGACCATGCTTGGAAATACCAAACCATGCATAGGAAATACGGTCCACCAGTAAATGTGACCTAGTAAGCCTTTAGGAACAAAGATTGCTCTTTGGGTTACCTTCGTGCCACCATCTTTAGTTGACTCTGCTTGGAACTCTAACCAAGCAAGACCCGGCATCTTCATCTCAGCTCTAAGTCTTAGAAGATGAGGTCGCTCAATTGCTTCTACTCTCCAGAAATCTAGAGATTCACCTTCAAGCAAGAAGTAAGGGTCTCGTCGTCCGCGTCTTAGGCCAACACCACCAACTAGGCGATCTTGTAATCCTCGTAGCTCCCAAGCCCAGGTAGCGGTTGAGTAACCGTTGTCGCCACCGATTGATTCAATGCGTTGCCAAACCTTTTCAATTGGATCTGTGCCGGTCTCAACTCTGATGTCTGTGTATAGCGAACCACCTGCCCACTTAGGGTCAGTTGGCAATGGTTCGCTCGGTGTGCCTGGAAGTGATGCATTGGACCAACGTGTTTCAACGTTGGCTTCTTTGATGCGGGTAAGGGCTAAAGCAACAGCCTTCTTGAAAGTGGTTAGCCCACCTTTAGGATCTGGAATGTATTGCTTTATGGAATCATCTTGAGCTACTACTTCATTTCTCAGTGAGTCGATTAGTCTTCTGGCTAAGGTAATTGGCACAGGTGTTACCAGACCTACCCAGCCACTGGAAAGTCTTGGTGTTAGCACCGGTAGCGGCATGATGATTCTCTTTCGCAAACCTGCTGCCTCGGCATACTGCAACATCAAATCTTTATAGGTGAGAACCTCTGGCCCACCAATATCAAAGTGCTGATTGAGTTTCTCTTTGACTCCAGCTGCCCCAACAAGGTATCTCAAAACATCTCTAACCGCAATTGGCTGGATGCGAACAGTTACCCATTTAGGTGTCACCATAATCGGCAGACGTTCGGTTAGGTATCTCAGCATTTCAAAAGAAGCTGAACCTGAACCGATAACAACACCAGCACGAAGTTCAATGGTTGGAACTCCAGATTCTCTTAGGATTTCGCCTGTTTCAGCTCGGGCTGCAAGGTGAGCGCTAAGTTTGGCATCTGACTCAGCCATGCCACCTAAATAGATAATTCTTTGAACGTTGTTCTCTTTGGCACACTCACCAAAGGTATTAGCCCAGTCGCGCTCTAACTGTTCAAAGTCATCTCTGACCATAAGTGCATGGAGAAGATAGTAAGCAACATCAACACCCTTTAGAGCTCTGCTTACTGACTCTCGGTCGTTGGCGTCACCTTCAACAATCTGAACTTTAGAAAACCACGGGTAGCTTGTTAGACGCTCCGCATGACGAGCAAATACTCGAACACGGTAACCGTGCTCGAGTAATTCACGAACCAATCTGCCACCGATGTAACCGGTAGCACCTGTAACTAAACAAAGTGCAGGTTCACCGTCAGCGTTTAGGGCAAGTGGTAATCCACCGGTAACTTCATCTCTCATTTAGCAACCTGTGACTTTAGGCCTTCAACAGTGTTTCTATAAAGCGGCTTCTTTTCTCCGGCTTCAATAGCTATCGGCAACTTGTTTTCAACAGGTGAAACAGGACAGGTTGCAAAATCTGTGTATGAGCAAGGGAAGTTACCTGAGTAATTGAAATCAAGAATGTAAGAACCATCAGCTTGGTGGAAAGCATTAACTGATCGGCCTGTGCCGTAAGTAATGTTTCCTGAAGTTGAATCCTTGTAATAGACAGTTAGATCTTCACTGTTGGCTTTATCGAAAGCTGTAAGGCGGTACTCGTTACCTTCAATGCTGAAAACTAATGCACCAGGAGAGATGTATGCATGTGTCATACCCTCAACAACAGAACCAACCACAACTTCTTTAGGTGCATTATTTAGTTCAAGTTTTGCGCTAACGCAGAACTCAGGGCTGTACTCAAAGGTGATTACACCTTCAAAAGATTGCAACATTTGGCTATTTGGATCTCTTGGTCTAACCACTAGTTGAGAATTACGACTAGCTAGCTCAACTTTGATGCCATCGTAATCAAAAGTTATTTCGCCTCTAGGTTCAATTGTCCAAGAGTGGTTACCAGTGTCACTGTCGTGGACAAAAACGGTGTGATCTTCACCCCACCATGAACCTGAAATACCTTGAATGGTTTGAGGTTCATTTGTGAGCCAAACCAAGTTGGTGATTGATAGGAACCCAGTTGGGTTCGAAAAGTTCTTATTTCTGGCTTCAAGCCAGTTGAGCCAGGCTGCAGGAGAATTAGTCATCTAAAAAGACTAATCCCAGCTGGCTGGTCCTTCGAACTCGATGGCAACAATTTTGGCCTTCTTTTTGCCTGTTCCTTTAGCTAAATGAACCACACACATATCCGCAGGCTTGAGAATAAGAACTTCTTCAAGCTCCTTACGCTGAGCTTTATCGCCGTAGGCACCAAGGGCCTCAATGATGGTCGGCAAGGCTGGACGATGGCTACAAACCACAACACCCTTCTCAACTGTTACTAGTTTGTTTATCAGCTTATGAGTGCGTTGAGGGCCGTTTTTAGCCCCTAATTCGCTTAGCTGGGATCGCTCAACGAGTTTGATCTTATGTTTAGCACTATAGGGAAGGACGGTATCCAAACAGCGCTTCCAGCTGCTTGTGACAACCATTTTTGGCCCATAAGAATTCAGTATGTTGGTCAGAGCAACAGCCTGAACAGCACCGGTCTTCAACAACGGCCTGGTTGCCTCGCCCTTAGACCAGTCACTTCTTGTTGTTGCTTTGGCGTGACGCAAAACAATAAATGGGCTTGTGTCAAGCTGGTTCTTGTCATTCAAAGCAATAAGAGCTTTAAGTGGATCATTGTCATGTTTGTATGTCATGCGCTTCTTAGCATCAGAGACACTAAGCCACTCAAAAGTGCTTACTTCATCATCAGGCTCGAATTTCTGTTTCTTTAGTGCTTCATCGGTAACTTGAGCTGACCAATAGTGCACAACCTTCTTGGAACCGTTGTCTAGCTTGTAGTCACTAACGAATAATTTCACGCCAAGAGAGACCTTGAGACCAGTTTCTTCTTTGATTTCACGAACAGCAGCTTCACTAACCGCTTCACCTTTATCAAGTTTTCCTTTAGGCCAGCTCCAGTCGTCATAACGAGACCGATGAATCATAAGAACTCTGAGCTCACCTTTTTCTTTGCGCCATAAAATAGCGCCGGCTGCAACAACTGGCATTACTGTGAACCAGGTCTTCTATTCAAAATGTTCTGCATGATTCGATCTTGAACATCAACAAAACCTACGCTCGATGGGTTGCCACCATTTTTGAGCCATGAACCATCAGAACTTAGATGCCATGAAGCAGAGGTGTCAGCCATTGCCAAACTGAATAAGTTTTCCATTTCAGTCAAGTGATCTTGAGCACGAAGACGAACCAGTGTTTCAACTCGTCTATCTAGGTTTCTATGCATCATGTCAGCTGAACCGATATATACAACTGCGTCGCCTTCATTCTGGAATCTGAACACTCTTGAGTGTTCAAGATAACGACCAAGAACAGATCTAACCTTGATGGTGTCACTGAGCCCTGGGACACCTGGTTTTAGAGCACACATGCCTCTGACCAGAATCTCAATCGGGACTCCAGCTTTTGAAGCACGGTATAGCGAATCAATAATCTGTTCATCAACTAGCGAGTTCAGTTTGATTTGAATACCAGAAGTTTTACCAGCAATAGCATTCTTAGCTTCTTGCTCAATCAGGTTGGTTAGTCCCTCACGAACACCAACAGGGGAGACTAGTAATTCATTGAAGGAAAGATCTTCAGCGTATGCAGATAGCCGGTTGAACAACTTAGCAACATCTTCACCAACTGAATCTCTGCTGGTTAGTAGTCCATAGTCTTCATAGAACCTAGCTGTCTTCGGGTTGTAGTTACCTGTTCCGATGTGACAGTAACGCTTGAGCCTGCCGTCTTCTTGACGAATAACAAGAGCTAACTTGCAGTGGGTCTTGAGTCCAACAATTCCATACACAACGTGCACTCCAGCTTGCTCAAGCTTTCTAGCCCAGCCAATGTTGTTCTGTTCATCGAATCGAGCCTTGATTTCAACTAGCGCTAGAACCTGCTTACCGGCTCTGGCTGCATTAATAAGAGCGTCAACGATAGGTGAATCACCGCTGGTTCTATAAAGCGTCTGCTTGATAGCAAAGACCTTAGGGTCATTAGCGGCTTGCTCAATAAAGGCTTGAACGCTGGTTGAGAAAGACTCGTATGGGTGGTGCAGTAAGACATCTCTTTGTCTTAGGGCACTGAAGATGCTCACACCTTCATCAGAGGCAGTTTTTAGGTAACGGTTAGTCACTCTAGAGTGCGGTGGGTAATGCAGGTCTACTCGCTTCATGAATGCGATGTCACTAAGCCCCGTTAGATCGAGAGGCCCTTCAAGAGAATAAACATCCTCTTCTTCTATGTCTAGTTCTTCCATTAGAAGTTCCAGTACTTCTTTATCGATAGTTCTGGAAACCTCTAGTCGAACCGCTGGACCAAATCTTCTTCTAAGTAATTCAGCTTCAAGAGCTTGCAAGAGGTTCTCTGCTTCATCTTCATCAACATCGAGATCTTCGTTACGGGTAACTCTGAAGTTGTGATGTTGCACAACTTCCATACCCTCAAACAGCGAACCAAGATGCTGACCAATGATTTCTTCTAGTGGCACAAAGCGAACACCTGAACTTGCTCCAGGAACACGAACGAAACGAGGAAGAGTTGGTGGAACCTTTACTCTTGCAAATAGTCTGCTGTCATTTTCAGGATGTCTTACCATCACAGCAATGTTCAAAGATAAACCTGATATGTATGGGAAAGGGTGAGCAGGGTCAACAGCAAGAGGGGTAAGCACAGGGAAAATGAGCTTACGGTAGTAATCGGTAAGAGCTTCTTGTTCTGTTTGTTCTAACTTGTTCCAAGAAGTGATGTTGATTCGGCTAGCTTCTAGCTGAGGTTCGATTTTTTCAATGAAGAGTTTGCTGTGACGCTCTTGCAAAGCGTGAGCTGCTTGGCTGATTCGTGTGAGGACTTCTTGTGGTTCAGATCCTGCGCTTGAAGTCACAGCAAGGCCGGTAGCGATTCTTCTTTTTAGTCCGGCAACTCTAACCATAAAGAATTCATCTAAATTAGATGCGAATATTCCTAAGAAGTTAACCCGTTCAAGAAGGGGAAGTGTTTCATCTTCAGCAAGCTCTAAAACTCTTGCATTGAACGAAAGCCAAGAAAGTTCACGATCAATAAACCGGTCGTGCGGAAGGTCATGGCCGTTAGGCGGCAATGTGATTGCCATGGTCTCTTCAGACATGTCCTATATCCTCGCACTTAATGTTTGACAGTTGGTGAACGGTTAGTAACCACCGGGAATCGAAGCTGAGTCTTCGATTGAGTTGTTGAAACGGTAACCAACGTTACGAACAGTTCCAATTAGTCCTTCGAGATCCCCTAGTTTTGCCCTGAGACGACGAATGTGAACATCAACTGTTCTAGTTCCACCAAAGTAGTCGTAACCCCAGACTTCACTAAGCAACTGGTCTCTGGTGAATACCCGGCCTGGATGTTGCGCTAAGAACTTGATGAGTTCGAATTCCTTATATGTAAGGTCCATCGGTTCACCATGAACCTTGGCTGAATAAGAAGCTTCATCAATAACAACACCGGAGGCATGGATCTTGCCTTGAGATTCAGTTGCAACTGATTTGGCGATAGCCAACCTGATTCGAGCATCTATCTCGGCAGGACCTGCTGAATCAAGAAGGAAATCATCAGCACCCCACTCAACTGATAGGGCGGCGAGCCCTCCTTCACTAATAACAAGGAATAGTGGTGAAGACAAACCAGTGGTTTTTAGAAGTGTTGCTAGTGATTTAGCGGCAACAAGGTCTTTACGGGCATCCAGCAGGATTAGGTCGGCGCTAGGGGCATTCATGAGCGCTGCAGGCTCTGCTGCGATCTGACGGACCTTGTGGCTGAGCAGAGCTAACGCAGGGAGCATGCTGTGGTCTGAGGATTCAGACAAGACGAGCAAATGTGCCAATTTGCCTCCTGATTAGTGGTTAAATCCTACCCTTGGATAAGACCTGATAGGGCATGATGGTTTTTATGAGGAAAGAATGGCTTTCAATAGCATCCGTCTGGTTACTGGTTGCCATCGGCGCGGTCCTTGTCATCTTGAATTTAGAGCAGGGCGAGGCGATTAGAAGCTTCGGTGTCCTAGCAGCCGGTTCTCTAGCCCTAGTTTCTCTGGTTCACCTGTTCAGCTCCCACTCCGAAGGCATAGTTCGAAGGCTGATCTTCGCAGCAGGCGGGGCTTATGCCATTTTGGCCATAGCCGGTCTGTATATATTGCTTCTTGGCTAAACTTGTAGATATGCCTCTAGATCTATTCTTTTTAGGACTGCTAATACTTGCAGGTCTTGCCATCGGTGCTATCAGCATCCTCGTGCTTTACAAACTCTTCAAGGGCCAGCGCTAGTTGTTCGTTCTTCCTGAAGGTCTCCCACTTGAACTAACTCCCTTAGCGTTCCTGGTTGGAACATGGGAGGGCATTGGTGTTATCAGCAATAAATACGTTGCTAACGAAAATCCAACCGAACAGAAATTCCAACAAAAAATTACCTTTGCGGTTAGCGAAGGTAACTATCTGACCTATCACGCCACCTCAAGACTCATTGGGGATGAAACCAATGGGACTAAAGATGTTGAACTTCCTGCTGAACTTGGTTTCTGGAGATTGGCAAAGCCTGCAGAGCAGGCAGATTTTGGTCCATCAGTTTTACCAGGCACAGGTTCAAGAAATATCAAATCTGCTGAAGATCTTGAACTACTTAGAAATGAACGCGGTGGCTTTGATATCGAAGCCTCGATCATTCATCCAGGTGGAGCTTATGAGTTCTATGCGGGACAGGTTCTCAAAGGTCGAATAGAAATGAGAACCGTTGCAGGTTCTCACATGCCAGCTCATTTAGTTGATGCTGGTAAGAGCTGGGGCTATGCAGAAAGAATGTTTGGCACCCTAACCCAAGAAGGTGTTGTGAAACTACTTTGGGTTATGGAAGTAACTTCTTCTGTTCGTGAACCTTTAGTGCCACTAGTTTCAGTTGAACTTGATCGCATTGCTTAGCTCATGACTCAGAGTTTTTCTAACCCACTGGTGGAACAAAGAGAATTCATTGCTGGTAACGCAGCTATCTTTTTAGAAGAAAAAGCTGTGTTAGCTATTTCCGGTGATGACCGACTTACTTGGCTACATGACATCCTCTCGCAAAAACTGGATGAGCTAGCAACAGGTGTTTCAACTGAAGCGCTTTGGCTTGATGCTCAAGGAAGAATCGTTAGAGATTTTCACATCATCGATGATGGTGAAACAGCTTGGCTAATAACTTTTAGCAAAGATTTAGAAGAACTTCTGATACAGCTCAAACGCATGGTCTTTAGAGCAAAAGTTGTTATTACTGATCGCACAAACGAGTTTGTTGTTATCGCTACTTGGAACAAAGCTGTTAGTGAAACTTACTCTTCTAATGGAGTTAGCTTGCAGTGGCAAGACATGTGGCCAACAACAGGTGTAGGTGGCTACAGATATGGTGAGAGGCCAACAGCTCCTTGGGAATATCGCGAAGCTTTGGTACCTGTTGATGCTGAACCAAAGGTATGGCAGAGCTTTACTAAGGCAGGCACCATGGCTCTGGATGCCTTGCGGGTAGCGGCTTTCAAACCAGCAGGTCCTAACGAGATAGACGAAAAGGCCCTACCTCATGAATCTGATTGGCTAGCAACAGCAGTTCATATGAACAAGGGTTGTTACCGAGGTCAAGAAGCTGTTGCCAAGGTTCATAACCTAGGCCATCCTCCTCGACGTCTAGTGTTCTTGCACCTTGATGGATCTGCTCATGCTCTACCTAATACAGGGGATGATGTATTTGCTGGCGAGAGCCTTGTTGGCAAGGTAACTTCAGTCGGTCAACACTTTGAAATGGGTCCTATTGCGCTGGCTCTTATCAAGCGCAATGTTTCGGTTACTGAAGAGCTTTCTATTGTCTCTGGAACAGAAACTATCGCTGCAACTCAAGAAGTTATCGTGCCGCAATCAGCAGGTTCAGTAATTGATCTAGGTGAATTCCGTGCCAAGAAAAAGTAGTGCTCTGCACTGGTCAATTAGAGAATCAACCAGAAGAGTAATTGAATCAATTGCTCCTGCCCTGCAAATAACTATCGGTGCACTACTTGCATACTCTTTAGCACACTATGGTTTGCAGCATGCTGTTCCACTACTGGCAATGACAGTTTGTATTACCTCTTTAGGTTTTTCTAGAGATGCCAGGCCTAGAAGAATATTGCAAACAGGTATTGGCATGGTTGTTGGCATTGCTATTAGCGATATTGCTTTAGTTCTCTTAGGCTCAGGTGTTCTAGAACTAGCGCTGGTTTTGTTAGTGGTGCTTTTGTCTGCACGCTTTATTTCAGGTAGTTCGGCATTCGCGTTAACTGCTGCTATTCAAGCGATGATTGTGCAATTGCTTCCTGCACCTCCTGGTGGAGTATTTGTTAGAACCATCGATGGTTTTATCGGTGGAGTCATGGCAATTGTTGTTACTGCTCTAATTCCAAGAGATCCAAGAGGACTAGCCAGAACTGATGCCAATAAGTTATTTGATTTCTTTATTGAATCTTTAGAGTCACTAAGACTTGCGCTTAGAGATGTGAACACTTCTCTTGCTGATGATGCTCTTCGCAAGGTTAGAAGATCGCAACCACTTATTGATAACTGGCGCATGTCTCTAGATAGCGCTGTTGCTATTAGCAGAATCAGTCCATTCCTGAACAAGTATCGCGATGAACTCAAAGGTCAAGTAAGGCTAATGCGAGGCATGGACCTTGCTACTCGTAACCTTCGAGTCATTGTTAGAAGAGTTGACTTCTTGCTCAAAGACGGCAAGGCAAGGCCTTACCTATCTGAACTATGTGATCAGTTAGCTGATGCAGTGATATTGATGCGCGAAGGGCTTAGCGATAAGGAAGCTCTTGAATCAGCTCAGCAACAGTTATTAGAAATAATCAGACAGTTAGATCCAAAGCGCTTTGGCATAGCTGACCAGGTAAGAGAAGCAAGCGTACTACTACTACTTAGACCGTTACTGGTTGATTTACTGTGTGCCAGTGGGATGACCGAAGATGACGCTAGGGCTGAATTACCTGAGGTCTAACAGCTTCCCAACTAATTGTTAGTTCCCCTAACTTCCATCGTTTAGCTTCGTTATTTATTGGCCAGCCATTAGCTTTTAGATCTTCACAACTAGCTACCCAGCGTTGAGCCGGGGAGAAGATGGCAAGTCCGGCATGGTTATTCCAGGCAGCATCCAAGTCTTTGAGTAACTGGTGGATTGGTTGCCCTGGCACATTGTGATGAATTAGAGCTTTAGGTAACCGTTCCGCTACCTTAGATGGTTTATCTAAACCTCTAAGCCGCAGTGAAATAGTAAACAACTTAGGTCCAGAAGTATCGAGGGTTACCCAGCTAGCTATGCGACCTATCTCATCGCAGGTGCCCTCAACGATTAAACCATCAGAGTCAAGCCTTGACTGCATTAGTTCCCAAGCCGAAGCAACCTCTGCTTCGTCATATTGACGAAGCAGATTCATTGCTCTGATTACTGTCACCTTTGCACTTAGGTTCTTTGGTAACGGAACTTCAAAGCCACCTAAACCAAATAACAAGTTTTCAGTCTCAAAAGGAAGTGCTCTTTCAACTCGTTCACGATCGATCTCAATACCAACAACTTTTGTATTGCTGTTCTCTTTGCTTAGTCTTGTCAGCATTTCAATTGCTGTGGTTGGAGTTGCTCCAAAACCAAGATCGACAACTATTGGGTTAGCTGTTCTTCTAATAATGGGAAGGCTTGCGATGTATCTATCTACTCGTCTGAGACGATTTGGGTTGGTAGTTCCTCGGGTTATGCTCCCAACCGGTTTTCTTTGAGCCATAAGTTCAAGGCTAACTAGATAAACTTGTCTCATGGCTGAATACACACTTATTTTGTTACGTCACGGCAACTCAGTATGGAATCAAGAGAATCTCTTTACTGGTTGGGTTGATGTTGACTTGAGCGACCTAGGTCGCAAGGAAGCTCATCGAGCAGGAGAGCTGCTAGCGGCCTCAGGAATAAAGCCAGATTTGCTATACACCTCAAGATTGAAGCGGGCTATCAACACAGCAAACATTGCTCTGGCTTCAGCAGATCGTTCATGGATTGATGTCAAGCGTGACTGGAGATTAAACGAGAGACATTACGGAGCACTCCAGGGAAAAGATAAGGCGACAACACTTAGCGAATATGGACCAGAGCAGTTCCAAATCTGGAGAAGATCTTTTGATGTTCCACCTCCACCGATTGATGACAATGACAAATACTCTCAAGCTCATGATGAGAGATACGCAGAGCTAGGTAACAACATCCCAAAGACAGAGTGTTTGAAAGATGTTCTTATTCGCATGATGCCGCTTTGGGAAAATGAAATCAGTAAAGACTTAGTTGCAGGTAAGACTGTTTTAGTTACCGCGCACGGTAATTCACTTAGAGCACTCGTGAAGCATCTTGATGGTATTAGCGATGAAGATATTGCTGAATTGAACATTCCAACAGGTATCCCATTGGTTTATAAGTTAGATGAAAACTTCAAGCCACTAGTTGCTGGTGGAGAGTACTTAGATCCTGAAGCTGCAGCAGCAGGAGCTGCTGCAGTTGCTAATCAGGGTAAATAAGTTCTAAGACTCTATTTCAGACCACTCGCCAGTGGTGAGGTATGCAACCTTGGCTGAGATGTCAACGACGTGATCTGCAAATCTTTCGTGGTAACGGCTAGCAAGAGTCACATCAACTGTGTATATAGCGTTCTCTTTCCACTTCTCACCAAGCACCAAATCAAATACTGAGCGGTGCAACTCATCAACACGCTCATCTTCAGCTTGAATACTTCTAGCTAAATCAACATCGGTATTACGAAGAAGTTGGGTGAGCTTTCTACCCAGCGCACTATCCAAAGCACCCATTTCGCTAAAGGTCTTACGAAGGGTTTCAGGAACAGCTGATTCTGGGTAACGGAAACGCGCGATAGTTGCAATGTGTCCAGCTAACGCTCCCATGCGTTCTAGAGAAGCACTAATTCGAAGAGCTGAGACTAGAACTCGAAGGTCTCTAGCAACAGGGGACTGTCTGGAAAGAATACGAATGACCATTTCATCAATAGCCAAGGCTCTTTCTTCATTTACCTCAGATAGAGCAATTGCTTCATCCGCTTTCTTAACATCTGAATTGAGGAAAGCACTGGAAGCTTTCTCCATGATGTCAGTGACAGACTCGGAGAGGTCAATCAGTCTTTCCTGGACCTCGGCGAGTTCATTTTGAAACACTTCGCGCATGATGCCTGCTCTCTTTGTCTGAACTTTTACAGACAGTGGTGAACTACTAGCGAATAGAAGGTAAACACTGCCTGACAGGTGCTATGCCTTGGGTTTCCAAGGCAATAGTTTCCACCTAGTGTTAATACTATTAACAGATGGAATGTTTTCCAAGTTAACAAAAAAACAGTGGAGAGGAGGAACTTGTGGTTAAGTCTCAAAAAATAAAGCAAGTGGCCTCTGATGCCATCGCTTTTTTAGAGGTTTTAGACGCCGTTGGAGTCGTGCTCGATGCCGATAACCAAGTTATCGATCAGAGTTCCTTGGCTGTTCAAATGGGACTCGTTGAGTACGGCAAGCTCACAAGTGCAGATCTAATAAACCTCGTTGATGAAGCCAGGACTAATCGACAAAGCATAAAAAAAGAGTTAAATTTCTCTAAAAACTTACGTTCAGTAAAACAGGTCATTTCAGCTCGAGCGACATTACTATCTGAAGAACTAGTAATAGTCCTAGTTGAAGACGTGACCGAAGCTAAACGACTAGAAGACACTCGCAAAGATTTTGTTGAGAATATCTCCCATGAACTAAAGACCCCGATTAGCGCTATCTCACTTTTAACGGAAGCGCTTCAGGTTGCTGTTGATGATCCTGAGCAACTAACTAAGTTTGCGAAAAGCCTGCAGAGAGAATCTAAACGACTAGGTTCTTTGGTTTCTAAGATTATTGAACTTTCGAGAATTCAAGCAGGAGACCTAAAAGGTGAGATTGAAGTTTGTGACCTATCGCAATTAGTTATAGAAGCAGTTGATTTGAGTCAATTCTTAGCAGACTCTCGTGGAGTCAAAATCAACTTTGATGCATCCAGCGACATAAGTGTTATGGGTGATGCGAGTTTGTTGACTATGGCGATAAAGAACCTGATTGAGAACGCTGTGCTTTATAGCGAATCGAGTTCACAGGTAGGTATTGGACTTATCACCGATGGTGAATTTGCTGAAATACAAGTTATCGATAACGGTATTGGTATTTCAGTTGACCAACAGGAGCGAATCTTTGAACGCTTCTATCGCGTTGACCCATCACGCTCAAGAGATACCGGTGGAACTGGTTTAGGTTTGAGCATCGTCAAGCACGCTGCTAATAACCATGGCGGGGAAGTAACAGTTTTCTCAAGAGTCGGTGTAGGTTCCACTTTCACATTACGTTTACCCATCCAGAAAGAACAATCCGACGAAAGGCCAGAGTAATGACCAAAATTCTTGTTGTTGAAGATGAGCCAAACATGAGAGAAGCACTCGTTTTCTTGCTTCGCTCTGAAGGTTATGAAGTAGTTGAAGCTGAGGATGGTGAGCAGGCAGTATCACAGTTCACTAAAGAAGGAGCAGATCTAATTCTTTTGGATCTAATGCTCCCAAAGCTCTCGGGTAAAGATGTCTGCAAAGCAATCAGAACCACATCAGATGTTCCAGTAATCATGCTTACCGCCAAGGACACTGAGATAGATAAGGTCATTGGTTTTGAAATTGGTGCTGATGACTATGTGACTAAGCCTTATAGCAAGAATGAGTTGCTTGCTCGGATGAAGGCAGTTCTTCGTCGTAACGGAGCGCCTAGAGAAGCTGAGAACGGCATCCTGGAAGCAGGGCCTGTTCGTATGGATGTTGATCGTCACATTGTTTTCTTCAATGGAGACAAAGTAGCCATGCCACTAAAAGAGTTTGAATTACTTGAGATGTTCTTAGAGAACAGAAACCGAGTACTAACCAGAGGTCAGATTATTGACAGAGTTTGGGGTGCTAACTACTACGGTGACACTAAGACACTTGATGTTCACGTGAAGAGACTTAGATCAAAGATTGAATCAGACCCGGCAAGACCGATGCACCTTTTGACTGTTCGTGGCCTCGGTTACAAATACGAGGTTTAGTTAGAACTTAGACCTGCAACCAGATCTTTGTACTGTGGCAAAGTAGCGTCCATGATTGGCACGTTGATGCTTGCCTCATCAGTTTCGGAATAAACCACGACATTCACCATGTCTCCCGGCTTACCAGCTAAATCAATCTGCAATGACTTCTTGCCTTGGTAACCAAAGTTCAGCACTTTGTATGCGCCTACGCTGAATTCACGGTATTGGCTTGCGCCTGCAGCATTTTTGAATTTGATTGCAAAAGTAATAGCTGTGCTTCCTGAGTTAGCAAAAGCACCATAGAAACCAGTGTGTCCTTGGTTATCAGTGAAATATATGAGGTTTCGAGCTTTTAGTCGGCCGATGTCAGCCTGTGAACCATCGCTAGGAGCATAGTAGTTAAGGGAAGCTACCGGGCTAATGAAATTACAACCAGTTGTTGTTATTACAGCGGTTATAGCGATGACAGATCCTAGAATTGCGCGACGAATAAGCAATTTTCCTCCTGATTGAACCCTCCTAGTCTATCGGCTCTAAAAATAGGGACCTGTGGTAAACTTGGGGTTTGCGAAGGGAAAGCTATCCATGGAATTCAAAAAGGGACTGACAGTTGTCTACCCGCACCACGGAGCCGCCGAGATTCTAGAAGTTGCTAAAAAGGAATTCCGTGGTGAGAAGAAGCTTTACCTGAAGCTAAAGGTTGAGCAGGGAAACCTCATTATCTGGGTTCCAGCTGAGACAGCTGAATCTGAGGTTGGCGTTAGAGACGTTATTGACGCTAAGGGTGTCCGTAAGGTTGAGGCCAAGCTTAAAGAAGAATTCATTGAAGAGCCAACCAACTGGTCAAGAAGATTCAAGGCCAACCAGGAGAAGCTTGCTTCAGGCGATGTTATGAAGGTTGCCGAGATTGTTCGTGACCTTTGGAGACGTCAGCAGGACCGTGGTCTTTCAGCCGGTGAAAAGCGCATGCTAGCCAAGGCGATGCAGATCTTGGTATCTGAGCTTGCACTTGCTCTCAAAGTCGATGACGCTGGAGCAGAAGCACATATTCTCAAGGTTTTGGCTAAGGGTGCCAAGTAACCTTCAGTAAATCTTTGCCCAACTAGGAGGCACATGATGAGCGCAATCGCTGTCATTCTTGTTGCCGCTGGCGACGGAACACGACTAGGTGCAGGCATACCTAAAGCACTGGTCAAAGTATCTGACAAGACCCTTTTAGAGCATGCCTTAGAGAACATCCTTGAAATCAAGAATCTAGTTCAAGTTGTTGTTGCCTCACACGAAGATCGTGTCGCAGAGTTTGAAGCAATCGCTAGAGAATTCGTCAAAGACAAGGTTGAACTTATATTCACTCCTGGTGGTTTATCAAGACAAGGCTCAATTGCTAATGCTTTGAAGGAGATAACTCAAGGAGATGTTGTCTTAGTTCATGATGCAGCTAGGTGCTTTGCACCTGCTTCATTATTTGAAAAAGTCGCAGCTGCTGTTATGGAAACAGGTTTCGGTGTTGTTCCGGTATTACCAGTTGCCGACACCATCAAACAGGTTAAGCAAGATGTTGTTCTTGCAACTGTTGATCGGGATGAACTAAGAATTGCTCAAACCCCTCAAGGTTTCCTTAGAGAGAAACTTCTTAAGGCGTACCAAGAAGCATCAGCTGATTTCACAGACGATGCATCTTTGATGCAAGCAACCGGTGAAGTAATTAGAGCTGTGCCAGGAGATGCCATGGCATTCAAGATAACGGTTCAAGCAGATATTGAATATGCAGAGTTACTACTAAATGGTGCAACAGAGCAACGTTCAGGTATTGGCACAGATGTGCACAAGTTTGCTTCTGGTAAGCCTCTATATCTTGGAACAGTGTTATGGCCAGGTGAAGAGGGTCTTGAAGGTCACAGTGATGGCGATGCGGTTTCCCATGCAATCGTTGATGCGTTGCTTGCAGCAGCAGGACTCGGGGATATTGGTTCTAACTTTGGTGTTGATAAGCCTGAGTATGCAGGGGCCAATGGTTCAGTTTTTATTACTGAAACTTTGAAGATGTTAGCTAATGCTGGTTGGTCTGTTGTGAACGTTTCAGTTCAGTTGATTGGTAATAAACCAAAGCTTGCACCTAGAAGAGTTGAAGTTGAACAAGCTTTGACTGCTCTACTTGGAGCTCCGGTTAGCCTAGGCGCAACAACCACTGATGGCCTTGGTTTCTTAGGTTCATCTGAAGGAGTTGGGGCTGTTGCCACCGCTCTAATCCAGAAGCCCAAAGGTAGGCTCTAGTCGTGGCACTTGAACTCTTTGACTCTAAGTCACAGACACTTAGAGCCTTTACGCCCCTGACTGCAGGGCATGTTGAGATGTATGTGTGTGGCCCAACAGTGCAATCTGCACCTCACCTAGGTCACCTTAGAAGTGCTTTGGTTTATGACATCTTAAGAAGATGGCTAATGGTTACCGATCACACCGTGACCATGGTTAGAAACGTAACTGACATCGATGACAAGGTTTTAGTCAATGCTGGCTCTCGCGACTGGAGAGAGTTTGCTAAAGAAATAGAGCAAAACTTTGATGATGCGTACCTTGCGCTAAACATTTTGGAACCAACTCATAAGCCTCATGCCACTGAACACATCGAAGACATGATTAACCTCACTAAGAAGCTGATCAACTTAGGTCATGCCTACCAAGCAACCGATGGTTCAGCAAACGTATTCTTTGACACTGCCTCATGGCCTAACTATGGTGAACTAACTAACCAGAAGTTAGAAAACATGGAAGGTGAAGAAGATGCTACCTTCGGTAGAAAATCACCTAACGACTTTGCTTTATTCAAAGCACATAAAGCAGATGAACCAGATACAGCTGCCTGGAAAACTCCTTGGGGCTTAGCAAGACCTGGTTGGCATATTGAGTGTTCTGCTATGGCTAAACATTTCTTAGGTGAATCTTTTGACATTCACGGTGGTGGTTTAGATCTTCGTTTCCCACATCATGAAAATGAACTTGCTCAATCTTCTGCAGCAGGAGATCGCTTCGCTAACTTCTGGTTACACAATGCACTCATTACTATTAGCGGCCAAAAGATGTCTAAGAGTTTAGGTAACGGTGTTTCAGTTGAAGATTTAGAAAAAGCAGGTAGTTGGGGAGCTATTAGGTATTGGCTGCTCTCTGCTCAATACAGGTCTAACTTGGATTACTCAGAGTCATCCATAAGAGATGCTCAAGCCGCATTAGATCGCATTGTGGGGTTCCTAAAAAGAACCACTAATACAAAGCAGATAGAAATCGATGACCAGTACCTGCCATCTGAATTCGCCGAGGCTATGGATTCAGATCTAAATGTTCCGGGTGCACTAGCTGTAATCCATGAGAGAGTTAGAGCAGGAAACACTGCTTTTGATAGCAACAATCAAGAAGCCCTAAAGTTATGTGTTGAACAAGTCAAAGCTATGGTTCATGTTCTAGGGCTCACATTTGCCTATCAAGAACGACGTATTAGTGAAGAATTGACTAATCAGGTTAATGACCTTATTCAACAAAGAAATGCTGCCAAATTGGCTAAAGATTTTGCTCGTGCCGATCAGATCAGGCTTGAGTTAGAAGAAATGGGCGTAACGCTCAAAGACATGAAAGATATAACGATGTGGAGTTTTAATGGCTAAGAAACCAGGCCGCCCAGGGGCAGCAAAAGCTAAAAAGGGTGGCTCTAAAGGAGCTCCTAAGGTTGGTACCGGAGGTAAGGGTCGTCAGGCTTTAGAAGGTCGTGGACCAACACCTAAGGCTGAAGACCGCAAGTATCACCCAGCCTCCAAGGCCAAAGCTCTTCGTGAGCGCAAGGCTTCACAGACCCCTAGGGTTACTAAGGCTAAGCCTGGTACCACCGCTAAGAAGGGTGAGTTCCTAGCCTCTGGAACTAGAACAGCAGGTAACGCTGGAGGGGCAGCTAGAACTGGAAGAAGAGTTCAGAAGGCAGCAGATGCTAGTGAAGTTCTTTCAGGCCGTAACTCAGTTCTTGAAGCACTAAGAGCCAAGGTTCCTGCAACTGCTTTGTTTATTGCAGCTCGCATTGAGATGGATGATCGAGTCAAAGAAGCTATCTCGATTGCCAATGCCAGAGGCATCTCTGTTGGTGAAGTAACCAGACCTGAGATTGACCGCATGACTGGTAACGATGCAGTTCACCAAGGTATTGCTTTGCAAGTACCTCCATATAGCTATCAGCATCCAAGTGAACTTTTGGACAAGATTCTAAGTCGTGGACAGAAACCCCTGCTTGTTGCTCTTGATGGAATCACAGACCCTAGAAACCTAGGTGCGATTATTCGTTCGGTTGCAGCCTTCGGTGGTCAAGGTGTAATCGTTCCACAAAGGCGATCTGTCGGTGTGACAGCTTCTGCTTGGAAGACATCAGCTGGTGCAGCATCAAGAATTCCAGTTGCTCTTGCTGCCAACCTAAATGCCACCATCAAAGAATTCCAGAAGCGTGGAGTTTTCGTTATTGGTCTTGATGGTGGAGGAGACATGTCTCTGCCAACATTCAAGTTAGGTAATGAACCATTACTTCTAGTTATCGGAAGCGAAGGTAAAGGTCTATCTCGTCTAGTTCAAGAAAACTGTGATGCGATTCTCTCTATTCCTATTGCTAAAGAAACAGAGTCACTAAACGCTGGTATCGCAGCTTCTGTTGCACTCTATGAAGTTGCTAAGGCAAGACTTAAGTAAGCAAACATAAAAAATAAACCCCTGATCGAAATGACCAGGGGTTTATTTATTTAAGTTCTTTACTTCTTCTTAGGAGCTGCCTTCTTCACAGCAGGCTTTGCCGCTGCCTTAGGTGCTGCCTTCTTAGCTGCTACCTTCTTGGCTGCAGGCTTAGCTGCTGCCTTAGGTGCTGCCTTAGGTGCTGCCTTCTTGGCTGCAGGCTTAGCTGCAACTGCCTTAGGAGCATCGTTGTTTAGACGAAGACCTGAAGCGATGTCGAATACGTGAGT
>CAILDA010000103.1 GCA_903832875.1 uncultured Micrococcales bacterium | reverse complement strand
GAGATGATCTCTGGAGCATCCGGCTTGGTTGTTGGTCTAAAGCGGTGAACTTCCCCGTTAGCTAAAACCAAAAACTTCTCAAAGTTCCATTTCACATTACCTGCATTGCCATCAGCGTCTTCAGTCTTTGTCAATTCCTTGTATAAAGGGTGCGCGCTCTTACCGTTGAGCTTTGCCTTCTCAGTCATAGGGAATGTCACTCCCCAAGTTGTTGAGCAATAGCTCGAAATGTCATCCGATGACTTTAGCTCTTGGAAGAACTGGTTTGAAGGCACACCAATGACAGTAAATCCCTTCGCGCCATACTTCTTCTGCATGGCTTCCAGAGTCTCGTACTGAGGTGATAGACCACATCTGGAGGCGACGTTTACAACTAAGGTAACTTTCTTGGCTACGTTCGCAAAGGTTGTTTCCTTGCCATCTAGCATGGTTACTTCGATTTCATTCAGATTCATGGTTTAAGGCTACAACAAAGGGGCCAAGTCTCAAAAGTGCCCCAAATTGGCCCTCTAAACGCTGTAAAGCTCGGACTGCTAATATTTAGATACCTGAGGCAGACGAAGTGGGGGAACATGAATAATCTGCTTACTTATCTAAATGAGCGCTTCCCGTTGCCTGTTACCGGAACTCACGCCTTATTTACTGCCATGTTCTTGGTTGCTGTTGCACAACCTCTTGGCAAGAGCTCCAATGATTATCTGAGCACCTTGTTTATAGCCATCAGCTTCCTTTTCTTTATGCTCCGGATGCGAGTAACCGATGAGTTCAAAGATGCCAGTCATGACAGTAGCAACTACCCGAACAGGCCAGTTCAGCGAGGAATCATTACCAAAAAGCAATTGGTAACCATTGGAGTGATCTCCCTTGTCATAGAGCTAAGTTCTGTTGTAGCGGCTGGCCTTTTCCAAAGCAACCTAAATAGTGCATTGCTTTATCTAGCTATCCTTGGCTTTTCGGTGCTGACTGGATTTGAGTTCTTTATTGCGGGCTACCTGGAGAAGCAATTCAATCTTTACTTCGTGCTTCATCAAGCAATATTTCTCTTGTATCCGATCTGGGTATTAAATGTCTTTGGAACAGAAGTTAGCTCTTCTGTTTTAGTAGCAGCCACAGTCTTTGTGCTATTTATGGCAAGTATGGAAATCATGCGTAAATACGAACTGCGATACGACCCTGCGGGTGTTCTGGTCATGGATACTTACCTAGCTGTCTGGGGTGATGGTGCATTCTGGCTGATGTTTGTAATCAGCGTGTGTGGTCCAATGGCTTTGTTCATTTCCTTTGCTTCAATCTGGCTATATGTAGTTACTGGAATAGCTGGAGTTCTACTTCTAACATTTAGAAAGAACAACGACGCAGTTAGAGCAATAGTGGCAGTTTCTTTTATCTCAACTAGTGCGGTGATCTTCTTCTCATGAGTAGGTTAGGAGCAAAAGCAGAGAACCTATTGCGCATGCAAACAGAGTTTGAACTCAACGTGCCTCCGTTTGTTGCCATCTCATTTGAAGATCTGATCCTTGATTACAGCAAGGCAACACTGTCTTTGCAATCCCTGGTCAACGAGTTTCTTAGTTCAGCTAAAACTTTAGAAGAAACCTCTTCACTGATTACTAGAGAGCTAGCGAAAGTAACTCTCGATAAAGCGAGGACACACTCTTACTTTGAAACCATTGCAGCTAACTCATGGGCTGCGGTTAGTTTTAGAACTTCTGCTTTATTAGAAGATGGTGGAGCTGACTCGTTTGCTGGCCAGTACCAGTCTTTTGTTGACCAAGAATTTACTCTTGAGAATTTAGAGAAATATGCTGTGTTGTGCTTTGGCTCAATGGTTAGTTCAACAGTTATCAACTATGCCAAAGAACGTGGGCTGACCAAGTTCCGTGTGGGTGGATCTGTAATAGTTCAAGAAATGTTCTATGGAAACGTCGCTGGTGTTCTATTTACTGAAAATGGCTCAGGGGAACTCCAGATTGCTATCAGTAACTCTTGGCAGAACACAGTGGTTGAGGGTGAAGATGCCACTGAGTTCTTAGTCAATCGTCTAGAGATTGACTCTAAGAAGATGCCGAGGCAGATTAGGGAACTCTGCAAGTCAGCACTGGTTATTGAAGCCAAGACTGGTCGACCACTGGATATCGAGTTCTCTTATGACTCTGAGGTCCTGGCCTTCTTACAGTTCAGGCCGATAACTAAACCAATGCTTGAATACAGCTTTGAGTGGGATAGCAGCAACATCTCAGAGAACTACCCAGGTGTCACTCTCCCACTTACCTATTCGGTAATTAGACAGTTCTATGGATCTGTATACCTGTCATTTTTCAAGATGCTTGGCGCTTCTAAAAAGGACATTGCAGATAAAGCACCAATCACACATAACATGCTCGGTTACCTTGAAGGTCATGTCTATTACAGAATCACTAATTGGTACGAAGGCATCAAATTAGTTCCTGGCAGAAGAAACCAAGAGTACTTCGAAGCAATGCTGAACCCTGTCAAAAAGCGTGGTGAGGCAGAGAGATCAAAAATGGACCTAAAGTCCATTATTGCAATCATTCGTTTCATGATTCTGATTCTCAGATCAGAACGTATTTCAAGAAGATTTAGTAAACGGATAGCTAAGAAGATTGCCTTCTATGACTCAATAAATGTTGATTACATTAATGCTGCAAGCCTCTTGCAGTCAGGTAAGAAAATCCGCCAAGAGATGCTTGAGGACTGGGCTGTCACAATCTTGAACGATGTCCGCCTCATGCTTTTCCATGGCATTCTCAAAAGACTCTTTGCCAAGAGTGATAACCCAGATGATTACATGCTGCTTATGCAGGGACTCAATGACAAGGCAAGCATTAGACCATTAGAGGCCCTCTCCAAACTGGGCTTGGTTGTTCAACAAGCCCTTGAATCTGAAGCTCTAAGCCAGATAACCAAACTTGAACAAACAGCTAGCTGGTCTCAGGTCAAAGATGCAGCTGAGGACTACATAAACGAATTTGGAGCTAGGACTCCAGGCGAACTAAAACTAGAGAATCAGAGACTCACCGATCGTCTCTTTACAGTTTTGGAGCTAGCACTAAAGGCAGCTAACTCAGGAATTGATTCCAGCCCCAGTGTTGAAAAAAGAGTTATCACTTGGCCAACAAACCAGTCCCCACTACTTAGACCACTGGTTCTTCATATCGCTAAAAACACTAGACGAGCAATCGATTGGCGTGAAAGATTCCGTTTCAATAGAGCACAGACTTTTAACCTTTCCAGAAAATCATTTGATGCTATTGGTAACGCATTAGCAGCTGAAGGACTTTTGGCTGAACCCAGAGATATTTACTGGCTTACCGATACAGAAGTTGATGAGCTAGTTAATGTCCATGCACCTATTCAAGACGGCAAAACTATAGTTGCTATGCGAAAGATGCAGTTCGAGCAATACGAGAAGAAGGACAAGGCTTTAGCGGTTCATGGAACAGGTCGTATTGCAGGAATGCATCAGGTAAACATTGAACCTGTGTCTCAAGACGGTGGCATCTCCGGTAAAGGTGTGGCTCCTGGTCAAATTACAGCAGAAGTAATAGTTGTGAAGGAGTTTGATCCAACAGTCGATGTTAGAGGCAAGGTACTAGTAGTTCATTACATTGATCCAGGCTGGACTTTGTTGTTTACTCAAGCCGCAGGAATAGTTGCTGAACGAGGTAATGCACTTTCCCATGCAGCAATCATTGCCAGGGAGATAGGTATCCCAGCAATCGTGGCAGCACCAAATGCGACTAAAGATCTAAAAACTGGTGACATCGTTACCATCAATGGCAGCACGGGAGTGATCAAGCATGAATCGCTATAGAGAAATAGTAAGCACTATTGGTTGGGCTGGACTTGTAAGTCTTGCCTCTCTCCTAGCCTCATGGGCCGCAATCTGCTATCTACTTTCAGGAGATGCAAAGCTAGCCATAGTCCTAGCTTCAATAGCTTTTCAACTTGATGCGCTGGATGGATTCTTAGCTAGAAAGCTAGGCAAAGCCTCTGAGTTTGGAAGACAGCTAGATTCCATGGTGGACCTAATCAACTATTCACTGCTGGCTGCATTAGTAACCCAACAACTATTACTGCCAGGAGTTTTAGGATTTATCTCTGGTTTCTTCATTCTCGCTTTTGGAATACTTAGGCTCATCTCCTTTAACATCAAGGGATACACCGAAGTGGGAGATGTTCGCTATTACAGAGGCATCGTTACTTGCCACCTAAGCCTTGCAACACTGCTTATCTTTGTTGCCAAGAAGACATTGCCAATAGATTCGATACCTTACTCTGACTGGATTATTGCTTTCATCCTTATTGCCTTATCTATAGGACAGCTCTCTCAGATAAAGACTCGTAAGACCGGAGCGCTATTGTTCTGGATACCTGTATCAGTAGTTATTGGTATCGGTGCTTTGATATGGCTATAACTGCCACATTTCAAATAACTCCTGCAAAGCTGCCGCAGGTAGTTCAAGAGATATTTGAAGTAACCTCTTCTCAGGCTGAGCTAACCCCTCGCAGTGTTGAGAAACTTACTGAGCTCGCCAAAGCAAACACCCTTGCGGTTGTCTATGATGGGGATCTATTAATAGGTTGGGCAGCCGTTGAGAAGCTCACCAAGAACCTAAGTGAGATAGGCATGGTTTATCTAAAACCAGAATTTAGATCAGCCGAAGCTTTTAATGCTTTGATGCAGCTAGTCGCTAGGCGCAAAGATACTTACCTACTTGCAACCTATGATCAATCACTTATCAGATACGTGAAAACCGTTTGGAATGCCAAAGAAACAAACCTGCTTGGAGCAATCATCAGAAGTAAGGGTAAGTTCATAACTAAGCGGTTGAACTCTGAAAGTCGCAAAGCTATAAAGACCAGACTCAAGGAAACTAAGCCAAGTTACGCAATTGTGGGGAGAAAATAACATGGAAACATTTTTACTAGCGCTTGGATTATCTGTTGGCTACCTAGTTGTAGTAGTTGCTATTGAATTCTTGAAAAGAAAGAGAAAAGTCTCATCTGAGATCACCAGAAGACTTATCCATATTTTTTCTGGTTTATACACTCTCCTCGACTATTTCCTTTTACCCTCAGCTTGGTTTATAGGTCTGATAACTCTCTCTCTAATAGTGATGGTGATTTCTCAAAGGTTTGGTTGGTTCAGCGCTATTCATGATGTGAAAAGGAGAACCTATGGAGAGATCTTTTTACCTATTGGCACACTCCTCACCTATGCGATTAGCCAAGGAAGAGCAGAGATATTCATTCCAAGTATCTTCATCATGACTTTTGCAGATAGCTTTGCTGGGCTAACAAGTGATCTATTGAAGAAGGAAAGAAAAGTCTTCCAAGGCTCAATTGTGTTCTTTGTGATTGCTTTTCTTTTACTCGTTGAGAACACGCACCTACCCCTAGGCCACATCTGGCTAGCTGCACTTGTAGTTACTTTGGTGGAGAGGTTCTCACCTTTAGGCACAGATAATGCCACGGTGCCGGTTGCTACTGCCCTTTTGCTACTTACTCTTTAGTTTGAGTCTTCGCATCAGAACATCTGTTGATGCATGAACAACTAAGGAAATAACAAAAGCCGCTAGCAGTAGATCCAACGACACATTAAAGGCAAACAAATAGACAAAGCCTGTGGCTAATGCGCCATCGGTGTTATCTATGAACTTCTGCAGGAGCTTTCCCTGACTACCAGGAGTAATCCCTATCCTTCTTTTTACAAAACTGTTGATTAGCTCCCCCAAAACATATGCTGAACAACTGCTAAGCCCTAATAACAGTGGCTCATTGCTAAAAACTGGTGCAACCCAATTCTGACTAGGTTGCAATAGATGCAGTAGGTAGGTTATGAGCGTGCCACCAAGGATATAAAACAGCGCTCCGCGCCAATTCTTGTTAGGGCCAAATATCTCTGTCTTACCTATTCTTTGACCAAAGTCGATTGGCTTATGCAAGGAAGTGAACCAACCATATTTCATGCTGGCGATGAAAAATAGACCCGAAATTAAAATCGGTAAGGTAATCGAAAACGCTTGCCCCAGCATAATCAAAATGTTCAAGTTACTTCCCCCAAAATCACAATTAACAAGATAACCGATACATTCTGATTCTAGTTGTTAGCTAGTTCTTTCCAGTGTTTCAATACCGCATTCATAAACAACACTGGCTGTTCTTCTTGCGGTAAGTGTGTTGTTTTAGGAATAATCTCCAAAGATGAGTTGGCGATCTTCTTTTTCAAGATAGGAGCATCTCTAGCTGGAACAACTGCGTCAAACTCTCCAGTAATTATTAGGGTCGGTAGATCTAAGCTCGAAAGGTTTTCTTTGAGTTGATTGCTTCTAGGTGCAGTTGAGAAGAACCAGAAAGCTTGCTCCCAGCCTTTGATCTTGAGTGGTTGGTGATAACCGTCATAAACATCTTGAGTTAGTTTCTTTTTGTCGTAGTAACTCTTACGAAGCAAGTCATCACCAGATGTGGCGATGCTGCTTACCAAGATAGGACCAATCTTCTGCATCTGTGGCAGAGCAAAGAACCAATCAAATCCACCTGGACCACCACCGGTAGTCCATATAGCTGCATCGACAAGGATCAGAGCAGAGACTTTAGTTGGATTCAATCTGGTGTATTCAGCGGCTAACTGACCTCCTGCTGAATGCCCAACCAAGACGATCTTTCTGTCTTTGCCGAACTTAGCGATCAAATCATCTAAGAGAGCAAAGTTGCCTTGGAAGCCATAAGGGTTAGTTCCCTCCCATGAGCTCTTACGTTCAGTAAATCCAAAGCCTGGTCTGTCATAGGAGATAACTTCGCCCAGCTTGCTAAGTGGCTGCTGAACATGACGCCAACTATAGGTACTGGCTCCAAAACCGTGCATGAGGACAATTAGCGGAGCATTACAGCGACAATTGCCCGAATAAGCGGTTCTTTCGACACTGACATCCAAGTCATTGAGCTGGACGAATTCGACCCCCGGAGCCGCTTGAGACGCTGTCATGGTTCCTGATGAATTGAAGGGAATCAGAAACGGAACTATAAGAAAAGCCAAAATTCCGGCTAATAAAGCCCTAAACATAAAGCGTCTGAATGCTTTCATGTCCAAAGCCTACTTTGACAACCGTCTATATAAGGCAAGATAGAGGGATGATGAAAATAGGCGTAATCAAAGAATTAGCTGGAGAAACTCGAGTCTCTGCTACCCCGACTACCGTAAAGTCCATTATCGATCTTGGCTACCAAGTCGTCGTTGAGACTGGAGCGGGAACACTGTCAACCTTCCCTGACTCTGCATACATTCAAGCTGGTGCAACTATCGGGTCTAACGAAGAAGCTCTTTCCAGCCAGGTTGTTTTGAAAGTTGCAGCACCTAGCAACGAAGAGATTTCAAAACTCAGTGACAATGCGATTGTTGTGAGCCTGATGACTCCATCACTTCGCCCAGAACTTCTTGAATCACTTGCAACCAGAGGTATCACAGCGCTTGCATTGGATGCAGTTCCTAGAATTTCAAGAGCGCAGTCAATGGACGTGCTTAGTTCAATGGCTAACATTGCAGGTTACCGAGCAGTTATTGAAGCTGCTCACGAATTCGGTCGTTTCTTTACCGGTCAGGTAACTGCTGCTGGAAAAGTTCCACCAGCAAAAGTTTTAGTTGCCGGTGCCGGTGTTGCTGGTCTT
>CAILDA010000102.1 GCA_903832875.1 uncultured Micrococcales bacterium | reverse complement strand
TCTTGGGTCACTCTCAACGGTGCTGACTTCGGTCTATACATGAACATCGAATCAGTTGATGCTCAGATGCTCAAGCGTTGGGTCACCCCTAAACATCTCTACAGTTCTAACTGTTACTTAGCTGACCTTACCTATTACCAAAGTGGTTGTTATGACACCAACTACGGTGATACCGATAGATCAGATCTAAATGCTGCTATCGCTGTGTCTGTCTATGACGGTGCTGATTGGTGGCGAGAAGTAAACAAAGTAGCGGACATGACTGCTGTTATAAATCTGATGGCAACAGATATATACACAAGTAACTGGGATGGCTATACAGATGTTGTTCAGAACAACTACTACCTAGTGTTTGACATGACCGGAAAGCTAAGAATCATTCCTTGGGGGCAAGACGGTGCTTTCCCGATGGACTCTTCAGCCCAATTAGATTGGCTAGGTCAAGGCCCTGCTTTTAGAAACTTTGGTAACCAGCAAAGATCTGTGATGCTACGCAAGTGTGTTGCGTACGATCCTTGTGCTGCTCAATTGATAAGAGCTCATGTTGCAGTCAAGAACAAAGCTGAGCAATTAGATTTACCTGCGTTCAAGAACAAGGTTGCAGGTGTTATTAACAACGCGTACGTCTCTCATGAGACCAGAGCTAACCCTGACGTTGGTGCAGCTATTTGGTGGCAGAACTGGTTAGATACTTTCTTCCCTTACAGAACAGCTTCACTAACCACTTTCCTTTCAACAAGAGCACCTGAAGCTCCTGTGCTTAGCCTCAACGGATTACCAACCTTAGGCTCAACTCTTACCGCTGCTGCTTCAACCTGGGATTACACAGCATCTCTTAGTTACCAATGGCTAAGGGATGGAATAGCAATCAGTAACCAAACAGCCAGCACATACGTTCTAACCTCTGCCGATTCAGGACATCTAATCTCTGTGAAGGTCGGAGCTGCAAAGCAAAACCTCCCTACAGCTTTTGTAACTTCAACTGCTGTTTTGATAAGTAACCCTGTCGCTACTTCAGCATCTATAACAGGAACTGCAAAAGTAGATGGAACCCTAGTTGGTAACCCGATCTCCAACGCCTCAACCACAGTTACCTACAAATGGTTTAGATCAGGTAAAGCCATCGGTGGTGCTACCGGCCCTACATACACTCCAACTATTTTGGATTATCTAAAACTAATTACTGTGACAACAACAGTGAACCAGACAGGGTTCCCCCTCAATACAACAACTAGCCAGCCTGTAATAATTCAGGCAGGAACAATAACACCGCCTGCGGTAGCTATTGCAGGTAGTGCTGTTATGGGTGGAACAGTTCTTGTCACAGCTACTATCCCAACAGGGATTAAAGCTACCTACCAGTGGCTTAGAAATGGTACTCCAATAGCTAGTGCAACTAGAACCTCTTACACACTCAAAGCTGATGATGTTAGTCAGAATCTGAGCGTCAGAGCTACCTTAACTAAGACTGGTTATAGCCCAACAACAGTTACCGCTAATGCTGTGTTTGTTGGTTCTGGAACATTGACTAAGACTGCTGTCCCAACTCTTGCTGGAGTACTTCTAGTTGGTAAAACCCTCACAGGGACAACTGGCTCTTGGGATTCTGGAACAGTTTTGAAGTACCAATGGCTTAGAAACAATCAGCCAATAGCAAATGCGACTACTAAGACTTATAAGCTCACAACACAGGAAATTGGAACTGCAATTACTTTTAGGGTTACCGCAACGAAGCCTGGCTATAACAGTGTCACAAACACTTCACTGCCAACAGCAGTTATAACTAAGTAGTTAGAAGCCTTCGCGAACCTGAATCACATTGCCATCAGGATCATTACCATCGGCATACTTCCAGCTGCCATGCTGTTGAATATCAGATTTGATACGGCCGCCAGTTCTACCGGCAGCTAACTTTGCGTTTTCAATGCTGACAACTTCAAAGACTGGCTTGATTGGGTTGTCTTCACCAAGAGTCGGTTCTGATCGGTATCGCTCAGGTAACAGGTGGATAAGAACTTCATTGCCATTACCGCTAACACTGGCAAAGCCTTCGGTCACATAAGGATGTTTAGCTTCAAACAAAGCTGAATAGAAGGTCACTGATTTCTGAATATCAGAAACCCAAATCACTACCGTTGTCATTTAACACTCCACTACATTCACAGCAAGACCTCCTAAAGAGGTCTCCTTATATTTACTAGACATGTCGATACCGGTCTGACGCATAGTTTCAATCACGGTGTCGAGAGATATCTTATGACTACCATCACCTAGTAATGCTAGGCGAACTGCTGAGACGGCCGTTCCTGAAGCAATCGCGTTTCTTTCAATACACGGCATTTGAACAAAACCGCCAACTGGATCACAGGTAAGACCTAGGTTGTGTTCCATTGCTATCTCGGCAGCATTTTCTATTTGCTCAGGTGTCCCACCTAAAACAGCAGCTAAACCTGCTGCCGCCATAGAGCAAGCTGAACCAACTTCACCCTGACAACCAGCTTCAGCCCCTGAGATAGAAGCGTTTCGTTTATAAAGAGAACCAATAGCAGCTGCAGTGAGTAGGTAATCTCTTGCTATCTGTTTAGTATCAACGTCTTTGAATTTCATCGCGTAAAAACCAACAGCAGGAATAATTCCAGCAGCACCATTAGTTGGTGCTGTCACTACTCTTCTACCAGCAGCATTCTGTTCGTTCACAGCAATTGCATATGCTTGCAACCACTCGTTAGAAACTTCATGAGCATCATCAACTTGAGAGAGCTGCTCTGCCATATCAGCTGCACGTCTTGTAACAGCAAGATAACCAGGTAAGACACCTCGGGTTTGCAGACCAGAATCAATG
>CAILDA010000101.1 GCA_903832875.1 uncultured Micrococcales bacterium | reverse complement strand
GACACTGTTGTTGCACCTTATAGCGCGTAATGCTAAAACTTGCTCTCACAACTAAGTGGATTACAACTTTAGTTATATGTTTACTGCTAGCAGTTGTTTGTGCTCTATTTGCCCAATGGCAAATAAACAGATCTGTAATCCCTAATTCTGATAATGAGAGCTGGACGGAAGTCCAATACGTAGCACTAGAGACAGTTGCTGAACCCAATAAATCTTTTACCTTTAGTGAAATATCTAAAGAGGGTTCTCAAAAGATTCTGACTCAGGTTTCAACTCGAGTCACTCCGAATCCAGCCCATGCAGTTCTGATAGCTGACCGCGTTCAAGTCGATGGCACTAAAGGCTATTGGCTTGTTGTTCCAGCATCTACTGTGAACGGTGAAATATTCATGGCAGTTGGTTTTATCTCAGATCTCAATTCGGCCAAGATAGCTCTAGGTCAAGCGCAGTTACTTTATGTAGCTCAAGCATTCCTGCCAATAGCTGGAAGATACCTTCCTAGTGAAGCGCCAGAGCCAGCACTGGAAACAAACCTGTACCCGACCATGTCGGTATCTCAGCTAATCAACTTGAACCAGTCCGAGCTTCCTGCTTATGCCGGCTTCTTGGCTGTTACTAAATCAAATGCCTATACGAAGTTGCCAGGGGTTGACCCGATCACTATTGGCTTGGCTAAATCAGATAGCCAGTTCAACTGGCTCTCTGCCTTCTATGCGATTGAGTGGGCAGTTTTCGCTGGTTTTGCCGTCTTTATGTGGTGGCGACTACTAGCTGATGCTTATCGAAAGCAACAAGAGGCACTGCTAGATTCCACGCAATAGCTAGCCTTGGCAGAACTGCCTTGCTGGTGCTTGGTAAAATAGGGTCATGAACCCCACCGCTAAATCAGCCCTATCTTTCTATAAGGTCTCATCCCTTATTACAGGTATTTTCCTTCTGCTAGTGGTCACTGAGATGGTGTTCAAATATGCCTTTGGTCAAACCATCTGGTCAGGTGGGGATGTTGGCTTTATTGGGCTAGTTCCCAACCCAGTTGATGATGCAGGCTTACCAAGCGAAGGCGTAGATATCTCAAAGTTACTTCTTCAGATCCACGGTATTTTGTATGTCGTTTACCTGTTTGCTGATTTTAGAATCTGGCGCATGGCAGAACTAAAGTTCTTAGATTTCCTAATCATCGCTATGGGTGGAATTGTTCCACTAACCTCATTCTTCATTGAACGTGAATACACCAAGAAGGTTTCACTCATTCTCACTAAGGCCGGTGCTTCAAAATAAGCGATTCAACTAATAGACCAGTCTTAGTCATTGACTTTGGTGCTCAGTATGCTCAGCTAATCGCGAGGCGAGTTCGTGAAGCAGGGGTTTATAGCGAGATTGTTCATCACAATGTTTCAGCAAGTGATGTGAAAGCCAAGAACCCGTTAGCAATCATTCTCTCTGGTGGCCCATCAAGTGTTTATGAGCCTGGTTCACCGCAGCTTGATAAAGGCATTCTGGAACTAGGAATTCCTGTTCTCGGTATTTGCTACGGCTTCCAAGTTTTAGCTTCTAGTCTCGGTGGTCGAGTTGATAAGACTGGACTTAGAGAATATGGCGCAACAGATTTGACTGTTGTTGCAGGTGGAGAGATCCTGGCAGGACAGGCATCAAATCAGATTTGTTGGATGAGTCACGGTGATCAAGTGATGGTTGCCCCTGATGGTTTTGAAGTCCTTGCAAGTACAGCAACAACACCTGTTGCAGCTTTTGCTAACTCTGCGAAGAAGATTTATGGAGTGCAGTGGCATCCAGAGGTAAAGCATTCTCAGTTTGGTCAGAATGTTTTAGAAAACTTCTTACACAAAGCAGCAGGTATCCCGGCCGATTGGAATAGCGGCAACGTTATTGCCGATCAGGTCGAGAAGATCAGAGCTCAGGTTGGAACAGACAGAGTTATCTGTGGTCTATCTGGTGGCGTTGATTCTGCTGTTGCAGCAGCACTGGTTCACAAAGCCGTTGGTGACCAGTTGGTCTGTATTTTTGTGAACCACGGTTTGATGCGTGAAGGTGAAGTTGAACAGGTTGAGCGTGACTATGTTGCAGCTACCGGTATCAGGTTGG
>CAILDA010000100.1 GCA_903832875.1 uncultured Micrococcales bacterium | reverse complement strand
TGTGCCTTGTAAATGCGTGAGGCAGAGATTAACTCCATTGCACGAGTGATCTTCTTGGTCGTCTGGGCAGATTTAATTTTCTGCCTATAGACCCGAAGTTGCGCTCCCATTGCTTTTCCTTTTCCTAGTAATCAGTAACGCTTAGCGCTTCTGCTTAACAATCTGCTCTTGGTCGACTTCTTCTTCAGCGATAGCAGCAACAGACTCGTTACCAACTGAAGCTAGCGGCTTACCAACACCGGTTAGGAAGCTCTTCTTGAACTTCAAGACATCTGCTTCCAAAGCTGCAACTGTGTCATCCTTTAGATCGTTGGTCTCACGAATGGTGGTTAGCACCTGTGAGTTACGACGAAGGTAATCAAGCAGTTCACTTTCAAAACGCAGAACGTCTTCAACAGGAACTTCATCAAGCTTGCCTGTTGTTCCAGCCCAGATAGAAACTGTTTGTTCTTCAACTGGGTATGGAGAGTACTGAGGCTGCTTTAGCAGCTGCATTAGACGAGCACCACGAGCTAGTTGCTGACGAGATGCAGCATCAAGGTCGCTTGCGAACATTGCGAAAGCTTCAAGTGAACGATACTGAGCAAGCTCAAGCTTTAACGTTCCTGAAACCTTCTTGATGCCCTTAACCTGAGCAGCACCACCAACACGTGAAACCGAGATACCTACGTCAATAGCAGGTCTCTGGTTAGCGTTGAACAAGTCTGACTGCAAGAAGATCTGACCATCGGTAATAGAAATAACGTTGGTTGGAATGTATGCAGAAACGTCGTTTGCCTTGGTCTCGATGATTGGAAGTCCAGTCATAGAACCAGCACCAAGCTCATCGTTCAACTTTGCACATCTCTCCAATAGGCGGGAGTGTAAGTAGAAGACGTCACCCGGGTATGCTTCACGGCCTGGCGGACGACGAAGCAGTAGGGAAATCGAACGGTAAGCCTCAGCCTGCTTTGATAGGTCATCAAAAATAATTAGGACGTGCTTGCCGTCATACATCCAGTGCTGACCAATGGCAGAACCGGTGTATGGAGCTAGATACTTGAAACCAGCTGGGTCAGATGCAGGAGAAGCAACGATAGTTGTGTATTCCATAGCACCGGCTGCTTCAAGAGCGCCCTTTACCGCAGCAATAGTTGAACCCTTTTGACCAACAGCAACATAAATACAACGAACCTGCTTGTTGGTATCTCCCGACTCCCAGTTAGCTTTCTGGTTGATGATTGTGTCGATAGCAATAGCTGTCTTACCAGTCTGACGGTCACCAATGATCAACTGACGCTGGCCACGTCCAACAGGAATCATGGCGTCAATAGCCTTGATACCGGTTTGTAGTGGTTCGTGAACTGACTTACGAGCCATAACACCAGGAGCCTGAAGCTCAAGTGCACGACGAGCAGATGACTTGATCTCACCCTTGCCATCGATTGGTGCACCAACTGGGTTCACAACACGACCTAGGAACTCATCGCCAACCGGAACAGAAAGAATCTCTCCTGTGCGCTCTACCTTCATACCTTCAACGATTTGACCGAACTCACCAAGGATGATGACACCGATCTCACGCTCGTCTAGGTTCTGAGCTAGACCCAAAGTGCCGTCTTCGAACTTTAGAAGTTCGTTAGCCATAACACTTGGCAAGCCTTCAACGTGAGCGATACCGTCACCGGCATCGATAACGTGACCAATCTCGGTACGACTTGCCTGAGTTGGCTCGTAAGACTTAGCAAAGTCCTTCAGCGCGTCACGAATCTCGTTCGGACTGATGCTTAGATCTGCCATCTTGTTCCTCTACTTCTGAAGCGTTAGCTTCGGTTAATGCTGGCAGCGGCTTTACCCAACTGCAGCTTTAGGTTTTGCAAACGGCTGCTTACGCTTCCGTCTATTATTTCGCCAGCAATCTGAACAACCATTCCACCGATGATTGAAGAATCAACCTCGACGTTCAAGCGGATTTGCTGACCGTAAGTTTTAGCCAAAGATGAACGAAGATGTTCAACCTGGTTTGTGTCTAGTGCGGATGAAACAGTAACTGTTGCAACTAATGATTCGCCATAAGCTGCAACTTGCTTACCAAACTGGTCAAGCACGATAGCGATACGACGACCTCTAACAGCACCAACAGCTTGGGAAATCAAAGCCTTAGTGACCTCATTCACTTTGCCTGAAACTAGAGTGTTGACCAACTGAAGCTTTGCTTCATTTGGTGCACTCTTGTTGCTCAAAGCAAACTGAAGTTCACGGTCACTAGCAACAACTTGCTGGAAACCAAATAGTTCACTCTGCACAGCATCCAAAACAGATGTGTTTGCAGCAACAGCTGCTGCAGCGTGAACACCTAGTTGCTCAAGAATGACTACAAGGTCAATGCTGCGTGAAACACGCAACGCAGCGACCTTTTTCACAAACTCGACAGAAGCCGAACTAACCTTGCCG
>CAILDA010000099.1 GCA_903832875.1 uncultured Micrococcales bacterium | reverse complement strand
CACCAGACATGACTCCTTAGATGAATTTGCTAAGGCCATCAGACATATTCGTCGCCGAGAGACACTGCGGTTAGCGCTCGGTGCTGTTGTTGGGGAACTTACTTTGCAAGAACTTGGAACAGGACTAACAGATATCACCCAGTGGTATTTAGAATCGCTGTCTACCGCCGTTTTAGAGAGCATGATTCACAACGAAGCACCTGTGTTAGAACTGGTTGATTTTGGAATTGTTGCTATGGGTAGATTCGGCGGAGCAGAGCTTGGTTTTGGAAGCGACGCGGATGTGATGTTTGTTTATGATCCGAAGCCAACCATTCCAGTTGCGATTGCTCAGAAAGCTGCGGAGTTAGTAATAAGTGAAATCAAGAGATTAGCAACCGATCCACAGTTGGAATTTGAATTGGACATGGATCTTCGCCCTGAAGGTAAGAACGGTGCAGTTACCAGGTCTTTGGAATCATATCGGGCTTATTACTCTCGCTGGGCTGACATCTGGGAGAACCAAGCCTTGTTACGAGCTCGGATGATTTATGGCTCTGCTGAGCTACGTAATGGCTTTAATGACCTAGTCGACAAGTATCGATACCCAGAAAAGTTCGAGAACAAGTCAATTGTTGAAATCAGAAGAATCAAAGCTCGGGTTGAGAATGAAAGACTTCCTCAAGGTGCAGACCCAAAGCGTCATCTCAAGCTCGGTCGAGGATCGCTCAGCGACATCGAGTGGCTGGTTCAATTACTTCAGCTCAAGCACGGTAATGAACATCCATCGATTAGAACACCTAGAACACTTGAGGCATTAGAAGCTCTAGTAGCGGCCGATTTGATTGAAGCACACGACGCCAGGGTATTAGAGGAAGCATGGCTGCTATCTAGTCGGATTAGATCTGCTTCAGTGCTCTGGTCAAATAAGCGATCAGATGTTCTGCCAACTGATAGAAGACAACTAGAAGGCATGGCGAGAATACTTGAGTATCCAAGAGGCTCTGCTTCCAAACTTGAAGAAGACTATCTAGCGTTCACCAGAAGATCCCGTATGGTCTTTGAACGCTTGTTCTTCGCTTAAAGCAAAAGCGGGCCATCTTTCGATGACCCGCAATTGGTTTACGACTAAACGCCGTAGTAAAGCTCGAACTCGTATGGATGAGGACGCTGAGCGAAAGGCTTAATTTCCTTCTCGCGCTTGTAATCAATCCAGGTCTCGATTAGATCTTTAGTGAAAACATCGCCTGCCAATAGGTAGTCGTGATCTGCCTCTAGAGCCTGCAGAACTTCTTCAAGTGAACCTGGAACCTGAGGAATGTTTTTAGCTTCCTCTGGTGGCAACTCGTAAAGGTCCTTGTCAACTGGAGCATGTGGTTCGATACGGTTCTTGATTCCATCAAGACCAGCCATCAACATTGCAGCGAAAGCAAGGTAAGCGTTACCTGAAGCATCAGGCGCACGGAACTCGATACGCTTAGCCTTCGGGTTGGTACCGGTCATTGGAATACGAATAGCAGCTGAACGGTTACCAGCAGAGTAAACAAGGTTTACTGGAGCTTCGAAACCAGGCACTAAACGACGGTAGCTGTTAACTGTTGGGTTGGTGAATGCAAGCAAGCTTGGAGCGTGCTTTAGTAGTCCACCGATATACCAGCGAGCTAGATCTGAAAGACCACCGTAGCCGTTCTCGTCATAGAACAATGGCTTGCCATCTTTCCAAAGTGACTGGTGAACGTGCATACCTGAACCG
Organism: uncultured Micrococcales bacterium; assembly: GCA_903832875.1. Classification (GTDB taxonomy): domain Bacteria; phylum Actinomycetota; class Actinomycetes; order Actinomycetales; family Microbacteriaceae; genus Rhodoluna. The sequence goes on along the minus strand of CAILDA010000099.1, from coordinate 6,027 downwards.
TTGTCACCGAAAAGTGGCTTAGGCATGAAAGTAGCGGTCTTGTTGTAGTTGTATGAAGTGTTCTTCACGATGTACTTGAACTTCAAGACATCATCAGCTGACTGAACCAAAGTGTTGAACCTGTAGTTGATTTCACACTGACCAGCAGTTCCAACTTCGTGGTGGCTGCGCTCAACGATAAGCCCAGCTTTTTCAAGGTTTAGTACGATCTCATCACGGATGTCAGCTAGGTGGTCAACAGGGGAGACAGGGAAATAGCCACCCTTGTAAGGTGTCTTGTTTCCTAGGTTACGACCGCCATCGGATTCGGTTTCGCGAGCAGAGTTCCAAGCACCTTCGATTGAATCAACGAAGTGATACGCGGTGTTTGACTTTGTCTCGTAACGAACCTCGTCGAAGATGAAGAATTCAGCTTCGGGAGCGAAGAATGCAGTGTCGGCAATACCGGTTGAAGCTAGGTACGCTTCAGCTTTCTTGGCAACCTGACGTGGGTCACGGTGATAGATCTCACCGTTACGTGGGTTATAGATATCGAAGTTGATGATAAGAGTCTTCTCAACGCGGAAACCATCCAGGTAAGCGGTTGTGACATCAGGAATCAACTGCATGTCTGACTCGTGAATTGAAGCAAAGCCGCGAATCGATGACGCATCGAATAATTGGCCGTTTACGAAGAAGTCTTCATCAATCTGACTTACTGGAAGGTTGAAGTGTTGCTGAACACCAGGTAGATCGGTGAAGCGAACATCAACGAACTTTACGTCTTCATCTTTGATGAATTTGATGACCTCGGATGCTGATTTAAACATAGGGAGAGCCCTTCAAAGGTTTGTGGGTTTCGAGCGATCCATTACGCTCAAGACCACTTTATCGCCCCGATGCCAAAGACTTGGCAAAACTATGTTTCAGGCTTGTAAAAAGTTTCTAGAAACTACTGGATTCTCCTGGACGGACGCATTTTAGCTGGGTCAATTCCCTTAGGAATAGGCATGCCGAAACGAGTATCCAAGGCTGAAAGGCGGTTCTGCACCGCTGAGATTTCTGCTCTATTGAGCGTTCTCTTGAGTTGTTTGACCTTCTTGTGAAGCTGAACTAGTGGAACGCCTTCACCGTCTTGAGAGCTATAGAACATGTGGACTGCGACACCGGAAGCAACGCGCTGAACCTTTCGTCTTTCTTCTTCAAGAAGGGCCTTGGTGCTGGTTTTAGCGCCTTCTCCCATCAGGACTACACCTGCTGGGCCAACAATTCTAAAAACCATGTCTTTAGTTTTAGGGCTTATGGCCACAGGTTGGTTTGAGCCCTTATAGGTTCTGCGAGTAAGTGTGCCAACTGTGATGCTTACTCGACCTGGTTCACTTTCATACTTCTTGAAAATTGCTGTGTTCGCTCTGCGGGTGAGTACTAGCAGACTGCTTAGATAACCACTGGCAATACCTAGGATCACCCATAGAACAATCCCCAAGAAAACGAAGTTGGAAATGATTGCACCAACAACGCTGATTACTATGAAAACGCCAATACCGACAAGGATGCCGATTGGAAGTGCCTTAGGGTCAGCGCCTTTAAGGAAACGTACTTGTTCACCGAATTGTGCGAAGAGACCAGGTGCTTTACCAGCTTTTTTAGGTGCTTTTTCTTTTGCCATGTTATTTAGCCTATTGGTTGTTTAGTTGACGGCCTGACTGAAACCGTCGCGAACGGCGGCATCAGCTAGGTGTTGGAGGTTCTCCGGGATTGTGTCGCCACGCTTGATCATGCTTTGAGCCCACAGTCTTCCAGCGCGGTAGCTACTGCGAACAAGAGGACCGCTAAGGACACCTAGGAAACCCATGCCTTCGGCAATCTCTTTTAGCTCAACAAACTCTTGCGGTTTAACCCATCTTGAAACTGGATGGTGTCTAACAGTTGGTCTTAGGTATTGAGTAATTGTCACGATGTCTGTTCCAGCATCGTAAAGGTCTTGCAGGGCTTGAATAACTTCAGGGATTTCTTCACCCATACCCAAAATCAGATTGCTCTTGGTAACCATGCCGGCATTTCTAGCTTGGGTTAGCACATCCAGTGAGCGTTCATAAGTGAACGCAGGTCTAATCTGTTTGAAGATTCTTGGAACTGTCTCAACGTTGTGAGCAAAGACTTCTGGTTGAGCATCGAAAACTTTTTGCAACCATTCAGGCTTTCCTGAGAAATCTGGAACCAAGATTTCCACTCCAGTGCCATGAGATTGTTTGTGAATCTGTCTAATGGTCTCAGCGTATAGCCAAGATCCTTCATCAGGGAGATCGTCTCTAGCAACTCCAGTAACGGTTGCGTAGCGAAGCTGCATCTTGACAACAGATTGCCCAACTCGTCTTGGCTCATCTGGATCTAGGTTTGCAGGTTTTCCAGTATCGATTTGACAGAAGTCACAACGTCTTGTGCACTGTGCTCCACCGATAAGAAAAGTAGCTTCGCGGTCTTCCCAACATTCAAAGATATTTGGGCAGCCGGCCTCTTGGCAAACAGTGTGTAGTCCTTCTGTCTTTACAAGAGTGTGCAGAGCTTGATACTCGGGACCCATCTTTGCCTTGGTTTTGATCCATTCAGGCTTGCGCTCAATGGGCACCTCGGCATTGCGTGCTTCAACACGCAGCATGCGTTTTGGTGCTGGCTCTTGGGTCACTTGGTCACTTTTCCAATCGAAGTTAGGTGTTTCTGAATAACCTCACTAGCCATGGCTGGTGTGATGTTTCTCTGAACTAACTCGCTTATCGTACTCGTTTCTGCGTCTTTGATACCGCAGGCAATGATGGTTTCGTAGGCTTGCAGTGAGTTATTGCAGTTCAAAGCAAAGCCATGCATGGTAGTTCGTTCAGCAACCCTGATACCAATGGCGGCAATCTTTACGTGGGTATTACCTACTGGAGCCCAAACTCCAGATCTACCTTCAACTCGTTCGGTATAAAGCCCAAACTCGGCAATGCTGTCGATCAAAACTTGTTCTAACCATCGAACATAGCCAACCACATCAATAGGGTCTGGGAGCTTCATGATTGGGTAGCCAACTAGTTGCCCTGGGCCATGCCAAGTAATCTTGCCGCCGCGGTCAACATCTATAACCGGTGTCCCATCTTGAGGACGTTCTTCATCTTCGGTTCTCTTACCCGCCGTGTAAACGCCATCATGCTCAAGAAGAAGGACTGTATCCTCTCTAACCCCAGAGACTACTTCAGAGTGCACCTCACGCTGGAGATCCCAAGCCTTCTGGTAATCAACGAAATCAGGTGCTAAACCAACAACTTCAAAGACAGTCATCTCCCTAGTCTAAATCCATCCACAGCCACCAAAATCTGGACCTTATAAACATCAGCACCGCTTTATCCAAACTCAATCGACAGAGCAAGAACCATAGGTTTATGTCCCGAAAACAACCTAGTCTCAGGCACTTTGCCATTATCGCCCAAACCTTTAGATCAAAGGCAGGCACTCTCTGGGAAGTTAAAGACAGAAGATCACCTGATGCAAGCCAATACCTTTTCACCCCTGGCTTCTTGACGTCATGGCCGCGTTGGGTAGCGATATTGGGGGATAGTTGCAGTCCAATAAAACTGCGGAACGGAAAGGTTGCTCTTTTACTGAGCAGGGAACTTGATTTTGATGCAATTGCTAAGAGTCTCAAGTATCCACGAGGTAGGAGAAATTACAGACTGCAACCAATGGTTGGGTTTCTAGAGGTTAAAAGGAATCACATCAAGCTGGTTTTATGCATGATGCTTGTTCTAGTTCTTATAGCTGGTTTGGCAACCATGACTATGAGTCCTAAAGCAATCGAGATAGCTAGTGCGAAACAAACTTTGCACAAAGTCCAAAAGACATCTTGCGGGGAAGTAGATCTTCTGGGTCAGAGTCTTCCGACAAGCATGAAAGCTCATTCGATAATTAGCGTTCAGGAGATCAAGTATCGAATCCTTGAGAAAAATACCTTTGGGGGCCTCACTCAAATTCAGCTACGAAGAATGTGTGATGGCAAGAAGTTCCAACTTGAAGCCTGGCGAGACAAAGACTCGCTTGAAGTTTCGAAGATTAGCTAGAAACCAAAGTTTGCTTGGAAGTTTGCATCTTCCAAACGTGTCTTGACATCAACCAAGAACCGACTTGCATCTGCTCCATCAATCAGTCTGTGATCATAAGAAAGCGCGAGATAAACCATGCTTCTGATTGCGATACTGTCTTGACCGTTCTCATCAGTAACAACAACCGGACGCTTAGCGACAACACCAGTACCAAGAATTGCTGACTGAGGCAAGAACACGACAGGAGTATCGAACAACGCTCCGCGTGAACCGGTGTTAGTCAAAGTGAAGGTTGCACCAGAGAGTTCATCAGGCTTTAGCTTGTTCTCACGAGTTCTTGCAGCTAGGTCTGCAATTTGCTGAGCAATTGCAGCAAGAGATAACGATGCTGAGTCTCGAATAACTGGAGTTAGTAGACCGCGCTCGGTATCGACAGCAAAGCTGATGTTCTCTGAGGCATGGTAAACAATGTTCTCACCATCAATACTTGCGTTAATCTTTGGGTGCACGCGAAGCGCTTCAGCAGCTGCAAGGAAGAAGAACGGCATGAAGTTCAGCTTCACACCAGACTTGGCGGTGAATTCTGCTTGAACTCTGCTTCTAAGTTGAGCAATGCGGGTTACATCTACTTCAACAACAGTGGTTAGCTGAGCAGTTGAAACCATTGATGCTACTGCGCGCTCACCTAAGACTTTGCGAAGTCTCGACATTGGTTCAGTTGTTCCACGAAGTGCAGATGGAGCTGCCATTACAACTGGAGTAGAAGATTTTGGCGCTGATGTTGGAGTGCTTGTTGCAGCAACAACATCTTCGCGACGGATACGTCCACCGACACCAGTGCCAGAAACGCTACCTAGGTTGACACCTGACTCAGCTGCAAGCTTTCGCACCAAAGGTGTTACGTAACTTGGATCACTGTTAGTTTCTGTCTGCGCTACAACTGGAGTTGAAATCACTTGTGTTGAGACCTGTGGAGTAAATACTGGAAGGTTCATTGGAGTTGCTGTCACAGTTTCAACTGGTGAGAGAACTACTGGAGCAACAACAGGAGCTGCTTCGACAACAGGTGTAGCTACTACCGGAGCTGCCTCAACCACAGGAGCCACAACAACAGGCGCTGCTTCAACAACCGGGGGAGTCACAGCAGCTGGAGCACTAGATGCAACGCCATCAGAGACGATGCACAGGACTGCGCCAACAGCTGCTGTTTCGTCTTCAGCAACCAAGATCTGCTGCAGGGTTCCAGCAACAGGGCTAGGGATCTCAGTGTCAACTTTGTCAGTTGAAACCTCTACTAAAGGCTCGTCGATTGCGACAGAATCGCCGATCTTCTTGAGCCATCGGGTCACAGTTCCTTCGGTGACGCTCTCACCCAGGGCTGGAAGTCTTACTTCACTCATTTATTGTTGCTCCTTATGCAGAATTCAGTCTAAGCGTGCGCGTGTAGTGGTTTGCCAGCGAGAGCCAAATGAGCTTCGCCTAGGGCTTCGTTCATGGTTGGGTGAGCATGAACAAGGGACGCAACTTCCTCAGGGAAAGCCTCCCAGTTCACGATTAGCTGGGCTTCACCGATCTGCTCGCCAACTCTTGAACCAATCATGTGAATACCAATGATTGGGCCGTTATTGCGTCTAATAAGTTTTACAAATCCAGCAGTACCAAGAATCTGGCTCTTACCGTTACCACCTAGGTTGTATTCGTAAACCGAGATGTTGTCCTGACCATAGGTCTCTGCTGCTTTGGCTTCAGTTAGGCCAACAGAAGCGATCTCAGGTTCTGAGTAAGTAACCTTTGGAATCCCTAGTTCATCAATAGGAGCAGGTCTCAGCCCTGCAATGTCTTCAGCAATGAATATTCCTTGCTGGAATCCACGGTGTGCTAACTGCAAGCCAGGAACAATGTCACCGGCTGCATAAACACCTTCGACAGATGTTTGTAATCTGTCATTGGTTAGAACATAACCGCGATCCAT
>CAILDA010000098.1 GCA_903832875.1 uncultured Micrococcales bacterium | reverse complement strand
ATTCCAGATGAAGCGGTGATCACTGTGAATTACAGGTTTGCCCCTTCTAAGAACAATAAAGATGCTGAAGCTCATCTTCGAGAACTATTTGCAGGATATGACCTAACGGTGACTGACTTTGCCGATGGGGCTAGACCTGGTTTAGATCTTCCTGAGGCAGCTGCATTCGTGGCCGCTACCGGAACAACCCTTTTTCCGAAGTATGGCTGGACCGATGTGGCACGCTTTAGTGCCCTTGGCATCCCAGCTGTGAACTTCGGGCCAGGCGACCCAAATAAGGCCCATGCGGACGATGAAGCGGTTGAAATAGACCAGATCTATGCCTGTGAGAAAGCCCTAAGAAACTGGCTTTTAGCCTAAAAGTAATCAAATGGATACTTAGGTTTTCCATACAGCCCGAAAACCCCTCCAAAGTCGTGGTTTAATAGAAGTTCTGCGTAAAAAGCTAAGCATCAAGGAGTTCTAAATGGCAGCAATGAAGCCGCGTACCGGCGACGGTCCAATGGAAGCCGAGCGTGAAGCTCGGGGTCTAATAGTTTTGCGAATTCCACTAGAAGGTGGAGGTCGTTTAGTCATCTCCGTTAACGACGATGAAGTCGAGCAACTGAAAAAGGTGCTAGCCGGAATCAAGAAGCGCTAAAGCTTAAAACTAAAAACCACCTGTTGATTCAGGTGGTTTTTGCTTTAAGACCTTTTGGCTGCGAGCAGTAAACCATCACCAATGGGTGAGAGCGTGGTTATGAAATCCTCTGAATTGGAAAGAAGTTCAAGAACATTGCGATAAACCATTGTGGTTTCATCGCTAAGACCAGTATCTGGAACTCGATCTCGCCATAGGGCATGAGCAATAGCTAAAACGCCACCAGGACGAAGCAATCTAAAAGATTCTCTAACCTGCTGCATCAAAGTTTCTTTATCGCCATCGAGAAGTACAAGATCATATGCAGCATCGGCAAGATTAGCTAAGACTTCAGATGACTTACCGTTGATAAGTCTTAGCCTCGAGGAAGCAATTCCTGCTTGATCAAAGGCCAGTTTGGCAAGTTCCTGATATTCAGATTCAGTTTCAATGGTGGCCAGCACACAACTGTCATGCGCTAGCAGCATCCAAAGCCCTGAGACTCCTGCCCCCGTGCCGACTTCAACTACGGCTTTAGCATTTAGTGCACTAACTAGAACTGCCAGGTGAGAACCAGTGGCAGCTGTCACAGACTCAACTCCTAGTTCGTCTGCTCGTTGCCGGGCACGGGAAATCACCGCGGGTTCTTTAGGGAATTCTTCCGCGTATTTCCAGCTAGATATCTTGTCAACCATGGTCTAAGACGAGCATATCTAGGGTTAAGGCTTCAAAGCGTTAGGCGAGCAGGTAACCTAAAAGGGTGTTTGGACTTAGTAGCGAAAAGATACTTATCTTGCTCGTGGTTGCCGTATTCATTTTGGGGCCAGAGCGTCTTCCCCAATACGCGAAGGCATTTGCTCAGTTCATCAAAAAAATGAGAGCGATGGCTAATTCCGCTCAAGCCCAAATGAAAGACGAACTAGGCGAAGGCTTTGAAGATCTTGATTGGAAGAAGCTAGATCCACGTCAATATGACCCTCGAAGAATCATCAGGGAAGCTCTCTTAGAGGATGATGAAACAGCGGTCAAACACTCTGATCTAAACCAGGTTAAAACTCGTGTTCAACCAAATCTAAAACCAGGTGAAAATGCACCTTACGATACTGAATCGACCTAGAGCCTGCGCATAATCTTTGACAACACATTTAGCAGTGGTGCCATGGTGTTGTATTGACTTCCTTTTGAAGGGAATTTTAGTAAACCTTTGTGAATACCAATTGCTTGGGTTTCGGTGTATTTAAGTAAGCCCTCGACACCATTTCTTCTGCCGTGACCAGAGTTCTTCATTCCACCCATCGGGGTATCAAGACTTGCAAAGGTAGCTCTAAAACCTTCATTGATGTTCACGGTTCCTGCCATGATACGGGCGGCAACTTTCTTAGCTTCCCGAGTGTTACCAACAACTGATGCATTCAAACCTTCAGTGGTGTCATTGGCTAGAGAGACTGCTTCATCGATGCTGTCATAGCCATAAACAGCTATTACAGGACCGAAGACTTCCATTTTAAACATGTTCATTTCACTTGTCACATCGGTAACAACAGTCGGAGAGTAATAGTAAGGGCCTAGCTCAGGTAAAGCTTTTGCTCCTGCAATAACCTTTGCTCCTTTAGAGACTGCATCATCAATAAAACCTGAAACACGGGCTAATTGGTTAGGTCCGGTAAGGGTACCAATGTCTATGCTGAAGTCATTTGATGAACCTAGTTTTAGTTTGTTGACCTTCTCTTTGAGGATTTCTTCGAACTCTGTTTTTAGATTGTTAGGAACGTAAGCCCGCTCGATAGAAACACAGAGCTGACCGGCTGAACCAAAGGCACCACCGATAAGGGTTTCAGCTGCCTTAGAAAGATCTGCTGATGGCAAAACAATTAGTGGGTTCTTGCCACCAAGTTCCAAACTAAACGGAATCAATCTTGCCGCTGCTCTTGCACCAACAAGTCTTCCGGTTGCAGCACTACCTGTGAAAGCAATGTAATCAGCGCTATCGGTAAGAGCATTACCAACAGTTGATCCATCTCCTGCAACGATGGTCCAAAGTTTTGGATCGAGACCTGCTTTGATGGCTAGGTGTCTTGAGTAAAGAGCTGTGAGGGTGGTCTGGTTATCTGATTTTTGGACCACAGCGTTACCTGCCATCAGTGCTGGTAGAACATCCAGCAAGCAAAGCGCTAGAGGATAGTTCCAAGGGGTAATGATTCCAACAACTCCAACAGGAACATGGTTGACCCAGGTTTTAGTAAGGATTGGAACACCAGCTACGGTCTTGTTTGACTTGAGCGCTTTTGGTCCGACCTTGGCGAAGTAACGAGCAGAACCTAAACCACCGGCAACTTCTTCAAAAGCATGAGCTCGGGCTTTTCCGGTTTCTAGTTGAACAATGTCCATCAACTTGTCTTGCTCTTTGAGAATTAGATCGTGCAAACGATAAAGGAATGCAGCTCTGTCTTTAGGGTTAGTTTGACCCCAAGCCTTTTGGGCATCTCTGGCAGCTTGAACAGCGGTGGCGACCTGTTCGGCATTATGCTGCGGTAATTCGTAAAAGACCTTGCCAGTATTTGGGTTGGCTATGCCGATCGTGGTTGCTGTTGCACCTAAATGTTTGATCAGGGCTACTATGGAGGTTTCACTCATAGAGACAAGTTTAGGTCAGTGTTACCTTCAAAGTTCTTGCGGTAGCAGGAAGTTTAGAGTCGATGAGCATCTGTGCTATTGCCTTTAGTTCTATTGATGCTGGCTCTTCAGGATGATTCAACACAACAGGCTTACCTAGATCAGATCCTTCTCGCAGTGCAAGAGAAAGAGGAATCTTTCCAATCAGTGGAATAGTTGTTCCGGTTCGCTCTGAAAGGGATTTGACTACAAGTTCACCACCACCTGAACCAAAGAGTTCAAGTTTTGTGCCATCAGGCTGAGCTAGGTAGCTCATGTTTTCAATGACACCAAAGATTTCTTGACCTGTTTTAAGTCCTGCTGTTCCGCTTCGCTGCGCAACTGTTGCGGCAGCTTGCTGCGGGGTGGTGACAACTATGGTCTTTGCAGTTGGCAATAGTTGCCCAACAGAAATGGCAACATCACCTGTGCCAGGCGGCATATCAATAAGAAGGAAATCTAGATTTCCCCAATGGACCTCAGTTAGGAACTGTTCAACAGCTTTGTGAAGCATTGGTCCTCGCCAAGCTACTGGTTCATTGCCAGCTAAGAACATGCCGATAGAAATAACTCGCACGCCATGGGCTACCGGTGGCAAGATCATGTCATCTAATCTGGTTGGTCGATCAGATGTTCCTAACTGACCAGGAATACTAAAACCAAAGATGTCAGCATCGATGACACCAACTTCATAACCCTGTTTTGCTAACTCAACAGCAACGTTGACTGTGATAGAACTCTTGCCTACCCCACCTTTACCTGAACCAATCAGGAATACCTTGGTTGCAGTTCCTTCAGTAAAAGGATTCGATTTAGGTTCTTTACCATCGCGAAGTTTTAGTTTGAGCTGAGCTAATTCTTCTTTCGTCATAACTGACATCAAGACTTCAAATGAGTCTTTAGAAAAAGACTCGGCTAAAGCATTTTTAGATGCTGTTTCTAAGTAATCAGCTTGAGGGCAGTGACTTACCGTTAGTTTGATGGTGACTGTGAAAGAGTCTTCAGCGCCAGTTATCTCGCCGACCATACCTAGTTCGGTTATAGGTCGGCGTAATTCAGGGTCAATGACTTTGGCTAAGGCAAGAGATACCTTAGAGTTCAAATCACTCATTCAGTCTTGTTGCCAGGTTTAGCCTGGTTCTTCAGTTCTGCAAGCAGCTCTTGAAGAGTTTCACGAAGTTCGTCTTTGACGAATTCCTTGGTTGCAACTTCTTCCATGGCAAGGCGTAAGGCAACAACTTCACGAGCCAAATACTCAGTATCAGCAAGGTTACGTTCAGCTCGCTGACGATCCTGCTCAGTCTTAACTCGGTCTCTGTCATCTTGACGGTTCTGAGCCAAAAGTATCAGGGGAGCAGCGTAAGAAGCCTGAAGGGAGAGCAACAGGGTAAGCAAGGTGAAGTTAGTAACTCTAGGGTCAAAGCTCCATCCAGCTGGTGCCCAAGTGTTCCAAGCTAGCCAGATAATACAGAAAATGGTTAGCCCAATTAGGAACCCACCGGTGCCGAGGGCTCTTGCAAAAGCTTCCGATGCTCTACCGAAACGCTCTCTGTCAATACGAGGAACTAAAGGCTTGCGCTTACCGAGCATAGGAGTATCGAGGCGGTCACGTGATCTAGCCATTTGATTCCTCCCCGTCATCGGTTCTCCAGTCATCTGGAAGTAGGTGGTCTAAAACGTCATCAACTGTGACAACACCAATAAGGTGATGTTCGCTGTCAATGACAGGCAAAGCAACAAGGTTGTAGTTTGCCAAGGTTCGGTGAATCTTAGAGATGTGAGTATCAGCGGTTACTGGCTCAACATCGGTATCCAGGATTGTTCCAAGACGTTCATGCGGCGCATAACGTAAGAGTCTTTGGAAATGAACCATACCCAAATATCTTCCAGTCACAGTTTCGTGTGGTGGGAGAGTGACAAATACAGAGGCTGCAAGAGCTGGAGCAACTTCTTTTCTTCTAATCAAAGCCATTGCCTCAGCAACAGTTGCATCCGCTGAACAGATTACTGGTTCTGTGGTCATAAGTCCACCAGCAGTAAATTCATCGAACTGCATCAAGCGTCTAATGTCATCAGCTTCTTCTTCATCCATAAGATCAAGAATTGCTGCAGCACGATCTCCTGGCAGATTCTGCATAAGGTCAGCAGCATCGTCTGGTTGCATGAGATCTAGAACTTCAGCAGCACGCTGATCATCTAAATCTTGAAGAATTTCAATCTGTTCTTCTTCTGGAAGCTCTTCCAAAACATCCGCTAGACGCTCGTCATCTAGTTCCTCAGCAACCTCAATCATGCGCTCTTCTGGAAGATCCATCAGAGCACTAGCAAGGTCGGCAGGCAACATGTCAGAGTATGTCGCAATCAACTGTTCTGCTGATTGGCTCTCTTCAGTTCTGCCTTCTTCAATTACTTCGTTCCATTCACTGAAAATGGTTGAACCACGTCCAAATGGTGCAGCTGTTGTCTTAGGGCGACGAAGGAATAGGTCGCTAACAATCCAGTCTTTACGGTCGTTTAGTTCAATAGCTAGATCTTCGATAGTGCCTTGACCAGAGCCATCCTTCAGGCTGACCTTGCGGCCAAGCATTTCAGCGATAACCCTTACCTCTTGGCCTCGTTGAGTAAATCTTCTAAGGTCAACTAGGCCATTGGTGATTACCTGACCTGGGGCAATAGAGGTGACTCGGGCAATAGGGACGAATACTCTTCTTCTGCCAGTAATCTCAATCAGCATTCCGGTAGCCCTTGGAGCACCTGAATTACGGTATGCCACTAGAACGTCGATGACTTTACCTACCCGATCACCGGCAGGGTCAAAGACGCCACACCCAGCTAGTCGGGCGACGAAAACTCTAGTTGCACTCACTCCTTAACCTTAGACGAGGAGGTAAGACTCTGGCAGACTAGTCAGATGGCAAAAAGAAACCCTATGAACCCAATTGGTATTGCAACATCACTTCCAAATGGCACTGCTGTTGCTGACTTTCCTAGTTATCCAGAGGCTGTGGCCTATGTTGAGCGCATCCTCAGAGGTAACTTCCCAGCCACCGCTATAGCTATCGTTGGTAGCGATCTTTCAACTGTTGAACGAATAAAGGCACGTATCAATTACGGAAGAGTGGCACGAAGTGGTGCCATGACTGGTGCTTGGTTAGGTTTGCTTATCTTTTTGGTATTTGGATCAGCACCTGATTCAAAGACAGGCACCACAACCGCCCTGTTTAGCCTGCCTTCAGCGATCTTGGTAGGCGCTGGCTTTGGCATGCTATTTCAAGTGATTAGATTCTCCATGGCTAAAAACAAGAGAAGCTTTTCCAGCGGTTCTCTAGTTGTTGCTAAGAAATATGAAGTAGTTGTGCCAAACGAGCTAACAGTAGAAGTTACCGAAGCTTTTATTAAAGGTGGAGCGCAAGAGGCCTAAGCCTTTAGCTTTGCCATCCACTTCTCAATTTCTTTAGGCTTTCGTGGAAGTTTTGCAGTTAAGTTCTTGACACCGTTCTTGGTTACCAGAACATCGTCTTCAATTCGAACACCGATGCCTCTAAATTCCTTAGGGACCATTAGGTCATCCTTGTGAAAATACAAACCTGGTTCGATAGTGAAAATCATTCCTTCTTCAAGAACGTGATCGTGATACATCTCTCGTCTTGCATGAGCACAGTCATGAACATCGAGACCTAAGTGATGTCCAGTGCCGTGAATCATCCAACGACGGTGCCATTGGTTCTCAGGCTTTAGCGATTCTTCATAGCCGCCTTTATAGAAACCCCACTTAGCGGTTTTTTGAGCAATTACCTTCATCGCAGTTTTGTGCATTTCAGAATAAGTAACGCCTGGCTTAGCAATAGCGAATACTGCATCTGCAGCTTCAAGTACTGCCAGGTAAATTTCTTTTTGTAACTTTGAGAACTTGCCATTGATTGGAAGAGTTCTAGTCACATCTGCGGTGTATAGGCTATCCACTTCAACACCAGCATCTAGAAGCAAAAGTTCACCTGGCTTT
>CAILDA010000097.1 GCA_903832875.1 uncultured Micrococcales bacterium | reverse complement strand
TGATCAAAGTATGAAAGATCAACACCTGATTCACGGGAGTGAGTAGTTAGGTCAAAGTCGGTGCGGTTAGCAATACCTTCAAGCTCACCAAACTCTGAACCTTGGAAACCGAACTTGTATTCGATGTCAACAGTTCGCTTTGAGTAGTGTGAAAGCTTTTCCTTAGGGTGTTCAAATAGACGCAGGTTATCTCTGTTGATACCTAGATCTAAATACCAGTTCAACCTCTCTTGGATCCAGTAGTCATGCCAAGTCTCATCGGTTCCTGGCTCAACAAAGAATTCCATTTCCATCTGTTCGAATTCACGAGTTCTGAAAATGAAGTTACCTGGTGTGATTTCGTTTCTGAAAGATTTACCAATCTGACCGATACCAAATGGTGGCTTCATACGAGATGCACCAAGTACGTTAGCAAAGTTCACAAAGATACCCTGAGCTGTTTCAGGACGAAGATAATGAAGCCCTGACTCGTCTTCGACTGGACCTAGGTAAGTCTTTAGTAGACCGTTGAACAACTTAGGTTCAGTCCAGATGTCTTTACCACCACAGTTAGGGCAGGCAATCTCAGCCATTGAAGCAGGTGCTCTGCCCTTCTTCTCTTCGAAGGCTTCTTCAAGGTGGTCTGCTCTGAATCTCTTGTGGCATGAGGTGCACTCGATAAGCGGATCAACGAACTCTTTGACGTGACCTGAAGATTCCCAGACCTTACGAGGCAGGATTACTGAGCTATCCAGACCTACGATGTCTTCACGAGAGTTGACAATGGAACGCCACCACTGGCGCTTGATGTTCTCTTTGAGTTCGACGCCTAGTGGTCCGTAATCCCAGGCTGAACGGGTACCGCCATAGATTTCTCCGGCAGGAAAGACAAATCCTCGCCTTTTGGCAAGTGAAATAACTGAATCTAAACGAGATGGGGTGGCCATTGTTGCTCCCTTGGTTAGGCACCGTTGGATGCGGTGCTTGAACCTAAAGTTTATCTGGAATTAGGCTTTGCCCTCTTAGGTTTGTCCACGGCTCCGCCGAAGCGTCTACTTCTCTTGGCATACTGCGCGATAGCTTCAAATAGATGCTTTCTGGAAAAATCAGGCCAAAGCACATCCAGGAAGACAAACTCAGCATAAGCAGACTGCCAAAGCAAGAAGTTGCTGATTCTTTGCTCGCCACTTGATCTAATAAACAAATCAACATCAGGTAGGTCTTTGGTTAGTAGATACTTCTGCACAGTCTTCTCGGTAACAGCACCTTTGATTTTGCCGCTCTTGCTGTCTTCAACTATCTGGTTGATGGCATCGACAATTTCAATGCGGCTACCGTAATTCACCGCCATGGTGAAGGTTAGACCTTTGTTCTTGGCAGTTAGTTTCTCAGCTGTTAACAGTTCATCAATGACAGTTGGCCAAAGCCTAGGTCTTCTGCCAGCCCAACGGATGCGAACATTCCAGCCATCTAGTTCGTCACGTCTTCTGCGCAATACTTCTCGGTTGTAGTTCATGAGGAACTTAACTTCTTCTGGAGATCTCTTCCAGTTCTCAGTTGAGAAAGCAAAGACAGTTAGATACTTGACCCCTGCTTCAATAGCACCTTCAATGACATCCATAAGAGCTGCTTCACCGGCACGGTGACCTTCAACACGGGTTAGACCTCTGGCATTAGCCCAACGACCATTACCATCCATGACAATGGCAACATGAACAGGCACTTGACCTTCAAATTTCATGTTCGCTCCAGATGGTTAAAAGATTTAAGTCCACGGTCGATATGCCATTGACTATATGCACTTACGATAGCGGATGCTCGCTCCTTAGCGCCAACAGAAGCAGTTTCAATATATTCCCATTCACCGGCAAGCAAAGAACCCAGAAGAACAGCAACATCCTGACTGATGATGGCAGCTCCTGGCGGCATGCACTTCTCACAAACAACACCACCGGTTTGAATGACGAAACCTGCGTGCGGACCAATTGCGTTGCATCCTGTGCAATCGGCAAAGTTAGGTGCCCATCCTGCTACCGCTAATGCTCTGAGTAAATAACTATCAAGTATTTGTGCTGGATCATGTTCTTTAGTTGCTAATGAACGAAGAGCACCAACAAGTAAAAGATACTGCTGAGTTGCTCTTTCATCTCCGGTAAGTCGCATTGCTGTTTCAGCCATGACATTGGCAACAGTAAAAGCCGAATAGTCATCTGTGATAGCACTGCCGTAGGCACCGATAGTTTCCGCCTGAGTTACGGTGTCTAGATTCTTACCTTCATAGAACTGAATGTCAGCCACCATGAAAGGCTCGAGACGAGCACCCATCTTTGACACTGTTCTTCTAACGCCTTTAGCAACAGCTCTTACTTGACCGTGATAACGAGTTAGCAGAGTAACAATGCGATCTGCTTCACCCAGTTTGTAGGTGCGCAGCACAACTGCTTCATCTCGATATGTAGGCACTTATCAAGTATTACCGCACAGCGCGGTTAACCGCTGAAATGACAGCCTTTAGCGAGGCATTAGAGATATCTCCATCAATACCAACACCCCAAAGAGTCTGACCTGCAACGGATAACTCGATATATGCAGCAGCCTGAGCATCGCTCGAAGCTCCTAGAGTGTGCTCTGAGTAGTCAAGCAATTGAACATCAATGCCCTGCTTACCAAGAATTTCAAGGAATGCCGAGATAGGACCGTT
>CAILDA010000096.1 GCA_903832875.1 uncultured Micrococcales bacterium | reverse complement strand
TACGGTCCTCAAGAACTTTTGATGATCTTGACTCTTGGCGGTGTCACTTTCCTAACCTTTGCCCCAGGCATTGCTGTGATGGTGGCAATCCTTCTTACCGTCATCGTGCTTTCATACCGTAAGGTAATCCAGGCTTATCCTTCAGGTGGTGGTGACTATGAAGTTGCCAAAAAGAATCTAGGTCGAGGTGCATCGCTAGTTGTTGCATCAGCTCTGTTACTTGACTATGTGATGACCGTTGCAGTTTCTATTTCATCTGGAACAGATAACCTAATCTCAGCGTTCCCTCAGTTAGCTGATTACCGAGTTGAAATAGCAATCGGCTTCTTGCTTTTGATTTTCGGTATCAACCTTCGCGGTATTCGTGAGTCCGGTGTTTCATTCGCGATCCCTACCTACATTTTCATCTCAACCGTATTTGTAATGATTGGTTCTGGTCTCTATAAAGTATTCGTGCTTGGTGAGACCCTAGTAACTACTTCAACCGGTTATGACGTTCAAGCCGAAGGTGAGTTCCTAAATAACCCAGCTCAAGTTGCGGTTGTCTTATTACTACTTCGGGCGTTCGCTTCTGGATGTTCAGCTCTTACCGGTATTGAAGCTATTGCTAACGGTGTCCCTGCATTCCGTGCACCTAAAATCCGTAATGCAAACATAACCATGAGTTTGATGGGCGCAACAGCTGTTCTTATGTTCCTAGGAACAACGTGGCTCGCGCTGACTGCCGGTGTGAAATATATTGAACACCCAGAAATCCAACTAAACAACGTTGACTTCTTCTCTACCAACCCGCAGCAATCACTAATGGCTCAGATCGGTATTGCTGTATTTGGTGGCGGCTCACTGCTGTTCTATATCTTGCAAGCTGCGACAGCAGCTGTTCTGTTACTCGCTGCTAACACAGCATTCAATGGTTTCCCGTTGCTTTCTTCAGTGCTATCTAAAGATGGTTTTGCCCCGAAGATGCTTCAGACTCGAGGCGACCGTTTGGTTTATTCCAACGGAATGCTCTCTCTGGCCGCCGCAGCCGGTGGACTCATCTTGGTTTATCAAGCGTCTGTAACAGACCTGATTCAGCTTTACATCATCGGTGTTTTCACCTCTTTTAGCGTTGGCCAAATAGGAATGATTAGACACTGGCGGAGAGGTCTTCGGGAGAACACTATTTCTCGAAAAGAAGCCTTTGGTGGCCTTGCTATCAATGGTTTTGGAGCACTTTTAACTTCATCAGTTTTGATTATTGTTACCCTAACCAAGTTCACTCATGGCGCTTGGTTGGTCTTTATCATCATGCCTGCGCTTTGGATCTTGATGTATGAGACTAAGAAGTATTACGCCGAAGTTGAAACTGAAATCCAACTCAAGCCTGAGATTATATTTGGTAGCAAGGGTGACTATGCAATTGTGCTGATGGATAAGCTAACTGCTCCTCAGCTAAAAGCTTTGGACTATGCGCTATCTAGTAAGCACGATTTGTTAGAAGTTGTTCACATTGGTGTTGATCCTGAAACCTCTGCTCAATTCGAAAAGGATTGGATCGCCTACGGTATCCAAGTTCCACTTCGTATCATCCCTTCACCGTTTAGAGACTTCGGTGCACCGCTAAGCGAATACCTAACTGAATACCGTGCTCAGCATCCTGAGAAGCGTATGGCCATCTACATTCCTAAATACGTTGTTGGTCACTGGTGGGAGCACATCTTCCACAACCACCGTGCCAACAGAATCCGCAAACAGCTGATGTATGTTCGCGGTGCGATGATCGTACTTGTCCCTTGGAGATTGGAATCCGCTGACAAGATTGACCTATTCTCAAGAGCGCCAATGCCAGGAGATGTTCGCCGCGGTGAAAGTCTTCGTGGCAAGAGCGCTATGCGAAGACATGAAGGTGGCAAGAATAAAGTCATCAAGATGGTAGCTAAAGAAGATGCCACTCCTGATGACATCTTGGACCCAAACAAGAATGACTAGATTCGCACCTAAAGATTATCTTCTAGTCTTCTTAGGTGGTGCTCTCGGTTCACTGCTTCGTTACCTTGTTGGTGGAGTTCTTGAGCTAACACTAGGGGCTACTAATGCTGGATCAATCTCGTTACTAATTGTCAATGTTGTTGGTGCAGCTTTCCTTGGATACACCACAACCAATCCGAGGTTCGCATCTGAAGATCAGAAGTCATTCTGGTCAGCTGGTTTCTGTGGTGGCTTTACCACCATGTCAGGTATCGCACTGTTCCTTTATAACTACCCACCACTTCTAGCAATGCCAGCAGCAGCTGTCATGTTTGGTTTTGGTTTCATCGGCTTCGCAGCTGGTGCAACATTTGGGGGTAAGAAGAAATGAACTTTGCAGAAGTATTCAACCCCGTTGTTCTAATCGGTATCGCTTTAGCTGGTGGCTTAGGTTCCATTCTTCGTTTCGCTATAAGTAAATGGTCTGGAACTATCCCCTGGGGTATCTTGAGCGCTAACGCAGTTGCATCCTTTATTGCAGGTTTTGCAGCTATTCGCTTTGGCGCTAGTGACACTTGGGTGGCCATATTGGTTGTTGGTTTAGCCGGTGGTTTATCCACCTTCTCATCTTGGGCTGGTGCTGTTGGGCAGATGGTTGCTACTGGTAGAAAGGCCGCCCCTGCCTTCTACACAGTGCTAACCCTGATACTTTCCTCCACAGCAGCCTATATAGGCTTGCTGTTAGGTTAACGCCTGATAAACTCGAGGCAGATTTGTTGATTCCTAAGTCTTAAGACTTGGCCTAGTTCAAAAAGGGGGTCTCGCCATGGGGCGTGGCCGTCAAAAAGCGAAAAACACTAAGGTTGCTCGCGAGCTGAAATACTTCAGCCCTAACACCGACCTGACTGCCCTGCAGGCAGAACTAGCTTCCGCTACTCCAACCGATGAACCTGACTACGAAGACAAGTGGGCAGATCTTCATCAGGATGAAGAAAGCGAAACCGCTGCCGAGAATCCCGACAGCGGCTCCGAAACTTCTTCTAACTAAGCAGTTTTAGGCTTACGCATGCTAGCTAGCATGACTAGTAAGACACCAACTGCTAACCAAGCTCCCATAACAGCCCACTGAGTTACAGTGCTGGCTTCTGGGAAGTAGCTAATTCGACGAAGCAAGTTAACTTCAGCACCCAGTGGCAAGTACTGTCCAAAGACACCTAAGCCAGTTGGGTAAAGTTCCTGAGGCAGACCAACAGCGCTGATTGGGTTACCGATAATAAAGAACAAACCGATCACCCCAAGCATTCCTGCTCGGCCAGCTAGAGCTGACGCACCCATAACGCACAGTGATACTGCTGCAATACCAACAGCAACAACCAAGACTTCTAAGAAGTAGTTACCAAGTAACGAACCTAACCAAAGGTTCAAGATTGCAACGATGGAGAAAGCAGCTAGAGTTCCTGCGATACCTGCAACAGCAAATCTCTGTCCAGTCTTACGAAGACGCATTGATCCTAAGAGGCCAACGACGATACCGGCAATGATCAAAGGTAGTGAACCAGCGTTCAAACCTAAACCTCTAGGGTCTTTGGTGCCAAGTGGAGCAAGGTCCTCAACTGCAAAGTTGATCACTTGAATACCGTTAGCGGCTGTGAGTTGAGCACCTAGCTGAACGCTCACTGAAGTGAGTAGTTGTGTCATCGCAGGAGAAGCGCCGGAAGCGACAAGCATCTGCGGTGTTTGAGTTAGCACTAGTGCTCCATAAATCTCACGCTTAGCAATAGCAGCTTTAGCTGCTGCAACATCTGGGTATTCAATAAAGTTGAAGGCACCTGGTTGCTGCTGTTCAAATTGAGCCTTAACTCCTTGAACTAAACCAGCCTGAGATGCCGTAACACCAATAGGAATGTTCTTAGGAGTTGCAGTTGCAACTGGCCAAGCGAAGATGGTGAGGATTACGCTAACAATCACAGTTACCATAACTGAGATTTGAATGACTGGGGCCATGAACTTCATTGCAGGCGTTGCAGCTGGCAATTCTTTTACATCTGACACGATAGATCTCCTATTAGTTGATTACTTGT